>NZ_CP162023.1:1239827-1549784 GCF_041320275.1 Mumia sp. Pv4-285 | reverse complement strand
AGCTCGGCCAGCGCCTCGGCGAGCACCGTGCGGTCGAGGGCGCGGCCACCGGGGTGCACCCGGGTGCCGATCGCCGTGTAGAGGTCGCGCAGCACGGAGTCACCGTGCTTCTGCGCAGCGGCGGTGGCGACGCGCACGCCCGCCCATCCGCGGTCGAGCATCTCGCGGTACTTCTCCGGCAGGTCGTCACGACCCTCGTTGAGGACCGACAGGCTCATCACGTTGAAGCGCACCTCGACGTCGCGGACCTGCTCCACCTCCAGGAGCCAGCGCGACGTCATCCAGGCCCACGGGCACAGCGGATCGAACCACATGTCGACGGTCTTGGACATGCTCACCTCTCGGTCGGGGGTGCCGGCGGGGTGCCGGCGCAGCAGAAGCCTTCTCCGTCACAACAACGGGCGACCGGCGTGCATTTCCTCGACGAGGGCGAACGCCACCGGCTGCAGGTCACCGTCGTGCCGACGCGCGACCTCGCGCTGCCGCTGGTACGAGGCACCGCCGGTGAGGATCGTCTCGATGTCCGCCAGCTCGTCGGTGCACCCGAGCCGCTCGGCCGTGGGCGCGAGGACCTCGAGGAGCCGGCGTACGTCGGTGGTCACCAGCTCCTCGTCGCCGTCGGCGTCGAGGATCAGGATCGCGTCCATCCCGTACCGGGCGGAGCGCCACTTGTTCTCCTGGAGGAACCACTGCGGCAGGTCGGGGAGCTCCCGTCCGGCGTCGAGCTCGGACGAGAAGTGGTCCACGAGGCACTGGGTGAGCGCAGCGATCGCGAGGAGCTCGGTGAGCGTCGGCGTACCGTCGCAGATCCGGACCTCCAGCGTGCCGAACCGAGGCGACGGCCGGATGTCCCACCGCACCTCGCTGAAGTCGTCGATCACGCCGGTGTGGAGCATGTCGTCGGTGTACTGCTCGAGGTCGGACCATGCGTCGAGCCGGAACGGCAGCCCCGCCGTCGGGAGCTGCTGGAACATCAGCGCGCGGTTGGAGGCGTACCCGGTGTCCTTCGCACCCCAGAACGGCGACGACGCCGACAGTGCCTGGAGGTGGCCGAAGTACGCGAGGACGGCACGCATCAGCGGCAGGACCTTCGCCCGGTCCTCGATGCCGACGTGGACGTGGACGCCGTAGATGAGCATCTGGCGCCCCCACCACTGGGTGCGGTCGATGAGCGTGTTGTAGCGCTCCTTGTCGGTGACCTTCTGGTGGTCCCACTGGGCGAACGGGTGGGTCCCCGCACACATCAGCTCGACCCTCAACGGCCCCGTGACCCCGCGGACCAGATCGATGCTCCTGCGCAGGTCGCTGCCCGCGTCGCTGACCCGCTCGTGGACACCGGACACGATCTCGACGGTGTTGAGCAGCAGCTCCTGGTGGACGTGCGGGTGGGGCGAGCCGTCGGGCCCGGCGAGCGCGTCGAGGACCGTACGGGCGACCTGCCGGAGGTCGCCCGTGTCGGCGTCGACGAGAGCGAGCTCCCACTCGATGCCGACGGTGGAGCGCCGCGACTGCGCGAAGGGCAGGGCCATGCCCCCATCCTGCCCGAGTCGGTCCCCAGGAACCGTGTGACGGCTCCCACGGCGCCGGGCGTACGACGGCGACCCGGACCGCGAAGGCGAGCAGTGCGAGACCGATGAAGATGTCCCGGGCTCGCTCAGACCGTGTACCGCAGGACGAACCGGTAGCCCTCGTCGCTGTGCCCGTCGACCTCGGGCGTCCCCTCGCCGCGCAGCGTCTCGAGGCCACCAGTGCCCATCCCCTCGACCACCTCGGCAGCATCGGTGACGGTCATCGCGTCGTGGGAGGCACGGTGGAGGATCACGCAGGTGCCCTCGTGCCCGCCGATCGATCCCGTGAACCGCTCGACCGCGAGGATCGGGGCGTCGCCGGGCTTGTACGTCATCAGGTACTGGACGACGCCCTCGCCCTCCATGTCACCGGCGTACGTGTACCGGACGGTCGCGCGGGTGATGCCGCGATCTGGGTAGTACACCCCGTTCATCTCGCTGCCGGACCCGTCGATGTCCTCGACCACCGACTCCTCCCAGCTCGCCACCTGGAACGTCGCCACTGCCTGCTTCTCGTAGGTCATGCCACCGATGCTCGTCGTGAGCGGCACGACCGGTCTTGAACAAACGCGCCACCTCCTAGGGTGGTGGCATGCAGGAGCCGGAGGGGTATCCGCAGGCGATCGTCGGACGCGCCGAGCCGATCGACGTGCGCCGGATCGATGCGCCGTCGGGTCTCGACGGTGTCGACTACCTCTGGCGGGTCCGGTGGGAGGTCGAGGAGCCGTACGAGCAGGCAGTGGTGCCACAGCCGCGGGTGCACCTGGCCGCGGAGCAGGGGCGGCTGCTCGTGCACGGCGTGATCCCACGGCTGTTCACGCGCACCCTGGCCGGGCGCGGCCACGTCCTGGGCGCGTCGTTCGTCCCGGGTGGCTTCCACGCGTACCTCCGCGGCGACGTCGCCGACCTGTACGACCAGCTCCTGCCGGCAGGCGACGTGCTCGGCGTCGACGACCGCCCGTACGCAGCGACGATCCTGGCACCGGAGGCCACCGACGAGGAGATGGCGGCGGCGCTCACCGCGTACCTGGGTGCGGTCGGGATTGAGCCCGACCCCCGGGCGTACGAGGTGCGGGCGGTCGTCGAGCACGCCGAGACCGACCGCACCGTGACGCGCGCGGACGCTCTCGCCTCGTACGCCGGGGTCAGCCTGCGCACGCTCCAGCGGGAGTTCGCCACGTACGTCGGGGTGGGGCCGAAGTGGGTCGTGCAGCGGTTCCGGCTGCTCGACGCCGCGGCCGCCGCCCGGTCGGGCGACGCCGTCGAGTGGGCCGTGCTCGCTGCCGACCTCGGTTTCAGCGACCAGGCGCATCTCGTACGGCGCTTCACCGAGGTGGTCGGCACCCCTCCCGCGGCGTACGCGCGGGAGGTGGCGCCGCGGCCGTCGGACGGTTAGCGAGCGCCGCGCGTCGAAACCGCCGTGGCCCCGCCCACCGCCCGAGTGACAGGATGGGCCACATGCCAGGAACCAACCTCACGCGTGCCGAAGCGCAGGAGCGGGCTGCGCTCCTCGACGTCCACCACTACGCCGTCGACCTCGACCTCACTCTCTCCGCCACCGAGTTCGGGTCGACCACCGTCGTCCGCTTCTCGTGCAAGGAGCCGGGCGCGTCGACGTTCGCTGACCTGGTCGACGCGCGCGACCCGAAGATCTGGCTGAACGGCGCCGAGCTGGACGCGTCGGCGTACGCGGACAGCCGCATCGCGCTGACCGACCTCGCCGCCGAGAACGAGCTCCGGGTCGAGACCCGTCTCCCCTACTCGCGCACCGGCGAGGGCCTGCACCGCTTCGTCGACCCGGCCGACGACCGCGTCTACCTCTACACGCAGTTCGAGGTCCCCGACGCCCGTCGCGTCTACACGACCTTCGAGCAGCCCGACCTCAAGTCGACGTTCACCTTCACGATCGACGCCCCCACCGGGTGGACCGTCGTCTCGAACTCCCCCACGCCCGAGCCCACCGACCTCCGCGCCGGCGTCAGCCGCTGGGAGTTCGCCGAGACCAAGCGCATGTCGACCTACATCACCGCGCTGATCGCCGGTGAGTACGACACGATCACCGACACCTACAAGGGCGAGTACGGCGCGATCCCGCTCGGTATCCAGGTGCGCAAGAGCCTGCGTGAGCACGTCGACGCCGACGAGATCTTCGAGATCACCAAGCAGGGCTTCGGCTTCTTCGAGGGCGTCTTCGAGATGGGCTACCCCTTCGGCAAGTACGACCAGGCGTTCGTCCCGGAGTACAACATGGGCGCGATGGAGAACGCCGGAGCGGTGACGTTCCGCGACGAGTACATCTTCCGCAGCCGCCAGACGCATGCCGCGTACGAGTCGCGCGCCAACACGATCCTTCACGAGATGGCGCACATGTGGTTCGGCGACCTCGTGACCATGAAGTGGTGGGACGACCTGTGGCTCAACGAGTCGTTCGCCGAGTTCGCGTCGCACCACGCCGAGGTCAACGCCACCAAGTACACCGGCGCCTGGACGGGGTTCACGAACCAGCGCAAGAACTGGGCGTACCGCCAGGACCAGCTGCCCTCGACGCATCCGATCGCCGCGGACAACTACGACCTGCACGCGGTCGAGGCCAACTTCGACGGCATCACGTACGCGAAGGGTGCGTCGACGCTCAAGCAGCTCGTCGCGTGGGTCGGTGAGAAGGACTTCTTCGCCGGCCTCCGCGCCTACTTCTCCAAGCACGCCTACGGCAACACCGAGCTCCGAGACCTCCTCGTCGAGCTCGAGGAGGCGTCCGGCCGCGAGCTCACCTCGTGGGCGAACGAGTGGCTGCAGACCTCGGGCGTCAACACGCTGCGCCCGCGGTTCGCGGTCGACGCCGACGGCGCGTTCACGTCGTTCGCGGTCGAGCAGACCGCGGCCGACGCGTACCCGACCCTGCGCCGTCACCGCATCGCCATCGGCCTCTACGACCGCACCGACGCCGGTCTCGTCCGCCGGACGCGGGTCGAGACCGACATCGAGGGCGCGCTGACCGAGGTCGACTCGCTGGTCGGCCAGGAGCAGCCCGACCTCGTCCTCCTCAACGACGACGACCTCACGTACGCCAAGATCCGGTTGGACGAGCGGTCGCTGGAGACGCTGACGACCTCGATCGCCGACCTCCCCGACTCGCTGGCGCGTGCGCTCTGCTGGGGCGCCGCGTGGGACATGCTGCGCGACGCCGAGCTGCCCGCGCGGCAGTTCGTCCCGATCGTGCTCGCCGGGGTCGGCACGGAGTCCGACCTCACGGCCGTGCAGACCCTGCTCCGCCAGGGCGGGTCGGCGGTCGCGCTGTTCTCGGCGCCCGACAACCGCGAAGCGCTCGGCACGCAGTGGGAGCAGGGCGTGCGAGGGCTCCTCGACGCTGCCGCCGCGGGTTCCGACCACCAGCTCGCGTTCGTCCGGGCCTACGCCGGTGCGGCCACCTCGGCCGACGCCATCGCCTACCTGACGGGTCTGCTCGACGGCTCCGTCGTGCCCGAGGGTCTCGCGGTCGACACCGACCTGCGGTGGGCCATCGTCAGTGGTCTCGCGCGTGCCGGTGCGTTCGGCGACGCCGAGATCGACGCCGAGCTCGCCCGCGACAACACCATCGCGGGGCAGGAGAAGGCCGCCGGTGCGCGTGCGTCGCGACCGGACGCCGCGGCGAAGGAGTACGCCTGGGACGCGGTCGTCGTCCGGGACGACCTCCCGAACGAGACCCAGCGCAGCATCGCGCGCGCCTTCCAGCAGCCTGGCCAGGGCGAGCTCCTCGCGCCGTACGTCGCCCGCTACCTCGAGGTCGCCGAGACGGTCATCGAGAAGGGCGTGTGGCGGGCGTCGGAGATCCTCGAGAGCTTCTTCCCCCGCGCGAACCCGCGGAGCGAGGACCTCGAGGCCGTCGACGCGTGGCTCGAGAGCAGGGCGGACCACGATCCGACCACCCGCCGCTACGTCAGCGAGGGGCGCTCCGACCTCGCGCGCGCCCTGGCCGCCCAGGAGCGGGACGCCCAGGTCTGAGCTGCGTCCGTCCCGTCCCCGAGCGGGGGCGGGACGGAGTCAGCGCGGTGCGGGGCCGCGGAGGCCGGCCGCGACGAGCGCGCGCTGGATCGTACGGTCGCGCTCGAGCGGGTCCGGGATGAACCGGATGTCGCGCAGTCCCTGAGCCTGCGCCGCGGACTCGAACACGAAGTGGCCGTAGCCGAGGATCCGGCCGAGCACCGTGCGCTCGACGGTGATGTCGAGGATTCGGGCCATCGGCATCGTCGCGACCTTCACCTCGAAGACACCGCGGATCTTGAGCACGCGGTGGTTGGTGATCACGAAGACGTCGAGGTGCCGTTCTGCGGCACGGAACATGCCGTACCCGATCACGGCGATGCCGACGAGCGCGAGGAACCCCGCGGCATCGATCGGCATGACCGGGAACAGCACGATCAGCAGCGCGCCACCCGCCACGATCGCGTACGGGCCGACGAAAGAGACCCAGTGGTGGCGCACGACGTCCTTGACGCGCTCGCCGTCGTCGAGGAGCAGGTGCTTGCCGATGTTGCGGTCCGGCACGACGCGCAAGGCCTGACGCAGCACCGGACGACCTTCAGTTCAGCAGCGACTGGAGGAATGAAGCGATCGCGCCGAGGGCGTCGACGATCCAGTTGAAGATCTGCTCGACCGCGTTGGCAGCACCGGTGGGGTTCGTGAGCAGGAAATAGATCACGAAGATCACCAGGACGACCTGAATCGCCTTTTTCACCACTGCTGCCTTTCTCGGGGGCAGAATGCTGGGGCACACTCTCGGTCGTTTATAGCGGATTCGGCGGGGGCGTGTGGCCAGGCGCGCCGCGATGCTTCCGGTCACCTCGCCGCAACGTGCAGCCGCGGCCGTTCGGGAGCGGCTCAGACCTCCCCGAGCAGGGCGCGCGCGGCGGCGAAGGGATCGCTGCGACCGGCCACGACATCCGCAGCGAGCGCGTCGAGCCGCCGGTCGCCGTGCAGCGCCTCGAACCGTTGCCGGAGCTCGGTCGTCGCCACCGTCTCGATCTCGTCGCGGGTCCGCCGCAGCCGGCGACGCCCGAGCTCTCCGGACTCGCGCAGGTGCCCCAGGTGCGCGTCGAGGGCGGCGACCACCTCGTCGATGCCCTCCTCCCGGTACGCGACGGTGAGGACGATCGGCGGCTTCCATCCGCCGTCCGGGCGCTGGGTGAGAGAGAGCATGCCGCGGAGCTCGCGGCGCACCTGGCTCGCGCCGTCGCGGTCGGCCTTGTTGACGACGTAGACGTCGGCGATCTCGAGGATGCCCGCCTTCGCCGCCTGGATGCCGTCGCCCATCCCCGGCGCGAGGAGGACGACCGTCGTGTCGGCGAGCCGCGAGATCTCGACCTCGGACTGCCCGACTCCCACGGTCTCCACCAGGATCACGTCGCACCCGGCGGCGTCGAGGACGCGCAGAGCCTGCGGCGCCGCCCAGGCGAGTCCGCCGAGGTGCCCGCGCGTGGCCATCGACCGGATGATCACGCCGGGGTCGCCCGCATGGTCCTGCATCCGGATGCGGTCACCGAGCAGCGCCCCGCCGGAGAACGGCGACGTCGGGTCCACCGCCAGCACGCCGACCTTGCGACCCTGTGCTCGCAGTGATGCGACCAGCGCTCCGGTCGTCGTCGACTTGCCGACGCCGGGCGAGCCGGTGAGCCCGATGACCTGGGCGCGACCGAGGTGCGGGGCGAGCGCGGCGCTGACCTCCGGCAGGAGCGCTGACGCGTCCTCGACCAGCGAGATCAGGCGTGCCACCGCGCGGGGGTCGCCGTCGACGGCTCGGGTCACGAGCTCGTCGACGGCGACCGTACGACGTGCCATCAAGCGGGCACTCTCCTCCGTACGGCGCCGGGCCGCGGTCAGCGCTGCGGGACGCGGATGATCAGCGCGTCGCCCTGGCCGCCGCCACCGCAGAGCGCGGCTGCGCCGGTGCCGCCACCGCGCCGGGCGAGCTCGAGCGCCAGGTGCAGCACGACACGGGCTCCACTCATGCCGATCGGGTGACCGAGCGAGATCGCGCCGCCGTTGACGTTGACCTTGTCCTCATCGATGCCGAGCTCACGCTGGCTGGCGATGCCGACGGCGGCGAACGCCTCGTTGATCTCGACCAGGTCGAGGTCGGAGGGTGCGATGCCTTCCTTCTCGCAGGCCTTGACGATCGCGTTGGCCGGCTGCATCTGCAGCGAGGAGTCAGGCCCGGCGACGTAGCCGGCAGCACCGATCTCGGCGATCCAGGTGAGGCCCAGCTCCTCGGCCTTCTCCTTGGCCATGACGACGACCGCGCAGGCGCCGTCGGAGATCTGGGACGCGGTGCCGGCGGTGATGGTGCCTTCCTTCGCGAAGGCGGGACGCAGCTTGCCGAGGGTCTCGGCGGTGGTGTCGCCACGGACGCCCTCGTCGGTGGACACGGTGACGGTCTCGCGACGTCCGGCGATCTCGACCGGCACGATCTCGTCGTCGAAGACGCCGTTCTTCTGCGCCGCGGCGGCGAGCTGGTGCGAGCGGGCGCCGAACGCGTCCTGGTCCTCGCGGGAGAGCGCGTCGACCTCGCCGTTGCGCGACTCGGTGAGCTTGCCCATCGCCTGGTCGGTGAGCGCGTCCCAGAGGCCGTCGTACTCCATGTGGTCGAGGATCGTCTGTGCGCCGTACTTGTATCCCTCGCGCGATCCCTTCAGGAGGTGCGGCGCCTGGGTCATCGACTCCTGCCCGCCGGCGACGACGACGTCGTACTCGCCGGCGCGGATCAGCTGGTCGGCCGTCGCGATCGCGTTGAGACCGGACAGACAGACCTTGTTGATGGTGATCGCCGGGACGTCGAGCGGGATGCCGCCCTTGTACGCGGCCTGGCGGGCGGGCACCTGACCGGCGCCGGCGCCGAGGACCTGGCCCATGATGACGTACTCGACCTGGTCGCCGGTGATGCCGGCCCTCTCGAGCGCACCCTTGATCGCGACGCCGCCCAGGTCCGATGCGGACTGCGACTTGAGACCACCGAGGAGTCGGCCGATCGGGGTGCGGGCACCGGCCACGATGACGGACTGACGAGACATGAGAACTCCTTCGAGCGCGGGAGGCGCGGGGCCGGCCGAGGACGGCGGAACGCGGTTGGCTTGCCAGCACGATACTCGCCCGTAACATCGTCGTCGCGTGCGGTGAGGAAGGTCACAGGGGCGCCCGGGGAGCCGCGCGGGCGCTGATCTGTCCTAGGGTGCCTCGCATGGTTCCCGATCATCTGCTCATCGCCATCGACCACGTCGGCATCGCGGTGCCCGACCTCGACGAGGCGCTCGAGTTCTACGCCAACGTCTTCGGCCTGCACTCGGTGCACGAGGAGATCAACGAGGAGCAGGGGGTCCGCGAGGCGATGCTCGCCGTCGGCGAGACCGACCAGCGCATCCAGCTCCTCGCACCGCTCTCGGACCAGTCGACGATCGCGAAGTTCCTCACCCGCAACGGCCCGGGCATCCAGCAGCTCGCCTACCGCGTGAGCGACCTCGACGCTGTGAGTGACGTGCTCCGCAGCCGCGGCATGCGTCTCCTGTACGACCAGCCGAAGCGCGGCACGTCCGACAGCCGGGTCAACTTCGTGCACCCCAAGGACGCCGGCGGGGTGCTGGTGGAGCTCGTCGAGCCCGCCGCCGACACCACGCACTGACCCGTACGCCCCGTCCCGGCGCTCACGCCCACCGCAGGCGCAGCGGCTGGCCGGGGCGTACCTGTGCCGCGCGGTCGACGTCGGCGTCCACGACGACGCCGACCACCGGATAGCCGCCCGTGACGGGATGGTCGGCGAGCAGCACGACCGGCTCCCCGCTCGGCGGCACCTGGATCGCACCGCGGCACGCCCCCTCGGACGGGAGCTGACGGCGAGGGTCCGCGAGGGACATCGCCGCACCGTCGAGCCGCATCCCGACGCGGTCGCTGTTCGCGGAGGCGTGCCAGGTCGTCGACACGAGCGCGTCCGCGTCGGCGACCCAGTCGTCGCGGGGGCCTCTCACCACCCGCAGCAGGACCTCGTCGTCGTAGGCCGTCGCGGGCACCGCGTCGACGTGCGGGTAGGCGGTGGGTGTCGGCCCGACGGGGAGCCGGTCGCCCGCGGCGAGCGGCGCCGGACCGATCTCGGCGAGCACGTCTCGGCTCCGCGAGCCGAGCACCGGCGGCACGTCGACACCGCCCCTGACGGCGACGTACGACCGCAGCCCCGCTGACGGAGTCCCCAGTCGCAGCCGCTCGCCCTGGCGCAGCGCGACCGCGGCATACGGGTCCGCGGCGCGCGACCCGACGGTCAGGGACGCGGGTGCGCCGGTGACGGCGACCCACAGGTCGCCGTCGCGCGCGACCGCCTCGAACCCGCCGAGCAGCACCTCGATCGCGGCGGCACCCTCGGGGTTGGCGAGCAGTCGGTTCGCCAGCCGGTACGACGCCCGGTCGGCCGCGCCGGACCGGCCCACCCCGATCGCCGACCACCCCGGCCGGCCGCCGTCCTGCACGAGCGCGAGCGGGCCACTGCCCACCACCTCGAGCGCCGTCACCCTTCCTCCAAGCTCTGCTCCTCCACGAACCGGACCACGGCGCCCGGTCGCAGCAGCGCGGGCGGGTCGCGTTCGAGGTCCCAGAGCACCGCGTCGGTCGTCCCGATCAGCTGCCAGCCGCCCGGTGAGGTGCGCGGGTAGATCCCCGAGTACTCCCCCGCGAGCCCGACCGCACCCGCCGGCACGGTCGTACGAGCCTGAGGGCGACGCGGCACCTCCAGGCGCGGGTCGCCTCCGACGAGGTAGGCGAATCCCGGCGCGAACCCCCCGAAGCCGACCCGCCACGGCCGGCCCGTGTGCGCAGCGACCACCCCGCGGACGCCCAGACCGGTGAGGTCGGCGACCTCGGCGAGGTCGGGACCGTCGTAACGGACGCGCACCACGATCTCGTCGGCGTCCGCCGTCGGCGCGCCCGGTCCAGCCGTCGCGGGCTCGATGCCACGGAGAGACGTCGCGAGTGCGGCCACGTCCGCCCCGTCCTCGGACACGACGAGGACCGTCCGCGCCGCCGGGACGACGTCCGCCACACCCCCCAGCGACGCCGCTCGCACCGCCTCGGCCCACGTCACCACCGACCCGGCGTCGTCCAGGTCCACGATCAGCGCGCGGTCGCCGTAGGGCCGGACCCTCACACGAACGCCCCGAGCGTCACCCCGGCGGCCTCGAGCACCTCACGGACGCGTCGGGCCATCGTGACGGCACCCGGAGTGTCGCCGTGCACACAGACGGACTCTGCCGTGATGCGGACGTCGGTCCCGTCGATCGCCTCCACCGCTCCTTCGGTGACCATCCGGAGAACGCGCTCCGCGACGTGCGCGGCGTCGTGCAGGACGCTGCCCGACTGCGTACGCGGCACCAGCTCCCCCGACCGCGTGTAGGCGCGGTCCGCGAACGCCTCCCGGACCGTTCGCAACCCCAGGCGCTCGCCCCACGCCAGCAGCCGCGAGCCCGGCAGACCGAGCAACGGGAGCGACGGGTCGTACGCCCGGACGGCCTCGGCGACGGCTCGCGCCTGCCCGTCGTGGTGCACGGTGGCGTGGTAGAGAGCGCCGTGCGGCTTGACGTAGCGGACGCCGGTCCCGGCGACCCGCGCGACGCCGTCGAGCCCACCCACCTGGTAGACCACGTCGTCGGCCAGCTCGACCGGGTCCACGTCGATGAACCGGCGTCCGAAGCCCGCGAGGTCGCGGTAGCCGACCTGCGCACCCACGGTGACCGCGCCCGCGGCGGCCAGCTCGCACGTACGCCGCAGCGTCCGCGGATCTCCTGCATGGAACCCGCACGCGACGTTGGCGCTGGTGACGAGCCGGAGGATCGCAGCGTCGTCTCCCAGCTCCCAGCGTCCGAACGACTCACCGACGTCGCTGTTGAGATCGATCTGGTTCACGTCTCTCCTGGCCCCTCGCTCCGCGCGCCACCCACGCTACCGGCGGGGAACCTGGGCGGTACTGTCGGCGGATACCCGCCGGTCACGAATCATGCGGGCACACGGCTCCGGACGCACCCCGCGGGGCGACATCGGTCACACTCGTACACCACGGCCATTACCGATGAGTAATATCCGCGTAACGCAAGAGCGCCGCTCAATTCTGGAGGACGACGTGCAGCACATTCTCGACGCGATCATGGCGGGAGACACCTCGAGCGAGGACTTCGCGAACATCGCCATCCCGGAGACCTACCGGGGTGTCACCGTCCACAAGGACGAGACCGACATGTTCGAGGGGCTGGCCACCCGCGACAAGGACCCTCGCAAGAGCCTGCACCTCGACGACGTACCAGTCCCAGAGCTGGCGCCGGGTGAGGCCCTGGTCGCGGTGATGGCGAGCTCGATCAACTACAACACCGTCTGGACCTCGATCTTCGAGCCGGTCTCGACCTTCGGGTTCCTCGAGCGGTACGGGCGCCTCTCCGAGTACACGAAGCGCCACGACCTCCCCTACCACGTGGTCGGCTCCGACCTCGCCGGCGTCGTCCTTCGCACCGGTCCCGGTGTCAACGCCTGGAAGGCAGGGCAGGAGGTCGTCGCCCACTGCCTGTCGGTCGAGCTCGAGAGCCCCGACGGCCACAACGACACGATGATGGACCCCGAGCAGCGCATCTGGGGCTTCGAGACCAACTTCGGTGGCCTCGCGGAGCTGGCGATCGTCAAGGCGAACCAGCTGATGCCCAAGCCCGACCACCTCTCGTGGGAGGAGGCCGCCAGCCCCGGCCTGGTGAACTCCACCGCGTACCGCCAGCTGGTCTCCAAGAACGGCGCGGCGATGAAGCAGGGCGACACCGTCCTGATCTGGGGAGCCTCGGGCGGCCTCGGGTCGTACGCCACGCAGTTCGCGCTCAACGGAGGCGCGACGCCGGTGTGCGTCGTCTCCTCGCCCGAGAAGGCCGAGATCGTACGCTCGATGGGAGCCGAGCTGGTCATCGACCGCTCGGCCGAGGGCTACAAGTTCTGGAAGGACGAGCACGAGCAGGATCCGCGCGAGTGGAAGCGCCTCGGCTCCAAGATCCGCGAGCTCACCGGTGGCGACGATCCCGACATCGTGTTCGAGCACCCGGGTCGCGAGACGTTCGGCGCCAGCGTCTACGTCGCACGCAAGGGCGGCACCATCGTCACCTGCGCGTCGACGTCGGGTTACATGCACCAGTACGACAACCGCTACCTCTGGATGAACCTCAAGAACATCCTGAGCTCGCACTTCGCGAACTACCGCGAGGCGTGGGAGGCCAACCGCCTCATCGACAAGGGCATGGTCCACCCGACCGTCTCCAAGGTCTACAGCCTCGACGAGACCGGCCAGGCCGCCCTCGACGTGCACCGGAACGCCCACCAGGGCAAGGTCGGTGTGCTCTGCCTCTCGCCCGAGGAGGGCCTCGGCGTGCGCAACGACGAGAAGCGTGCGAAGCACCTGACGGAGATCAACCGTTTTCGCGGCATCTGAGTGGTGAGTTCGGGGGGTCGGTCGCGCTACGCTTTGCCGAGCGACCTCCCCCCGAACTACGACCGAAGGCATTCCATGTCAGACCCTCATGACAGCGTGACCAACGACGGCGACCAGTTCGCCCGTGCGACCGGCAATCCGGCTACGGGGGCCGGCTTCCCGCTGGTCCGCCGCGGCGGCTACGACAAGGACGCTGTCGACGCATTCCTCTCCCAGAACCGGGCCGAGGTCTCCCGCGCCAAGGCCGCGGCCCAGTCGGCCGAGTCGAGGGCCGGCGCCCTCGAGGCCGAGATCGCGGGCCTTCGCGGCCAGCTCACCGAGGCGAGCAAGCCCAGCTACGCCGGGCTCGGTGGCCGCGCAGCCGAGCTGCTCGGCCTCGCGGAGCAGCAGTCCTCCGAGATGCTCGACCGCGCCAAGCGCGAGGCCGAGGACGTACGCCGCCTCGCCGAGTCCGAGGCCGGTGCCATCAAGGCGGCCGCCGCCAAGGAGGCCGACGATCTCCGCGCCGTCCAGCTCGCCGACGTCGAGGAGACGCGCGAGCGTCTCCTGGCCGAGGCCGAGAGCGAGCGCGCGCTGGCGCTGGCCGAGGCCGAGGACGTCCTCGCCAAGGCCAAGCGCGAGGCTGACCAGATCGAGCTCGCCGCCAACCAGGCTGCCAGCTCCGCTCGCCTCAGCGCGACGCGCGAGGCCGAGCAGGTCCGCGCGGCCGCCGACCGCGAGCTCACCGAGGCCCGCCGGGTCCTCGCGCTCGAGCGGGAGCGGATGGCCAAGGAGGCGACCGAGTCCCACGCCGTCGCCACCGAGCAGACCTCCAAGATGATCGCCGACGCCGAGTCCCGTGCCTCCGCCGCGGAGAGCCGTGCTCGCGAGGCGATCGCCGCCGCGACCAAGCGCCGCGAGGAGACCAAGGCCGAGTCCGAGCGCATGGTCGCCCGCTCACGACGCGAGGCCGAGCAGATCATGCACACCGCCCGGACGCAGTCCGAGCACTCGCTGGCGCAGGCCCGCGCTGACGCCGAGAAGCAGATCTCGTCGGTCCGGCACGAGCTCGACACGCTCGTCGCCAAGCGTGATGCGGTCAAGAGCCAGCTGACCAAGCTGCGCGAGGTCATCGGCTCCTTCGCCGGGCTCGACGCACTCGACAACGATGCCGAAGCCGATGTCTCGGTCCAGGCGCCTGCCGGTGCGTCCGAGCCGGCCGCGGCCGAGCTCGTCGCAGCCGTCGAGGAGGTCGTCGTCGAGGCCGAGGCCGCCGTCGAGGACATCGCCGTCGAGGAGCCCACCGAGATCGCACCGGTCGACCGCCCGTCGGCCGACCGCTCCGTCCCGCGCGCGAAGCTCGGCGGACCGGCTGCCGCCGACCTCGCGGAGGACGACAAGTAGCCTCAGGTCTCCTGGTCACCTGGCTGCGGGCCGGCGTCCTCGAACGCCGCGACTGTCCGGTCGCGGTACACCGAGGCGTCGGCCCGTTCCATGGGCCCGTCCCACGTGCGTGGCAGCGGGACTGTGACCTGCGGTGCGAGGCGGGCGACGATCTCGTCGAGCACGCGCTCCGTGTCACCGACCCACAGGTGCTTCGCGCCGTCCACGCCGATCACCTCGGCCTGCGGCACCCGCGCGAAGCGCTCGCGCGCCTCCGCCGGCCGAAGGTAGTCGTCGTGCTCCGGCACGAGGGCGACGACGGGCTTGCCTGACGCAGCCCACGCATCGAGGTCGGAGTCCTCGGAGTACCGCAGCGGCGGCGAGAGCAGGATCGCCCCCTCGACCTCCGAGTCCAACCCGTACTTCAGCGTCAGGTCCGTGCCGAACGACCAGCCGACGATCCAGATGTTCGGCAGGTCCTCGAAGTCCGCGACCTCGATCGCGGCCGCGACGTCGTACCGCTCGCCGACCGCCTTGTCGAACGCCCCCTCGCTGGTCCCCTGCGCGCTGGTCGTGCCGCGGGTGTTGAACCGCAGCACGGCGATCCCCGCGAGCGCCGGGAGCCGGTACGAGGCCTTGCGGAAGAGGTGGCTGTCCATCATGCCGCCGTGCGTCGGAAGCGGGTGCAGGCAGATCATCGTCGCGACCGGCTCACGCTCCTCGGGGACGGCGAGCTCGCCCACCAGCTCCAGCCCGTCGGCGGTGTGGAGCGTGATCGGGGTACGGCGGGCGGGCAGCACCGAGCTCCCCCGGATGACCTGTGCGTCGTTCACCGGACCAACCCTACGGTTCGGCACGCCGTGACAACCGGTCGCGGGGTCTCCGTCCTCCGAGTAGCCTCCGAGTGCCGAGGTCGTACGTGGGGACGTCCGCAGGCACCAAGGGGGAAGCGGTGGCGCTCCGTGCGTACAAGGGTCAGGCGGTGTTCGTCGACGACGCCGTCATCGTCCGCAAGCGGGTGCTGGGCGCGCTCGACCGCGCTGCTCGGCGTCCGATCGTGCTGGTCGCCGCTCCAGCCGGCTACGGCAAGTCCGTCCTCCTGCGTCAGTGGATCGAGTCTCGAGCGACCGGCGTCGTCCAGGTCGACGCGGACGCACCGGACGCCTGGAGCGTCGCCAGGCGTGCCCTCGAGCGAGGGCGGACCGTCGTCGTGGACGACTGCCACCGCAACGGCTGGGGCGACGACTTCCTTGCAGCCTGTGAAGCCGCGAGCACGCAGGCACCACTCGTGGTGGCCACCCGCGTCGACCCCCTCGTCGCTCTCCACGGCCAACGACTCTCAGGCCGGGTCAGTGAGCTTCGTGCCGACGATCTTGCCTTCACGGTCGGTGAGCTCGTCCGTGTGGTGGCACGCACAGGTCGGCGCCTGAACCCCGAGGAGGCGCACTCGCTGTACGTCGAGACCGACGGCTGGCCCGCCGGCGTCCGCCTCGGTGCCGGACGCGTGAGACGCAGCACGGTCGACATCGGAGCCTTCTCGCCGACGGGGAGCTATCTCGTCGCCCAGGTCCTCGACTCCCTCGACCACGACCTGAGGGACTTCCTCCGCATGACGGCGGTGCCCGAGCGGTTCGACGTCGCGCTCGCTGTCCGGCTGGCCGGCCGCGCTGACGCCGGCGCCGTGCTCGACGAGGTCGCCCACCGGGTGGGGTTCGTCTCCCGAGACGACGAGTCGGGCATCTACCACTACCACCACCTGCTGAGGCAGGTCCTGCTCGACGAGCTGACCCGTGAGACGCCGGACGTCGTCCGAGCGCTGCACCGTGAGACCGCCCGCTGGTACGCCGAGAAGTCCGAGCATGCGCCGAGCGGTCGCCACGCGGTGGAGGCCCACGACTGGGACCTGGCCGCCGACGACGCCGTCGCACTGGCATGCGTGGCAGTGGGCGACGGTTCCTGGGCGGCCGTCGACTCTCTCGTCGCCGCCATCCCGCACGCCGTCGGCACCGATGACAGTCGTCTCCATCTCGTCGCGGCTGCTCGGGCGCTGGGAACCGTGGAAGCCGACACGGTCGTGGCCGACGACGAGCTGAACCACGTCCATGGCCCGGTCTCCGCGAGCATCGTGGCGACCAGGCACGCCGATGCCCTGGCGCGCCTGTGCCGTGCTCGCCTGGCGCTCACCGCCGACCGCATCGAGGACGTCGGGCCCGCGCTGGGGACGCCGCAACCGGTCCTCTCCGAGCACGACAGCCTGCCCCGGTCGCCTGCAGCGGCGTTGCGTGCAGCCTGGGCGGTCACGAACGGCCTCGTCGCCGCGTTCGCGGGTGCTCCCGAGGACGCCGCAGCGCACCTCGCGACGGCGCGTCGGGTCGGGGTCGGCCTTCCCGGCATCGTGACGGCCTCCGCCGAGGTCGAGGCGTGGGTGTCGTGGGGAGCGGGCGACCTCGCGGGGGCGGCAGCGGCGATCGCCGACCAACCATCCGCGGGTGACGACGACCTGCCTGACTCGGTGCTCCTCGTCCGCGGGTGGGTGGCGTTCGAGCGCGACGAGTACGACCCGAGCAGCGATGCCGGGCTCCACGGCCCGCACCGCGCAGGCGCGCACGCGGGCGTCCTCCCGCGGCGCGAGGTCGACGCGGCGCGGCAGGCGCTCCTCACGCGGACCGGGACGGCCGCTCCGCAGGTCGTCTCCGCCAACGCTGAAGCGCAGCACAGCCGGCTGGTCGCGCGTCACGCGCGTCTCTCGCACGAGATCGCGTTGCTCGGCAGCGGCGACGTTCGCGCGGCTGCGGCGGCGCTGGCCGACCACCTGGACGCATTGCCCACGCCAGCGCCGGACATCGAGGTCCGCCTGCACCTCGCGCACGCCGTTCTCGCACACCGCACCGAAGACGCCACTGCCGCCTCGACGGCGATGCGCCGAGCACTGGCGAGCACGGAGCAGCACGGGTGGCGACGCGCCTGGCGCGAGCTCGGAGCGACCGCGGTCGAGCTGCTGTCCGCCGAGCGCCAGCGGGTAGGGCGGCATGCCGACCTCGTCGCCCGCCTCCTCGTGGACCTCCGTGGCGAGCACCGCCGCGACTCCGTCGGGCTCGTCGTCGCCCTGTCGGTCCGTGAGGACGAGATCCTCCAGTACCTTCCGGGCACGTTGGACCAGGCCGAGATCTGCGCGGCGCTCTTCATCTCACGCAACACCCTGAAGACCCATCTCCGCGCGATCTACCGCAAGCTCGGTGTGGAGTCGCGCCGCGAGGCCGTGCTCAAGGCCGAGGCGATCGGTCTGCTCTGACGATCTCGCCCCCCAAGGGTGAGTCGCCCGCCGACGCACCCCAACAGACTGGTGCCATGGGGGACGAGCACGCGGTGGTCTACGAGATCGTGGCCGACGGTGTCCTCACCGAAGGATCGAGGTCGACGCTTCGGGGCATGGGACTGGCAGCCTCGACCCGACCGGACGGCAGTGTCGTGCTCCGTGGCGAGTTCGCCGGGCTGGCGGAGCTCAACGACGTGATCTTCTCCCTCGAGGACCTCGGGCTCGGACTCGTGTCGGTGCGCCAGATTCCCTGAAGTCACACCGCTGGGGTGAGACACGATCGGGCACGGGTGCTCTACCGTCGATACGTGTCTGACGATTTCGATGCAACGCCTCGGTCCTTGCCCCGCGAACCCCTGATCATCGTGACCACCGCGGCCGCGCTGGTCGCCATCATCGGTCTGAGGCAGTTCTCCGGGATCCTCGGCCCGCTGATCCTCGCACTGGTCCTCGTCGTCGCCGTGCAGCCGCTCCGCGACTACACCGTCGGACGCGGTCTCCCCCAGTGGCTGGCCACGGGCCTCTCGCTGATCGCGGTGTACGCGATCGTCATCGGCTTCGGTTTCGCGCTGGTGCTCGCGGGGGCGCGGTTCGCGACCGCCCTCACCGAGTACGAGCCCCAGTTCAACGCCTTCGTCGACGATGTCGGCGACAAGCTCGAGCAGATGGGCATCGGGAGCAGCCAGGTCCGAGCCATGATCAGCGACGTGGACCTGAGCAGCGTGGTCGGCGTGGCGACCGATCTGATCGGCGGACTGGCAGGCGCACTCACGAGCATCTTCTTCATCGTCGTCCTCCTCTTCTTCGTCGCCACGGACGCCGGGTCCTTCACGTCGAAGCTGCGAAGCGTCCCGTCCATCGGGTCACGCACGGCGGAGGCGTTCGGTGTCTTCGCGCGCGGCACACGCTCGTACCTCATCGTCTCGACACTCTTCGGTCTCGTGGTCGCGCTGGTCGACGTGGTCGCCCTGTACGCACTCGACATCCGTGACCCGTGGCTGTGGGGGCTGCTGGCGTTCCTGACGAACTACATCCCCAACATCGGCTTCATCATCGGCGTGATCCCGCCGACGATCATCGCGCTGCTCGACCACGGGGTCGGCACCGCGATCGCGGTCGTCGCTGTCTACTGCGGCGTGAACTTCGTCCTCCAGACGCTGATCCAGCCCAAGGTCGTCGGGAGCTCCGTGGGACTGTCGGGGACCCTGACGTTCATCTCGCTCATCTTCTGGGCGTCGATCTTCGGGGGCGTCGGCGCGATCCTCGCGGTCCCCTTGACGCTGCTGGTCAAGGCGATCTTCATCGACGTCAGCCCCGACCGCGGCTGGATCGGTCCGCTCCTGTCCAGCACTCCGTCCGAGCCGGTCGCCGTGCCGCGCGCGGCGACCGAAGGAGACACACCATGAGCGAGGCAGCAGACCCCGACGACGAGGTGACACGGCTGCGAGCCGAGGTCGCCGCGCTGCGTGAGCAGGTGGCCGTCTCGGGAAGCGCGACGACACCTCCGCCGCCGACCGGCAGGACCGGCTGGTGGCGAACCCCGCTGGTCGCCGTCCTCGTCGTGCTCGGTGCGCTCATGGCGCCCTTGTCCGTCGTCGCGACCTGGGCCCACGACGAGATCGGCGACACCGACCGCTACGTGGACACGGTGGCCCCCCTGGCCGACGATCCGGCGGTCCAGAACGCGATCACCGACATCATCACGCGCAACATCGTGACGAGGCTCAACCTCGACCAGGCGACCAAGGACGCCTTGTCTGCCCTGTCTCAGCAGGGCTTCGTCCCCCCGCGCGCCGCGCCGTTGATCCCGGCACTGGCGAGCCCTCTGACCAACGCGGTCGAGAACTTCATCCACGACACCGTTGCACGCGTCGTCGAGAGCGACGTGTTCGCGGACGCCTGGGTCACTGCGAACCGCGAGGCGCACGCCCAGGCCGTCGCGGTGCTGACCGGAGAGACACGCAACGGCGTCGAGGCGTCGGACGACGCGCTCAGCATCAACATCGCTCCGTTCATCGACGCCTCGAAGGAGCTGCTGATCGATCGGGGCTTCCAGCTCGCCGAGCGCATCCCCACCGTCAACGCCACGTTCGTGCTCTTCCAGTCCAAGGACATCGGCACGGCCCAGAAGTGGTTCGCCTGGCTCGACACGATGGCGCGGGTGCTCCCCATCCTCGGCCTGATCCTGCTCGCGACCGCCGTGATGGTCGCCCGGGACCGGCGCCGTACGGTGATCACGGCGTCGCTGGCGGTCGCGGTGTCGATGCTGCTGCTCGGGCTCGCGCTCAACCTCGTCCGACCGGTCTACCTCGACGCCGTCCCCGCAGACGTGCTCCCCCCTGATGCTGCGGCGGTGATCTATGACCAGCTGGTCCTGTTCGTCCGTACGGCGCTGCGGGCCATCCTCGTCGTGGCTCTGGCGATCGCGATCGCCGCCTTCCTGATGGCACGCACCGGGGCGGGGGCCACGATCCGCACGGGGGCCGCCGGCGCGCTCGCGAGCCTGCGTGAGAGGTCGGGCGTACGACGCGGTCCGGTCTCGACCTTCGTGAGCACCTACCGGACGTTCGCCCGCATGCTCGTCGTCGCGCTGGGAGCGCTGGTCTACATCTCGATCGACCATCCGACCGGAAGCAGCGCGCTGGTGATCGTGGTCCTCGTCGTTCTCGGCATCGTGGTCGTCGAGCTCGTCGCAGGACCGCGCCGCACCGACGAAGTGGCTACGGAGGGCTCAGCCGACGTCCCGCCCACGGTCGGACTCTGACGATCCGGGTTCGTCCTGCTGAGTGACCTCGACCAGCTCGACGCCGAGCGCCTCCAGCGCCTGGAGTGCGCCGAGGAGCTCCGCGTGGTCACGGAACTCACCGCGCAGCGCGACAGGCCCGTCCGTGTCGACGCGCATCCTCAGCGCGCCCAGTGCGGAGACGAGTGCCTCGTCGAGGTCGGCTCGCACCACGACTCCGAAGGAGGTGCGGCGGCCCGGCGAGGCACTCGTCATCAAGATCTCCGTCAGCTCTCGAAGTCCGGCGTGTAGTTGGCCAGTGCCCAGATCAGGAGGACGTCAAACGCAATGATCAGCACCCCCCAGAACGGGTAGTACGGGAGCCAGAGGAAGTTCGCGATGATCGAGAGGATCGCGAGCCCGATGCCCGCACCGCGTGCGAAGGCGTTGCCGGTCATGATCGCGAAGGCGATCACGATGGCGAGGATGCCGAGCACGAGGTGGATCCATCCCCACGTCGTGGTGTCGAACGAGAACACGTAGTTCTCGGTGGTCACGAACAGATCATCGTTGGCGATGGCTGCGATGCCCTGGAAGATCTGGACGAACCCGATGATCGCGAGCATCGCCGCCGCGAAGATCGTGACTCCCTGTGCCCATGGGTTGCTCGTGCCGGTGCGGCTGGACATGGGTGCTCCTTCTTTTAGGCGGCGGCCAGCCCGCCGCGTACCGCTCAATCTGTCGGCGGGCGGCCACGGGGGCATCACTCCGGCGGGGTGATTCGATCCGTGGGTCCGCAACGTCATGCTGTTACCACGCCACCTCGATGCAAGGAGCAAGGATGCCCGGACTGTCCTCCGCCCTCGGAGACCTGCTTCCCGCCGCGCTCGGCGTCGCGATCAGCCCGATCCCGATCATCGCCACCGTCCTGATGCTGATGTCGGCGCGGGCGACGCAGACCGCACCCGCGTTCGCGTTCGGGTGGGTGCTCGGACTGACGGCCGTCGTGGTGATCGTGCTCCTGGTGGCCGGACCCGACGGCGTCGACACCGCCGGCTCGTCGACGACCACCTCGTGGATCAAGCTGGTGCTCGGTGTGCTCTTCCTCCTGCTTGCGGCCAACTCGTGGCGCAAGCGGCCCCGCGCCGGAGCCGAGCCCGAGCAGCCGAAGTGGATGGCCTCTCTCGAGCGGACCTCACCGCTGGTCGCGATAGGCCTCGGTGCAGCGCTCGCGGGTGTCAACCCGAAGAACCTCGCGCTGTCGGTGACGGGGGCCGTCGCGATCGCCTCGAACGGGCTGAGCGGCGGCGAGGAGGTCACCTGCGTGATCGTCTTCGTCGTGATCGGCAGCGCGTTCGTCGCCGGGCCCGTGCTGGCCTTCCTGACGCTCGGCGACCGCATGACGGCGCCGTTGGAGGCCTTGAAGAACTTCATGAGCGACCACAACGCGGCCATCATGACCGTCCTGCTGAGCGTCCTCGGACTCTCCAACCTCGGCAAGGGTCTGGGCGGTCTCCTCGGCTGACCCGGCTCTCATCGCCCGGCGTCGAGTGCAGCCTGCGCTGCGACGACCGCGTCGTCGACCGACGGATGGGCCTCGGGCAGTCCGCTTTCCTCCTGAGAGGTGCGCAGCACGTCCCGCACCTGCCCGAGGCTCTGGGCGACCAGCAGGAGCACGCCACGACGTTCGAGGTCGGCCCGCAGCGTCACGAGCATCGACGCGGCGCTGACGTCGATGCTGGGCGTGGTCTCCAGGTCGAGGACGACTGCCCGCACGGGATCGTGCGCCGCGTGACGGATGCGGTCACGGACGTAGTCGGCGTTCGCGAAGTACAACCCGGACTCGACCCGCAGCACCGCGATCCGCGGGTCGCCGCTGGTCCCGTCGTGGCGCTCCCCGTCCAACCACAGACCCTCGCGCGGAGACCTCACCAGCTCGGCGACGTGGGGGCGCGACGAGCGGTAGAGCAGCGTGATCAACGACAGGCTGATCCCGATGAAGAGGCCGGGCAGCGTGTCGAACACCAGCACGCCGAGCATCGCGCCGACGGCGGCGATGAAGTCCACGCGAGCGGCGCGCTTGTAGATCTGCCCGAGCGGCCCGGTCCACACTCCGTACAGCCGGCGGAGGGCGGCGAAGTCGACCAGCTCGATCACGGCTGCGATCACGACGGCCGCCAGGACCGCCTCGGGAAGCTTCTCGAAGAGTCCGGTCAGGAACAGGAGCGTGACGATCGTCAGCACGGCGACCGTCATGGTGGAGATCTGAGACCGTGCGCCGGCACCGCCGTTGACGGCGGTCTTCGACAGGCTGCCGTTGACGACCATCCCGCTGGCGAGGCCCGAGCCGATGTTGGACGCACCCAGTCCGAGGAGCTCGCGGTTGCTGTCGATCTCGTACCCCTCCTTCGCCGCGTACGTCTTCGCCGCCCCGAGTCCCTCGGCGAACCCGATCAGCAGGACACCGATGGCAGGACCGACGAGCTGGAGGTAGTCCGCCACGCTGAGGTCGGGCACTCCGACGGTCGGGAGTCCGGACGGGATCGTGCCCACGATGTCGACTCCGTGGTCGTCCAGGCTCAGGACGACGACCGCGAGCACGCCGAGGAGCACCACGGCCAGCGATGCGGGGACGAGCGGCGCGAAGCGCTTGAGCACGAGGATCGCGACCAGAGCGACGGCGCCGACCGCGAGCGTCGGACCCTGGACGTCCCCGAGATGGACGATGATCCCCCAGAGCTTCTCGAAGAAGCTGCCCGCCGGCTTGTCGATGCCGAGCATGGCGGGGACCTGGCCCACGATGATCGTCAGGGCGAGGCCGATGATGAAGCCCTTGAGCACCGGCTCGGAGATGAACGACGACAGGAACCCGAGCCGGCACAGGCCGGCGACGATGCCGAGGATGCCGACGACGATCGCCAGCGCGGTGGTCGTCGTGACGAAGTCGGCGGTGCCCGCCTTCGCGACGTCGCCGACCACCGACGCCGAGAGCGCCGCGGTCCCCGACATCGTCGCCACGACGAGGTGGCGCGAGCTGCCGAGGGCGGCGTACAGCACGAGCGCCGGAGCCGCGGCGTACAGCCCGACGACCGGCGGGACGCCGGCGATCGTCGCGTACGCCAGCGACTCCGGCACCAGCACGGCCCACACGGTGAGCCCGGCGATCAGGTCGCCGCGCAACCAGCGCCGCTGGTATCCGGTGAAGGACGAGAAGAGCAGGTGCTGCCTCGGGGACGTCGTCATCTCAGCTGTTGAGGAGCTTCGCCTTCTCTGCCGCGAACTCTTCCGGGGTCAGGATCCCCTGCTGCTGCAGCGCCGCGAGCCGCTCCAGCTGTCCCACGATGTCGACCGGCGCAGCGGCCGCGGGCGCGGCCGGTGCCTGCTGGGCGTACTGCTGAGCTGCGGCCGCCTGTTGCGCCGCTGCCTGCATCGCCGCCTGCTGCTGCTGCTCCTCGTAGGCCTGAGACTGCGACTCCTGCTCGTAGCGCGACTGCTGGCGGCGAGCCTGGCGGTTGCTCACGGCCCCTGCCGTTCCCGCCACGACCGCCGTCCGCGCTGCCAGACCGACCAGGCCCGGGCGTCCCATCCGTCGTCCCATCATCTGTCTGTCTCCTCAGCTCTCGCTCAGCGTGTCGAACACCAGGTCGAGGTCGGCACGGTCGATGCGTTCGTGGGCCAGCACCACTCCACCCACGGAGTCGAGGGCGGCGGCGAACCGCGCGGCCCACACGTTCTCCCACACGACGAGCACCGCGGCCGCACCGGGCGGCACCTCCTCGGCGATCGCCAGGATGTCGTCCTCCCCCAGCAGTCCCGGCACGTCGGCCGGAACGCCGAGCACCTCCTGGACGGCGTCGCCGTCGTCGATGTCCACGACGGTGACGCTGCCGTCCTCGGCCTTGGCGACGATGACCGCGTCCAGCAGGCGCACGGCTCCGCTGGCAATGGCCTCGGCCGCGACCGCTGCGACGCTGCCGTCCGGCAACGAGTCGTCAAGGAACCCGAGCACTGCGATATCGACCGGGCCTGACGGGCGTACGTTGTCCGCCATCGGTCCCCCTCTCTGCGACGATGTTCGTCCTACTCTCGCGCGAAGGCGCTGCCTCCGGATCACCCCTCGCGGGTGACGTCGCCCTCAATCCTGCGGGAGCCGGACGCGACGCGCCCGCCGGACCCGGACCCGGACCCCTGCGTCTCACCGACGCGCCTTCCTCGGCGTCGCCCTGCCGGCGAGCTCGAGAGCCCGGGCGGTCCACCCCCGCTCGCGGAGCCAGGTCGACAGCTCGTGCCCGACGACCGCGGTGCCCACGAGCACGTAGGCCACGATCACCAGCCACGCCACGATCGCGAACGCCACGCCGATCACACCGTAGCGCTGGGCGTCGATCGCGATCAGGTGCGGGACGTACAGGTGGGTCCACCAGCCCGCGGCCAGCTGGACGACGGCCGCGAGGATCGCCGCCGGGAGCAGCTCCTCGAGCCCGGCCCGACCCCCGAGCTCCAGCCGGATCAGCACCAGCCAGAACGGAACCGACACGACCAGCTGGACCACGATCCCGGCCGGACCGAGCAGGTGCCCGATCCAACCGACCATCAGGAAACCGCCGAGCATGAAGAACACGGCGCCGAACCCGAAGAACGTCGCCCGCACCCGAGGGTTCGGTTCCCGGCCCCACGCAAGCTCGTACAGGCGCTGCAGCGAACGGCTGAACGACCCCACGGAGAACAGCAGGATGAAGAAGCCGAGAATCGTGAGACCACCGGTCGACTCCGGTGGCGTGGCGAAGAGGAGGTCGACCGCGTCGGCGGTGCTGCCCGTGAGGTCGAAGTACTCGATGAGCAGGTCGGCGAACTGCTGGGTCCCATCGCGTGACAGCCAGCTCGACACGACCACCATCAACGGCACGAGGGCGATGAACGCCTGGCCGGCGAGCGTGATCGCACGGTTGCGGCCGTCGATCTCGTACATCCGGTGCATGCACCGCCCTGGGAACGAGCGTTCGAACCAGCCCCGTGCGGTGTCCGCGGCAGCCAGACCGCGCTGCACCCACGACGTCATCGGCTCACACCACGCTTTCCCACTGCCTCCCACCGGGGCCGTCCGCCGGTGCTGCGACCAGTGTCGCTGCGCGGTCGCAGCCCGGGCGTCACCCGCGCCGGGTGAGGCGCGGCAGTCAGCGCCGGCGGCGCCAGCACGGCGTGTGCCAGTGCCTCCGCTCCTCGACCCCGGAGGCGCTGAGGAGGCTCGGCTCGAGCGGCCACACCACCACGTGCGGCGTCGCAGGGCGGATCGCCTGCGAGCAGCCGGGGCACGTGTACGTCTTCGTCGACGACGAACCGCTGATCGTCCGGACGACCCAGTCGCCGTCCGGACGCTCCTCGACCCGTTGGTTGCCTCCGTTCAGCGGAGGGGGAGCGCCGCGGGGACCACGAGGCGTACGACGTCGGCGCGACATGCCTCAAGCGTACGGGGAGACTCCGCGTCAGCGGCGCGCGTAGTCGCGGAACCCGCGCCCCGTCTTGCGTCCGAGGTAGCCCGCCGTGACGAGGTGCTCCAGGAGCGGCGCCGGGGCCCACGCGGGCTCGCGGAACTCGCGGAAGAGCGTCTGCTCGATGGCGAGCGACACGTCGTTGCCGACCACGTCGAGCAGCTCGAACGGGCCCATCGGCAGCCGGCACCCGAGCTTCATGGCAACGTCGATGTCGTCGGCGGTCGCGTAGTGCGCCTCGAGCATCTTGACGGCGTCGTTGAGGTACGGGAAGAGCAGCGCGTTGACGATGAAGCCGGCGCGGTCGCCGCACGCGACGGCGTGCTTGCCGACGTTCGCGCAGAGCGCCTGGACCGTCTCCGTCACGTCGTCGGCCGTGGCCACCGTCGAGACGACCTCGACGAGCTTCATCACCGGGGCGGGATTGAAGAAGTGCATCCCGATGACGTCCTGCGGGCGGTCGGTCACCGCGGCGCAGGCGATCACCGGGAGGGACGACGTCGTGGTGGCGAGGATGGCGCCGGGCTTGCAGATGCGGTCGAGGTCCTTGAACAGCTCGACCTTGACGTCGAGGTCCTCCGCGATCGCCTCGACGACGATGTCGACCGGGGCGAGCGCCTCGCGCTCGGTGCTCCCGGTGAGGCGGCCGAGGATCTCGGCCTTCTTCTCCTCGGTCGAGCGCCCGCGCGAGATCGCCTTGTCGAGGGACTTCGCGATGGCGGCGCGGACGCCGTCGAGCTTGTCCGGCGTGCGGCCGACGTAGACCACGTCGTACCCGGCCTTCGCGAAGACCTCCACGATGCCCGACGCCATGGTGCCCGTGCCGACGACCCCGACCAGGCCGATCTCACGGCGCAGCTGCGGCGCGGTTTCCGAGGACGGCGTCACCGCATCGTCGACGACGGTCGAGGAGTACTCCTCGGCGTACGTGTAGAAACCGCGGCCCGACTTCCTCCCGAGGAGCCCCGCGGTGACCATCTGCTTGAGGATCGGCGACGGGGCGTGGACCCGCTTGCGGTCCTGCAGGTACATCGTCTCGAGGATCTCGTACGCCGTGTCGAGGCCGATCAGGTCGAGCAGCGCGAGCGGTCCCATCGGGTAGCCGCAGCCCAGGCGCATGGCGGCGTCGATGTCCTCGCGGGTGGCGTACTGGGCCTCGTACATCGAGGCAGCGTGGTTGAGGTAGGCGAACAGGAGGGCGTTCGCGATGAATCCCGCCTTGTCGCCAACGGTCACCGGGCTCTTGCCGAGCCGCTGGGCGAGCGCGACCGCGTCGTCGACGACGTCCGGCGCGGAGACGACCGTGCGGACGACCTCGACGAAGTCCTGGACCGGCGCGGGGTTGAAGAAGTGGAGACCGACGACGCGGCTCGGCAGACGCGTGGCGGAGGCGATCTCGGTGACGGACAGTGCCGACGTGTTCGAGGCGAGGACGGCGTCGTCGCGGACGATCTTGTCGAGCTGCTGGAACACGTCGATCTTGACGTCGAGCTGCTCCACCACCGCCTCGACGACGAGGTCTGCCTCGGCGAGGCTCGTGAGGTCGGTGCTGTACGAGATGCGGTCGAGCAGCGCGCCACGGTCGGCGTCGTCCAGCTTGCCGCGCTCCGCGGCGCGCTGGGTCGAGTGCTCGATCGTCGAGCGGCCGTGCTCGAGCGCGGCGTCGTCGCGATCCACCGCGAGGACGGCGATGCCGTTGCGGGCCAGCACCTCCGCGATGCCGGCACCCATGGTGCCGACGCCGACGACTCCGACTGTCTTGATCTCGCGCGCCACGGAAGTCTCCTGTTTCTCGGGGGACGTAAGTTACCGGCAGGTTACTACTCGGTAGCCCCGCGCATCACTGCCAGCGGCGTGACGCACGTCACGAATCCGGCGCCGGTGGGCTGCCGATGGCCTGCCCGCCGCCTAGCATGACGACATGCTGCGCTTGGACGATCGGCCACCTCTCGCCCGTGCCGCCCTCCCTCGACGAGCCCTGCGCCGCGTCACCTTCGCCGCGAGCTCGGCCCTGGTCGCCCTCGTGCTGGCGTCGTGCGGCACCCCGGACGACGAAGCGGATGCCGACGCGACGGCGACGTCTGCAGCGCCGAGCCCGTCGGCCACCGCGACGGCGACGACCGAGCCGGTCGCGACGCCGGAGCCGTCCGCCACGACGGCCCCGAGCCCCAGCGCGACTCCGAGCCCGACGGCAGCGTCCACGAGCGGCGCATCGACTCCGTCCGCCCGCGCGAAGAACCCCGTCGGGCGATGGCGCAACCGAGAGCTGCAGTGGGTCCTCCGGATCAAGGCGAGCGGCCGCTTCGTCGACGACTTCGCCGGCGTGAAGAACGTCAGGTCCGGCAAGTGGCGGCTCAGGGGCACCAGGACCATCGTCCTCGTCGGCGGCGACGGGGTCACCACCCGCGGGAAGCTGGCGGGCGACACGATCACGATCCGTGGGACCGTCCTCAAGCGCGTGCGCTGACGGTCGCTAGCCTGTCCGGGTGCGCCTCGTCATCGCTCGTTGCCAGGTCGACTACGCCGGACGGCTGTCCGCGCATCTGCCGATGGCCACCCGCCTCATCCTCGTCAAGTCGGACGGCTCCGTGTCGATCCACTCCGACGACCGCGCATACAAGCCGCTCAACTGGATGAGCCCGCCCGCCGTGATGCGCGAAGGCGTGACCGACGAGGGCACCGTCGAGTGGACCGTGTCGGCGACCAAGACCGACGACACCCTGCGGATCCTCATCGAGGAGCTCCTCCACGACTCCAGCCACGACCTCGGGGTCGACCCCGGGCTCCAGAAGGACGGCGTCGAGAAGCACCTGCAGGAGCTGCTCGCCGAGCACCCCACCAGCCTCGGCGACGGGATGTCGCTCGTCCGGCGGGAGTACATGACGGCGATCGGCCCCGTCGACCTGCTCTGCCGAGACGCCAGAGGAGCCTCGGTCGCGGTCGAGGTCAAGCGGCGCGGCGAGATCGACGGAGTCGAGCAGCTGACCCGCTACCTCGAGCTGATGAACCGCGACCCGCTGCTCGCCCCGGTCCGCGGCATCTTCGCCGCACAGGAGATCAAGCCGCAGGCCCGTACGCTCGCCGCCGACCGCGGGATCGAGTGCCGTCTGGTCGACTACGACGCCCTCCGTGGGATCGACGACCCGAGCCTGCGGCTGTTCTGACCTCGCTCAGGCGCTCGGCCAGTGGAAGGCGGGGTCGCGGGCGTACTCGTCCCGCCGCCACGCCAGCGCAGTCGCCACCATGTCGTGCGCTCCCGCACCGATGATCGCGCGGCGCGGCGGTGCCGGTTCGTCCACGATCGCCAGGATCGCCGCGGCAGCGACCTCCGGTTGCTCGTCAGTGGACTCCCCCTCGGCAGCGGCAGCGGCCATGGCAGCGTCGGGATAGCCGGGCATCCCGAGCACCGCCTCACGGACGGTGCCGTAGGCCGGCTCGGGCGACGCGGCGAACCGCATGCTCGACCCCGCCCAGTCCGTGGCGAAGCCGCCCAGCTCGGCGAGCGTCACGTGGATGCCGAACCCGGCGACCTCGTCGGCCATCGCGCCGCTGAAGCCCTCGAGCGCCCACTTGCTCGCGTTGTAGGCGCCGAACAGCGGCAGCGTCCCGACCGCGCCGACGGTCGAGATCTGCACGATGTGGCCCGATCCCTGCGCGCGCAGGAACGGCAACGCCGCCTGCGACACCCAGATCGCGCCCAGGAGGTTGGTGTCGATCTGGGCCCGCACCTCGTCCTCGTCGAGCTCCTCTATCGCGCCGATCTGCCCGTAGCCGGCGTTGTTGACGATCACGTCGAGCCGGCCGAACCGTCCGTGAGCCTCGGCCACCACCGCGCGTACGGCGCTTCGGTCGGTGACGTCGAGCTCGACGACCGCGAGCGCGCTGCCGTACGCCTCGGTCAGGTCGTCGAGAGCGCCGGGCGTGCGGACGGTGGCGGCAACATGGTCGCCTGCCGCCAGCGCCGCCTCGGCGAACGCCCGCCCGAGGCCTCGTCCCGCTCCCGTGATGAACCAGGTCCTGGCAGTCGTCATACAGTTCCTCCTCGTCTAAACGAGACGGTGCGTCTCGTCTCGTCAGAGAGTACACTAGTGGCGTGCCCGAACGCGAGCCTGATTCCACGCCACCGCGACGCCGCAGCGAGCGCGCTCGAACGGCGGTGCTGAACGCCACTGCAGCGCTGATCGAAGAAGTCCCCTACCCCAGGCTGACCATCGAGGCGATCGCGGCGCGCGCCGGCGTCGGCAAGCAGACGATCTACCGTTGGTGGCCGTCGCGGGGCGCGATCGTCTTCGACAGCCTCCTCGAGCGTTCCGGCGGGGCGGACGCGTCCCTCCCTGACAGCGGCGACTTGCAAGCGGACCTGTCGGCCTTCCTCCGCGCGTCGGCGGACGAGATGGCGTCACCCTCGACCGGCGCCTTCCTGCGCGCCGTGACCGTCGAGATCCTTCAGGACGACGGCGTGGCCCAGCAGTACCGTGACCGGCTGCTGACACCGCAGAGGTCGGCGGTGCGGCGCCGGCTCGCGGTCTCCCAGGACGCCGGCATGCTCCGCGACGACCTCGATCTGGACGTGCTCGTGGAGTGCCTGCTCGGGCCGCTGGTCGGTCGGTGGCTTCTCGGCCCGGGCCCGCTCGAGGTCGACTTCGCCGACGCCGTCGTCGACGTGGCCCTCCGGGGCGCGATCAGGTAAGCAGGAAGCATGCTCCGCATCGAGGTCGTCCAGGGCGACATCACGACGGTCCGGGCCGACGCGATCGTCAATGCCGCCAACAGCTCGTTGCTCGGCGGAGGAGGCGTCGACGGCGCCATCCACCGGGCCGGAGGTCCAGAGATCCTCGACGCGTGCCGCGAGCTGCGCGCGACGAGTCACCCCGAGGGCCTCCCGACCGGCGACGCCGTCGCCACCTCGGGTGGTCGCCTCCCTGCCCGCTGGGTCATCCACGCGGTCGGCCCGGTCTGGTCGCCGCACGAGGACCGGACTGATCTGCTGCGCTCGGCGTACACCCGCAGCCTCGCTGTCGCCGACGAGCTCGAAGCGCGCGTGGTGGCGTTTCCCCTGATCTCGGCCGGAGCGTACGGGTGGCCCCTCGAGGAGGCGGTGGCCGTCGCCGTCACGACGTTGCACGCGGCCGACAGCGCGGTCGAGCGCGCCCTCATGGTCGCGTACGGAGAAGCCCCCGACCGGCTGCTCCGCGCAGCGGTCGGCTGAGGCGCACGGCGCCCGCTCAGCCTCCGGAACCGGGCCCCTGCTCGCGGACCCGCCGGACGTTCTCCAAGGACTCGCGCAGCTCGTCCAGCCACGTGTCCTCGTGGCGCTGCACCAGGCGCACGCACCATGCCAAGGCGTCGCTGCGGCTGCGTGCGACGCCTGCCGCGATCAGGGTGTCGAGGACCTGACGCTCGGGCTGGCGCAGGCGGGTCATCACCGGCGACGCGAGATGCGTGAACAGGGCCTGCTCGCCGTCACACTCGACGCCCCACGACACCGTGCGCCCGAACCGGTGCTGAGCTTCGCGAGCGACCGCCATCCGAGTCTCTCGCGTCCGCTCGCGGAACTCCTGCACGCGACCCTGCACCGCGCCGCGTCGCTCGGCCTCGGACACTCCGTCCGCAAGGCTCGGCGGCGCGATACAACCGATGACGACGATCTCCTCGCGATCGACCGTCACGCTCTCAAGCGCGTCGAACAGGCCCTCGGGGAGACGACCGGTGAACCATCCTCTGATCTCGTCCACATCGTTTGTAATCATGTAATTAGGCTTACGCGCATTCACCCACCTTCGCAAGGGCGTACGCTCCCAGCGAATCCGCGACCACTCTGACCGCAGCATGGGACGACCTCGCAAATCGCGTCCCCTCCGCCGCTGGTGTCGCTAGCATCCGACTCCGTGTGGACCTATCGCGGCAACGAGCCGACCGTTCTCCAGTGGCTCGACGCCATCAGCGTCGGCCACGAAGCCCACCAGCTCGCCGCCCGCGTCCGACGCCGTCGTTCTCGGGCGCTCGGCGCGGCGACCGTCATCCTCGCCGCGCTCTCCGCCGCGTCCGCGTTCGCCGCCACCTCGGTCGACGACGGCAGGTGGCTCACGGTCGCAGCCGGCGTGCTCGCCGGCTTCGCTGCCGCTGTCGCCCTCCTTCAGACGGTCGCCGATCCCGCTGACGTCATCGCCGCGCACCAGCGCGCCGCCGCCGAGTACGGCACGCTCCGCCGAGAGCTCGAGCAGGCGATCCTGTCCGAGCGCATCACCGACGACCGCCTCGCGGAGATCCGGCAGGAGTGGACCCGGGTCGAGAGTGCCGCTCCGAGCCTGTCGGCACGCGCCTCGCGCGCGGTCGCGTACGCGCGCACGGCTCCGACGGTCACCGCCGACGCGTCTGTCCCCGTGGCCGCTCCCATCGTCGACCAGGAGCCCGAGACGACTCCCCCGGCGATCGAGACCACCGACGACACGGTCAAGGAGCTCACCGCGAGGTGAGCCCGTCACGGAGCTCACCACCGAGTGACCTCGGTCAGCCTTGCGCCTCCAGCAGCGAGGCGACCTCGTCGGCGCAGCCCCACGACGTCGTGATCCCCGCACCACCGTGGCCGTAGCAGTGGACCACGGGACTCGCGTCCGTGCGCGCCTCCCGCTCGAGCCGGACCATCGGCCTCGCCGGACGGAGCCCGACCCGGACGCCGAGCACCGGGGCACCCTCCAGCTCGGGGACGATGCGGATCGCACGCGTGAGGATGGCGGCCGTGTCGGCGTCGCGGGGTGCAAGGTCCCACACCCCGGACTCGCTCGTGCCGCCGACGATCACGTCGTCTCCCCGCGGGATCACGTAGGTCGTGGTGTCGGCGTCGTCCGCGAGCACCACGTCGTCGACCCCGGCGATCGCGGGGAGCCTCAGGACCTGGCCGCGGACAGGAGTCGTCGACGCGTCGCCGGCGAGCAGACGGCTCCCGAGTCCTGAGGCGTTGACGACGACGTCGGCACCGACGGGGAGCGTCGAAAGTGCCATACGCGTCAGCGTGCCGCCCGAGGAGGCCAGCCGGCGTACGAGGTAGTCGAGGTACGTCGGCATGTGGGCGACCGGCGCCTCGAACACCCGCCCGGCGTGGAAGCCGGCCGGGACCTCCCGCAACGCCTCGAGCGAGCGCACCGCTCCTGACCACCAGGGTTCCGGAGACGGCTCGGCGAGCAGCTCGACCGAGCGCCGCATCGTCACGCCCGCGCCTGTCTCGGAGTCGGAGAGGTCGGCCAGCACCTCGTACGTCCTCCGAGACCATCCGAGGACGCGGTCCACAGGCTCGGCGAGGTACGGGTACCACCAGGCGGCGGCGACCGCCGACGTCGTCTCGAGCGGGAGGTCACGCGCGAGCACGTCGACGTGGTGGCCGCGCTCAGCGGCCACCACGGCGCACGTCAGACCGGTGACGCCGGCGCCGACGACCAGCACACGCACGGGCCCGGCTCTCGCTCAGGCGCCGGCGATCGGAGGCGCCGTCGGGTCCGCCGCCTCGCCCCGCTCCTCGCGCGCGATCCAGTGCTCGATCGCCTCGAGGTCCTCAGACGAGCGCGAGACGACGGCGAGGAGGTCGCTCATCTTGGAGACCTCCTCGACCTGCTCCTTGATGAACCACTGCATGAACTGGTCCGAGGCGAAGTCGTTCGCGTCGCGGGCGACGCGGGTCAGCTCGTTGATCTGGTCGGTGACCCGCTTCTCCTGCGTCACGGCCAGCTCGACCGGGGCGACAACGTCACTGAAGTCGTTGATCGGGTCCGCGACGCCTGGGATGCGGACCGAGACACCCGCGTCGAGGAGGTACTGCACCATCATCATCGCGTGGTCGCGCTCCTCGACCGCCTGGTTGAAGAACAGCGCCGCCATGCGCGGCATGGTGAGGGCGTCGTAGTAGCACGCGATCGCGACGTACTGCTGGTGGGCGGCGAACTCGTGACCCACCTGCTCGTTGAGCAGCGTCGCAAACTTCTCCGATGCCATGGCTGACTCCTTAGCTGCGGGACTCACCCGCCATCGATGTCCGTGCCCCCGACGCTAGTCGGCGGCACGGGCGCCCACCACCAAGGAGTGGCTAGCCTTCGGGTGCCGTGATGACGGTCAGTCGAGGTCGTTCGCGCGCCGGATCACGCTGACGATGTCGTCCATGATCTGCGTCATGCCGTAGTCCTTCGGCGTGTAGACCGCCGCCACGCCGTCGTCGAGAAGGCGCCGCGCATCCGACTCGGGGATGATCCCGCCGACGACGACCGGGACGTCTCCGATCCCGGCCGCACGCAGCTGCGCCAGCACCTCCGGCACCAGCTCCATGTGCGAGCCGGACAGGATCGAGAGGCCGATGCAGTCGACGTCCTCGTCCACGGCGGCGGCGACGATCTGGGTCGGAGTCAGACGGATGCCCTGGTAGACGACCTCGAAGCCCGCGTCGCGTGCACGGACTGCGATCTGCTCAGCGCCGTTGGAGTGGCCGTCGAGCCCCGGCTTGCCCACCAGCAGCCGCAGGCGGCCACCGAGCTCCTCCCCCGTCAGGCGGACGCGCTCGCGCACCCCGGCGAGCTCTGCTCCTGCTTCGGCCACACCGACCACTCCCGTCACACCGGTCGGCGCACGGAACTCGCCGAAGACCTCGCGCAGCGCGCCTGCCCACTCGCCCGTCGTCGCACCCGCCCGGACGCAGGCGAGCGTCGCCTGCATCAGGTTGGCATCCGTCTTCGCGTCCGCCCGGAGGCGGTCGAGCGCCTCGGCGACCTCGGCCTCGCTCCGCTGCCCGCGCCAGACGACGACACGCTCGATCGCGCTCGCCTCGGCCAGCGGGTCCGCCGTCTGGATCGCGCCGTCGAGATCGGCGGTCAGCGGCGAGTCCTCGGACTCCGTGTACGCGTTCACGCCCACGACCAGCTGCTCACCGGCCTCGATCTGCGCGCGACGAGCCGCGTGCGACGCCACCAGCGCCTGCTTCATGTATCCGGACTCGACAGCGGCGACCGCGCCGCCCATGGCCTGGACCCGGTCGATCTCCTCCTTGGCACCTTCAACGAGCTCGGCGACCTTCGCCTCGATGACGTGGCTGCCGTCGAAGATGTCGCCGTACTCGAGGAGGTCGGACTCGAACGCCAGGACCTGCTGCAGCCGCAGCGACCACTGCTGATCCCAGGGCCGCGGCAGGCCGAGGGCCTCGTTCCAGGCGGGAAGCTGGATGGCGCGGGCTCGGGCGTTCTTGCTCAGGCTCACGCCGAGCATCTCGAGGACGATCCGCTGCACGTTGTTCTCAGGCTGTGCCTCGGTCAGGCCGAGCGAGTTCACCTGGACGCCGTAACGGAAGCGACGCATCTTCGGGTCCTGCACGCCGTAGCGTTCGCGGGTGATCTCGTCCCACAGCCGGCCGAAGGCGCGCATCTTGCACGTCTCCTCGATGAAGCGGACGCCGGCGTTCACGAAGAACGAGATGCGCCCGACGACCTTCTCGAACTCCTCCGGCGGGACCTGGCCCGCATCGCGGACGGCGTCGAGGACGGTGATCGCGGTCGAGAGGGCGTACGCGAGCTCCTGGACCGGCGTCGCGCCCGCCTCCTGGAGGTGGTAGCTGCAGATGTTGAGCGGGTTCCACTTCGGCATGTTGACGACCGTGTAGGCGATCATGTCGGTCGTCAGCCGGATCGACGCCTCGGGCGGGAAGACGTACGTCCCGCGCGAGAGGTACTCCTTGATGATGTCGTTCTGGGTCGTGCCGGTGAGCTCACCGACCCAGTCGCCCGGGTCCTCACCGGCGTCCCGGGCCTGCTCCTCGGCGACGACCTGGTACATCGCGAGCAGCCACATCGCGGTCGCGTTGATCGTCATGGAGGTGTTCATCGTCTTCAGCGGGATGCCGTCGAAGAGCCGACGCATCTCGCCCAGGTCCGGCACCGGGACACCGACCTTGCCCACCTCGCCCTTGCTGAGCTGGTGATCGGGGTCGTAGCCGGTCTGGGTCGGCAGATCGAACGCCACCGAGAGCCCGGTCTGGCCCTTGGAGAGGTTGCGACGGTAGAGCGCGTTGGAGTCAGACGCCGAGGAGTGCCCGGCGTAGGTGCGCATCACCCAGGGGCGATCGCGGTGAGTCGAGTCGGCCATGCGCACAGGTTAGTTCCTTGTGACCGTCGGGTAACAGGCACGTGAGCGGAGTCACGTTGGTCACATTCGGGCCGCGCAGGTGCACACTGGAGAGATGACAGGAGGTGGTTCGACGGTGGGATACCTCTTCGTACCCTTGGTCAGCGCGCTCGCCATCATCGGGCTCGCGCTCATCCTCCGCTGGGCGCACTCCCCCGGCAAGCGCATCACGCTGCCGTCGTACGGGATGCTCGTGCCGGTCGCCCGGTGCAAGGACCAGCACGGCGCCGAGATCACGGCGGCACGGCTGCGCGCCGACGGTATCCGCGCCTCCGTCACCCACGACGTACGCGGCTGGCTGGTGCTGGCGTGGTCGGCACAGGCGGACGTCGCGAGGGCCTGGGTCGCCTCACGACAGACACCTCACCAGCCCTGACCGCGAGTCACCTCTCGCCGCCGGGCACCCACAGCACGTCGCCGTTCTCGCGGTTCGAGTAGCGGGCGAGGATGAACAGCAGGTCCGAGAGCCGGTTGAGGTACTTCGCCGTCAGCACGTTCATCGAGTCGCCGTGCTCCTCGATCGCCGCCCAGGCGCTGCGCTCCGACCGCCGGCACACGGTCCGCGCGATGTGCAGCACCGACGCCGACGGCGTACCGCCCGGCAGGATGAACGACCGCAGCGGCTCGATCGCGGCGTTGTAGTGGTCGCACCACGCTTCGAGGCGATCCACGTACGACGGCTCGACACGCAGCTGCGGGTGCTCGGGGTTCTCGACGACCGGCGCGCCCAGATCAGCGCCGACGTCGAAGAGGTCGTTCTGGATCCGTGCGATCACCGCATCGACGTCCTCGTCGAGCGCCCCGAGCGACCTCGCGTAGCCGAGATGGCTGTTGAGCTCGTCGGTGTCGGCGTACGCGGCCAGGCGCAGGTCGAGCTTCGACGTCTTGCTCATGTCGACCAGGCGGGTCGTGCCGTCGTCGCCGGTACGCGTGTAGATGCGGGTGAGGTTGACCATGGCGTCACCCTAGATGACGTTGTTGACCTCGCGGCCGGGCGGAGACGACTCCAGCCAGGCGAGCAGCCCGGTCAGCGCCTGAGGGCTCAGGGCGAGCTGGATGCGAGCGCCGTCGTCGAGCGAGCACTCGACGATCGTGTTGCCCGCGTGGAGCGCGTACGTCTCGGAGCCGACCGGCTTGCGGCGACGCTCGACCTCGACGTGACCGCGCTCGAAGCGCAGGACCGGGCGGGGCGAGAACGAGAACGTGCGGAACCACTCGAGGTGGCTCGCGTTGTAGCGACCGACGCCGAGCGTCCATCCCCGCGGGTCGCCCTCCTCGCGGGGCGGATCGACGCGGCGGTTGACGCTGAGGTCGAAGGTGCTCCCGCCGCGCGCGAGGTAGCGCCGGCGGCCGCCCAGACCGAGGACCGCGAGGACCGCCAGGAGCAGAAGCACGCCGAGGGAGTCGAGCACCCACAACCAGATCGGCATGTGTGCCCTCCTCCCTCGACGTAGCGTTCGACGTTCTGTGAACGACCTAGGACGACGCGAGCTCGACGGCGCGGATGCGAGCCTCGAGGCGGCGTACCTCGTCAGCTGCCTCCACGTCGTCAGCGCCTTCAGCCTTGACCCGCGCCAGATCTTGCTTCGCCCGCTCGAGGTCGATGTCGTGCGACATCTCCGCGCTCTCGGACAGGATCGACACGCGATCCTTCGCGACCGAGAGGAATCCCGAGTCGACAGCGGCGACCCAGGTCTCGTTGTCCTCGGTGTCGATCTCCACCACGCCCTCGGCGAGCAGCGACATCACCGGGGCGTGCCCCGGCAGGATGCCGATGTCACCGTCGAGGGTGCGCGCGAGCAGCGACGTGGCCTCGCCCGACCACAGCAACCGATCAGCGCTCACGAGCTCGACGTGCAGTGTGCCTGCCATCAGACGACTCCTTCTCTCCGCGGTCGCTCGATCAGGAGCTCTTCTGGATCTCGGCCCACTTCTTCTCGACGTCGTCCAGACCGCCGCACATGAAGAACGCCTGCTCGGCCACGTGGTCGTACTCGCCGTCCGCGATCTTCTTGAACGCGTCCACGGTCTCGTCGAGCGGAACAGTGGAGCCCTCGATGCCGGTGAACTGCTTCGCGACGTAGGTGTTCTGCGACAGGAAGCGCTGGATGCGACGGGCGCGCGACACGACCGTCTTGTCCTCCTCCGACAGCTCGTCGACACCGAGGATCGCGATGATGTCCTGCAGCTCCTTGTTGCGCTGGAGGATCTGCTTGACGCGCGTCGCGACCGCGTAGTGGTCGGCGGCGATGTAGCGCGGGTCGAGGATGCGCGACGTCGAGGTCAGCGGATCCACGGCCGGGTAGATGCCCTGCGACGCGATCTCACGGCTGAGCTCGGTCGTGGCGTCCAGGTGCGCGAACGTCGTCGCCGGCGCCGGGTCGGTGTAGTCGTCGGCAGGCACGTAGATCGCCTGCATCGAGGTGATCGAGTGACCACGGGTCGACGTGATGCGCTCCTGGAGGACGCCCATCTCGTCGGCCAGCGTCGGCTGGTAGCCCACCGCGGACGGCATGCGGCCGAGCAGCGTCGAGACCTCCGAGCCGGCCTGCGTGAACCGGAAGATGTTGTCGATGAAGAGGAGCACGTCCTGCTTCTGGACATCGCGGAAGTACTCCGCCATCGTCAGCGCCGACAGGGCGACGCGCAGACGCGCGCCCGGCGGCTCGTCCATCTGGCCGAAGACCAGCGCGGTCTGGCCGAGGACGCCCGACTCGTCCATCTCGACGATGAGGTCGTTGCCCTCACGGGTGCGCTCGCCGACACCGGCGAACACCGACACACCACCGTGGTCGCGTGCGACTCGGGCGATCATCTCCTGGATGAGGACGGTCTTGCCGACGCCCGCACCACCGAAGAGGCCGATCTTGCCGCCGAGGACGTACGGGGTCAGCAGGTCGATGACCTTGATGCCCGTCTGGAACATCTCGGTCTTAGGCTCGAGCGAGTCGAACGACGGCGCCTTGCGGTGGATGCCCCACCGCTCCTTGATGTCGAGCACCTCGCCCTCTTCGAGGTTCAGGCACTCGCCGATCGTGTTGAACACGTGGCCGAGCGTGACGTCGCCGACGGGGACCGAGATCGGCTCCCCGGTGTCGCGCACCTCCGCACCACGGGTCAGGCCGTCGGTGGGCTGCATGGAGATCGCACGCACCATGCCGTCACCGATGTGCTGCGCGACCTCGAGCGTCAGAGGACGCCCGTCGGCGTCCAGCGCCGAGTTCACGTGGAGCGCGCTGTAGATGTCGGGCATCTGGTCCGTCGGGAACTCGACGTCGATGACCGGACCGATGACGCGGGCGATACGACCCGTCGTCGTGGTCTCGTTGACAGTGGCAGTCATGGTTTCACTCACTCCCGGCGTTCGCGTCGGCAAGGGCGTTCGCGCCACCGACGATCTCACTGATTTCCTGGGTAATACCGGCCTGGCGGGCCTGGTTGGCGACTCGCGTGTACTTCTGGATCAGATCCTCGGCGTTGTCCGTGGCGTTCTTCATCGCCTGCTGGCGCGCCGCGAGCTCCGAGGCCGCCGCCTGGAGGAAGCAGAAGTAGAGCCGGTGGTTCACGTACTTCGGCAGGAGAGCGTCGAGGACCTCCGACGCCGACGGCTCGAACTCGTACAGGGGCAGGACGTCACCGTTGTCAGGCGCTTCCTCACCCTCGACGACCTCGAGCGGCAGCAGCCGGATGACCTCGGGCGTCTGGCTGATCATCGACCGGAACCGGGTGAAGACCACGTGCAGCTCGTCGACCTCGCGCGCCGGGTCACCCGTCTCGGGATCCTCCGGATCGACGAGGAACGCCGCCGTCAGCACGTCGCCCACCTCGCGGGCATCCGCGTACGTCGGCCGGTCGGAGAAGCCCGTCCAGGACTGGACGACCGGACGCTGGCGGAAGCGGAAGTAGGCCTCGGCCTTGCGGCCGGTGACGTACATGTCCACCTCCTTGCCCTCGGCACGGAGCTTCTCGATGAGACGCTCCGACTCCTTGAGGACCGCCGACGAGTAGGACCCGGCGAGACCCCGGTCGCTGGCGATCACCAGAACCGCGGCGCGCTTCGGCTCCGGGTTCTCGGTGAGCAGCTTGTGGTCGACGGCACCGAAGGTCGCGAGGGCCGACACCGCGCGCGTGAGCTCGCGGGCGTACGGCGTCGCCGCCGCGGCCTGCTGCTGCGCCTTGATGATGCGAGACGCAGCGATGAGCTCCATGGCGCGCGTGATCTTCTTCATCGACTGTGTCGACTTGATCTTCGCGCGGTACTCGCGCAGTGAGGTTGCCATGAGAGGTCAGCCTCGCTTCTGCGCGACGATCTGCTCCTGCGAGACGTCCTCGTCCGCGAGAGCCTCGTGCTCTTCCTTGCCCGGCTTGATCGAACCGCCGGTGCTCGTCTCGAACTGGTCGGTGAACGTGTCGTACGCCGACTCGAGCGAGGATGCGGTGTCGTCGCCGAACTTGCTCGTCTCACGGATGGAGTCGAGGATGCCGGGCTCGCTGCGACGCAGGTAGTCGAGGAACTCCGACTCGAAGCGCGAGACGTCCTCCACCGGCACCGGGTCGAGCTTGCCGGTCGTACCGGTCCAGAGCGAGACGACCTGCTCCTCGACCGGGAACGGCTGGTACTGACCCTGCTTGAAGAGCGCCATCAGGCGCTCGCCGCGAGCGAGCTGCTGCTTGGAGGCCGCGTCGAGGTCGGACGCGAACATCGCGAACGCCTCCATGGCGCGGTACTGGGCGAGCTCGACCTTGATCGAACCGGTGACGGCCTTCATCGACTTCAGCATCGCCGAGCCGCCGACGCGCGACACCGAGATGCCGACGTCGACCGCGGGACGCTGGTTGGCGTTGAAGAGGTCCGACTGCAAGAAGATCTGACCGTCGGTGATCGAGATGACGTTGGTCGGGATGTAGGCCGAGACGTCGTTGGCCTTGGTCTCGACGATCGGCAGGCCGGTCATCGAGCCGGCACCCAGCTCGTCGGACAGCTTCGCGCAACGCTCGAGCAGCCGGCTGTGGAGGTAGAAGACGTCACCCGGGTAGGCTTCGCGGCCCGGCGGGCGACGGAGCAGCAGCGACACGGCGCGGTAGGCCTCGGCCTGCTTGCTCAGGTCGTCGAACACGATGAGGACGTGCTTGCCCTCGTACATCCACTGCTGGCCGATGGCCGAGCCGGTGTAGGGAGCGAGGTACTTGAAGCCGGCAGAGTCGGACGCGGGGGCCGCGACGATCGAGGTGTACTCGAGGGCGCCTGCCTCCTCGAGCGCCGAGCGCACCGACGCGATGGTCGAGCCCTTCTGGCCGATCGCGACGTAGATGCAGCGGACCTGCTGCGTCGGGTCGCCACTCGCCCAGGCCTGCTTCTGGTTGATGATCGTGTCGATCGCGATGGCGGTCTTGCCGGTCTGGCGGTCACCGATGATCAGCTGGCGCTGGCCGCGGCCGATCGGGGTCATCGAGTCGATGGCCTTGATGCCGGTCATCATCGGCTCGTGCACGCTCTTGCGCTCGACGACGCTGGGCGCCTGGAGCTCGAGCGCACGACGCCCGCTGGTCTCGACCTCGCCGAGGCCGTCGATCGGGTTGCCGAGCGGGTCGACGACACGGCCGAGGTATCCGTCACCCACGGGGACGGACAGGACCTGGCCGGTCCGCTTGACCGGCTGGCCCTCCTCGATGCCGGCGAAGTCACCGAGGATGACCACGCCGATCTCGCGCACGTCGAGGTTCAGGGCGAGGCCGAGCGTGCCGTCCTCGAACTCGAGCAGCTCGTTGGCCATCGCGGACGGCAGGCCCTCGACACGGGCGATTCCGTCCATCGCCTCCGCGACGGTGCCGATCTCCTCGGTCGTCGCCTGCGGCTTGTAGTCGCTGACGAACTGCTGGAGCGCGTCGCGAATCTCGTCGGGACGGATCGTGAGCTCCGCCATGTCAGTGCCTGCCTTCTTCTCGATCGTGCTGGGGAAGTTCTCGGGAGGGGGTTGTGGGAGCCATCGTCAGCCGGCGAGGGCCCGTCGGGCGTCTGCGAGGCGGGTCGAGACCGTGGAGTCGATCCGCTCGCCGGCGATCTCGACGGAGATGCCGCCGATCACGTTCGGGTCCACGGTGACGTCCACGTGCACGTCTCGACCGTACTTGCGGGCCAAGGCTCCGGCCAAACGCTGCTTCTCGTCGTCGCCGAGCGCGTACGCCGAGACGACGCGAGCCTGGAGCCGGCCCTCTCGGGCGATGGCGTCCTGCGCGAACGCGGCGATCGCCGTCTCGTAGCTGCGCCCGCGTGACGCGACCGCCTGGCGAGCCAGCGCGAGCACGACGTCGTCGGCCTGGTCGCCGAGGAGACGGGAGACCAGCACCTGACGCCCCTCGACCGACGCGGTCCGGTCGTTGAGCGTCTGACGCAGCTCGGGGTCGCTGGTGGTGACGCGTGCGAACGCGAACAGGGTGTCGGCGACCGTGTCGAGCGAGCCTGCACTGTCGGCGGCGCTGAGGACCGCCTGGACACCGGCCTGCTCGAGCGCGTCGGACAGGTCGCGCCCGGCGCTCCACCGCCCGCGGGCAGCCGCGACGACGACGTCGACGGCGCCCGAGCCGATCTTGTCGCCGAACAGCGTGCCGACGAGACCTGCCTTCGCGTCCGACTCCGTGGCGGGGTCGGACAGGACCCGGCGAAGCACCGGGTTGGCGTCGAGCGCACCCACGACCGCGAACACGTCCGTGCCCACGGCGACGCCCTGTGCACCGTCCGCGGTCACGCCGCCGACGGTGTCCAGGACCTGGGCGAGCGAGGTCGCCGAGACGCCGCGCATCAGTTCGCCGATCCGTTCGACGAACCCTCGAGGTCGACGATGAAGCGATCGACCGTACGGCGCTGACGCGCCTCGTCCTCGAGCGACTCACCGACGATGCGCGAGGCCAGCTCGGTCGAGAGCTGACCGACCTCGCGGCGCAGGGACTGCACCGCCTGAGCGCGCTCGGCCTCGATCTGCTGGTGCGCGGCCGTGACGATGCGCTGCGCCTCTTCCTGCGCCTGCGTACGGAGCTCGGCCGTGATCTGCGCGCCCTGCTCGCGGGCTTCCTCGCGGATCCGCGCGGCCTCGTGGCGTGCCTCGGCGAGCTGAGCGTTGTACTGCTCGAGCGCCGCCTTGGCCTCCTCCTGCGCCTGTGCGGCTTCCTTCATGCCGCCCTCGATCGCGGACGTACGCTCGGCGTAGGCCTTCTCGAAGTTGGGCACGACGAACTTCCTGATCATGAAGACCAGGATGAGGAAGACGACGACACCGAGGATGATCTCGGGGACGTGCGGGACGAGCGGGTTGAGCTCCTCTGCCGCCAGGTTGGTGCTACTCATGGGCTGACCTCGTCATCGAAAGATGGTCGGTGGAACGCGTCGGCGTGCGTCAGAGGACGAACGCGAGCGCGATGCCGATGATCGCCAGCGCCTCGGCGAGCGCGAAGCCGAGGATCGCGATGGTCTGCAGGCGCGACTGCGCCTCGGGCTGACGTGCGACGCCGTTGATGTACGCGGCGAAGATCAGGCCGATGCCGACGCCCGGGCCGATCGCAGCCAGGCCGTAACCGATCATGTTGAGGGAGCCGTCCACGGCTGTTCCTTTCGTCGTGACGCGAGGTGCGTCGCTGTGGTGAACCTTGGTGGGTTCGCTACGGGGGCGGTATGAAGTTGTCGGTCGTGGAGCTGGTGGATCAGTGCTCGTCGGCGAGCGCGCCGCCGATGTACTGAGCCGTCAGCAGGGTGAAGACGTAGGCCTGCAGGAACATGACCAGCGCCTCGAGGAAGCTCACCGCGATGGCGAGGATCCAGGCGATGACACCGATCGGGGCGTACCAGAGGTTGCCCGAGTCGAACACCAGGTAGCTGCCGCCGAGGGTGAAGAGGATCAGCAGCAGGTGGCCGGCGAACATGTTGGCGAAGAGTCGAAGTGCCAGCGTGACCGGCCGGACCAGGATGTTCGACATGAACTCCAGCGGCACGATCAGCACGAGGATCACGCCGGTGACTCCGCTGGGGACCGACTGCAGCTTGAAGTAGCCGAGGAAGCCGTGCTTCGCGATGCCGACCCCGTTGTAGAGGATCCAGGTGAGCGCGGCGAGGGCGTAGGCGTATCCCGAGTGCGAGAACGTCGGGAACTGCAGCAACGGGACGAGCCCGTAGAAGTTGTTCACGAGGATCAGGAAGAACAGTGCCGTGAGGTACGGGACGAACTTCATGAAGTCGTGCGACCCGATCGAGTCGCGGGCGATGCTGTTGCGCACGAAGTTGTACGCGTACTCACCGGCGAACTGCATCTTGCCCGGGACGACCGCCGCGCGGCGCGAGGCGGCGTAGAAGAGACCGAAGATCAGCACGGCCGACAGCACGTACAGCACCATCGGCTTGGTGACGTCGCCGAAGATCGGCGGCAGATCGAAGTCGGCGGGTCCCGGCGGGTGGAACTCGGCGAGGACGGTCCGTCCTTCGGTGGTCACTCGATCACCTCATCTTGGGCACGGTCGCACCGTGGATCCACGGGCGTAGCGGGTACGTCGGGCATGGTGGCGGAGAGTGACTCGGTGGTCAGGACTTGTCCTGCAACGCTGCGAACACGGTGTAGATGCCGAGCGCCGCTCCGAGGACGATGCCGATCACCACCATGAACGAGGTGTGCCACCAAAGGTCCAACAGATAGCCGAGGGCTCCGTAGACCAGAACCCCACCGCCGATCCTCCCCACAGCGACCCAGGGGTCGTGGGAGGTGGGGGACGGTGAGGAGTCGCTCATTGCCATCCGAACGGTAGCACGTCTGATTCATCGTCCATCCCCCAGGTCCGAGGGGGTTCCGAGGTCGTACAGCGGGCGCCTGCTGGAGGTCGCGGCGACGATCTCGAGGGCCGTCACGACGAGCGTGCAGACGATGACGGTGACGCCGAGAGCTCCCCCGTCGATCGCGTCTCCGACGAGACCGGACTCCGCCAGGACGACCGCGGCAGCCACCAGGAGGAGGATCTTGGTGCCGTAGAGCATCAGCGCGACGAGCATCGTCCCGCCGGTGGCCGGACGGGTCAGCGGCCGGAGCACGGCGAAGGTCGCTCCGAAGAAGGCGAACACCACGCCGGCGCCGATCAGGGCACCGAGAGCCCCGGGCCATCCAGCGACGACAGCGGCCGTCACCACGCACACGGCACCGGCCGCGAGCGCGACGCCGACGAGCACGCGCGTGGTGCGAGCGCTGTGGCGATCGGATCGCTGGGTGGTCGTCATGGGGCGGCCGTCCAAACGTGCGGGGTGGATGTTTGTGAAAAGTAGCACAAGGTCTCCGACGCGCCCAAATCCGGGGGCAGCGCTACGGATTGGCACCGCTCGGACGGCCGACGCGAGGCAGCCAGAAGACCACGAACGCCGTCACGCCCACCATCACCAGTACCCCGATCACCGCACGCCATCCGCCGACGAGCCCGAGGGCTACGGCGCCGAAGGCGACGACCCCGGCGATCATGTACATCGCCAGCACGGCACGACGGTGCGAGTGCCCGATCTCGAGCAGCCGGTGGTGCAGGTGCAGCTTGTCCGGTGCGAACGGTGACCGGCCCGCGCGGGTCCGGCGTACGACGGCCATCAGCAGGTCGACGAAGGGCACCAGCAGGACCGCGAAGGGCAGCAGCAGAGGCAGCAGCGCAGGGAAGAGGGACGCTTCCGCGCCACCGAGGCCCTGGATCGCCTCCGCCGCCGAGAACCGGCCGGACAGCGAGATCGCCGAGCACGCCAGCACGAAACCGATCAGCATCGCGCCCGCGTCGCCGATGAACATGCGTGCAGGGTTGAAGTTGTGCGGCAGGATCCCGACGCAGACGCCGGCGAGCGCTGCGCAGAGCATGGCCGAGGCGATCGCGTTGGTCTGCCGGTTCTCGGCGACCAGCACGAAGGCGTAGATGAAGAACGCGATGGCGCCGATGCCGACGACGCCTGCAGCCAGGCCGTCGAGGCCGTCGACGAAGTTCACGGCATTGACGCAGATGACGATCGTGAGGACCGAGAAGAGGATCGACTGGATCGGGTCGATGGCCCAGGTCGAGCCCGGCAGAGGCAGGTAGACGAGCTGGACGCCCATCGAGACCGTGATGACGGCGGCGAGGACCTGGCCCGCGAACTTCGTCAGGGCGTCGAGCTCGTACACGTCGTCGATCACCCCGACGAGAGTGATCACCGAGGCGCCGACCATCACCGCGCCCGCATCGGCGAGGACGGCGTCCTCCGAACGCGACAGGAACGGCATCTGCGATGCCACCAGGTACGCGGCGAGCAGGCCGAAGAGCATGGCCAGCCCACCCAGGTACGGGATGGGGACCGCGTGGACGTCGCGGTCGCGCACCGGCGCGTACGCCCCGACCTTCATCGCGCCCTCCCGGGCCAGGACGGCCAGGAGGTAGGTGACCGCGACGGCGACCAGGAAGACGACGAGGTACTCGCGCACGGGTCAGTCGACCTCGACCCCGAGCTCGGCGATGCGGGTTGCCGTGATCGCGCCGGTACGGACGATCCGCGGACGCTCGCCGGTGCAGTCCACGATCGTCGAGGGAAGACCGCTGCCGGCCGGCCCGCCGTCGAGGTAGACGGCGACGCTGTCGCCGAGCTGCTCCTCCGCCTCCTCGATCGTGGTGGCGGCCGGATGGCCGGTGAGGTTGGCGCTGGAGACGGCGAGCGGGCCCGTACGACGCAGCAGGTCGAGGGCCGTCTCGTCGGCGGGCATCCGGATGGCGACGGTCCCCCGGGTCTCCCCGAGGTCCCACACCAGCGACTCCTGCTGACGGCAGATCACGGTGAGAGGTCCGGGCCACAGGGCGTCGGTCAACGTGTGGACGTACGGCTCGACCCGCGCGGCGAGGGCGTCCAGGGTGGTGTTCGAGGCGACGAGGACCGGCGGTGGCATGTGGCGACCGCGTCCCTTCGCCGACAGGAGCGCGGCGACCGCGGTCGGCTCGAAGGCGTCGGCCGCGATGCCGTACACCGTGTCGGTCGGCATCACGACCAGGGCACCGTCGCGCAGGGCCTCCCGCGCAGCCTCGAGGCCGGTCTCGCGTTCGTCGGGGTCGAGGCTGGAGAACCGTTCACTCACAGGGGCCATCGTGCCAGCCCGCTTCTCGGCACGAGCGCCGGACTCACCGGCGGACGCGGCGGGCGGTCACGAACCGTGGCCTGCCGGCAAGATCCAGCCGGTCGCGCACCTCGTCGAAGGCGCCGTTCGTGACGAACACCGCCGGCGCCGACTCCCCCTGCACGTCCGCGTGCTCCGCACCGACGGCACCGCCGTCACGCAGCAGCCGCGCGGCGGTGGCCGCAACGTCGTGCATCGCGTCGAGGCCGTCCTCGCCCGACCAGAGCGCGAGGGCCGGGTCGTGGTCGCGTGCCTCGACGGCCACGGACTCCCAGGCGGTCAGCGGGATGTAGGGCGGGTTGGAGAGCACCAGGTCGACCGTGCCGTCGAGGTCGGCGAACGCGTCGGCGAGGTCTCCGTGCCGAAGGTCGACGTCGAGCCCCGAAAGATTGCGCTCGGCGTAGGCGAAGGCCGCCTCGCCCAGCTCGACCGCGTGCACCCGGGCGTGCGGACGCTCCGACGCGACCGCGCCGGCGATCGCTCCCGAACCGGTCCCGAGGTCGACGACGACCGGGTGCGAGACCTCCAGGGCGTCGATCACGGACAACCCCCAGTCGACCAGCGACTCGGTCTCGGGCCGTGGCACGAACACGCCGGGCCCGACCGCCAGCTCCCGGTAGCGGAACGCCGCCGTCGTGGTCAGGTGCTGCAGGGGCTCGCGGGTCTCGCGCCGGGCGACGAGCGACTCGTACGCCGCCGCCTGCGCGTCGTCGAGCGCGTCCACGACCAGGAGCCCGGTCCGTGACGTGCCGAGGACGTGGACCAGCAGGAGCTCGGCGTCGATGCGCGGCGACGCGACCCCCGCGGCGTCGAACCGGCGCGTGGCCTGCGCCAGCGCCGTACGGACGTCGGTCACGCCCCGTCCTCGGTCGCAGAGCCCTCGACCGCGGCGAGACGGGCAGCGAGATCGGCCTCGACGCACGCCGTGACGACGTCGTCGAGGGCGCCGTCCATCACCTGGTCGAGGTTGTACGCCTTGAAGCCCACGCGGTGGTCGGAGATGCGGTTCTCGGGGAAGTTGTAAGTGCGGATGCGCTCCGAACGGTCGACCGTGCGGACCTGCGACCGGCGTGCGTCGGACGCCTCGGCGTGGGCGGCGTCCTGGGCCGCCTGGAGCAGCCGCGACCGGAGGATGCGCATCGCCGACTCCTTGTTCTGGAGCTGGCTCTTCTCGTTCTGGCAGCTCACGACGATGCCGGTGGGCAGGTGCGTGATGCGGACGGCCGAGTCGGTCGTGTTGACGCTCTGACCACCAGGCCCCGACGACCGGAAGACGTCGATGCGGAGGTCGTTGTCGTTGATCGCGACGTCGACCGCCTCCGCCTCGGGCAGCACCAGGACGCCGGCCGCCGACGTGTGCACGCGGCCCTGGGACTCGGTCACCGGCACTCGCTGCACGCGGTGGACCCCACCCTCGAACTTGAGCTTCGCGTAGGGCGCGTCGCCGGGGTCGGGCGTGCCCTTCGCCTTCACTCCCACCGTGACGGACTTGTAGCCGCCGAGGTCCGAGGCGTTCTCGTCGATCAGCTCGGTCTTCCAGCCCTGGGTCTCAGCCCACCGCAGATACATCCGGAGCAGGTCGCCCGCGAACAGGGCCGACTCCTCGCCGCCCTCGCCTGCCTTGATCTCGAGGATCGCGTCCTTGGAGTCGGCGGGGTCGCGTGGGACGAGCAGCCGCTCGAGCCGTTCGGCGAGCTGGTGCTCGCGGACGGACAGGGTCTCGACCTCGGCCGCGAAGTCGGGGTCCTCACCGGCGAGCTCGCGGGCCGCCTCGAGGTCGTCGACCGTCTGCTGCCAGTCGCGATAGGTGCGGACGACGTTGGTCAGCTCCGCGTACCTCTGGCCCAGCCGCTTCGCGAGCGCTGGGTCGGTGTGGACCGAGGGGTCGGCCATCTGCGTCTCGAGGTCGGAGTGCTCACGCACCAACGACTCGACGGCATCGAACCGCGTGCTCATCAACCCCTCCTCGTTCCGCTGGTCTCGCCTGCCGAGACCTGACACGACAACGGCGCCGGTCCACGCAGGGAGCGTGGCCGGCGCCGGGAGGTCGTTACTTCTTGCCGTAGCGCTTCTCGAAGCGGGCGACGCGGCCGCCCGTGTCCAGGATGCGCTGCTTGCCCGTGTAGAACGGGTGGCATGCCGCGCAGGTCTCGACGCGGATCACTCCGCCGGTCGCGGTGCTGCGGGTGGTGAACGTGTTGCCGCAGGTGCAGGAGACCTCGGTCGCCACGTACGTGGGGTGGATGTCGTTCTTCATGGTGTCCTCTCGATCGGCCGCTGGGTCGTCCCGCGGGTCGGGGCGTGAACCAGAGCCTTGTCCATTGTGCCATCGACGTTCTGTCAAACACGAATCGCCCGCCGCGCATTCCCGTGGACGACGGCGCCGGTCACGCCGTGATCATCGACCCGGCCACCAGGATGATCGACAGCCCGAGCAGTCCGACGCTCACCGTCAGGAACACGCCGAGCTCCGAGATCGGGACCCCTTTGTTGGCCTCGGTGAGCGCGAAGAGCACGGAGGCCGCGGCGAGTGCGTTGAGCAGCACCACCGTGACCAGCAGCGGGTTCACGTCAGGAGCTTCTCGATGTCGCCGGCGATGTCCTCGGGCTTCGTGGTGGGCGCGTAGCGGTCCACGACCTGGCCGTCGGCGTCGACGAGGAACTTCGTGAAGTTCCACTTGATCCGGTCGCCGAGCACTCCCGACTTCTGGTCCCGCAGCCACTGGTAGAGCGGGTGGGCGTCGGCGCCGTTCACGTCGATCTTGGAGAACATCGGGAACGTCACGTCGTACGTCAGGGAGCAGAACTCCTTGATCTCCGCGTCGTGGCCCGGCTCCTGGTTGCGGAACTGGTCGCACGGGAAACCGAGCACGACGAGGCCCTCGTCCTGGTACTTGCGGTAGAGCTCCTCGAGCCCCTCGTACTGCGGCGTGAAGCCGCACTTGCTCGCGGTGTTGACGACGAGGACGGCCTTGCCACGGAACTCGTCCAGGCTGCGCTCGTTGCCGTCGATGTCGACGGCACGGAAGTCGTATGCGGAGGTCATGGCGACAGAGTACGGCCACGACGAAGGCGGCCGGACCCTCCCGGGTTCAGCCGCCTCCGTGCCGTGCTCGTGATCAGTCGTCGTCGCTGCCGCGGCGCCCCGTCGACGGGGTCGACTGGTTGATCTGCATGAGGAACTCGACGTTGCTCTTGGTCGACTTCAGCTTCTCGAGCATCAGCTCGAGGGCCTGCTGACCGTCCAGCGCCGACAGCACGCGCCGGAGCTTCCAGATGATCGCGAGCTCCTCGCGGCTCATCAGCAGCTCCTCGCGGCGGGTGCCCGACGACTCGACGTCGATCGCCGGGAAGATGCGCTTGTCGGCGAACTCGCGGCGCAGGCGCAGCTCCATGTTGCCGGTGCCCTTGAACTCCTCGAAGATCACCTCGTCCATCCGCGACCCGGTCTCGACCAGGGCCGTGGCGAGGATCGTCAGGGATCCGCCGTCCTCGATGTTGCGCGCCGCGCCGAAGAACTTCTTGGGCGGGTACAGCGCCGACGAGTCGACGCCGCCGGACAGGATGCGTCCGCTCGCGGGAGCCGCCAGGTTGTAGGCCCGGCCGAGGCGGGTGATGCCGTCGAGCAGGACGACCACGTCGTGACCGAGCTCGACGAGACGCTTGGCCCGCTCGATCGCCAGCTCGGCGACCGTCGTGTGGTCGGTGGCGGGACGGTCGAACGTCGAGGCGATGACCTCGCCCTTGACCGTGCGCTGGAAGTCGGTGACCTCCTCCGGACGCTCGTCCACGAGGACGACCATCAGGTGGCACTCGGGGTTGTTCGTGGTGATCGCGTTGGCGATCTGCTGCATGACCATCGTCTTGCCGGCCTTGGGCGGCGACACGATCAGGCCGCGCTGGCCCTTGCCGATCGGCGCGACGATGTCCATGATCCGGCCGGTCATCTGGGTCGGCTCGGTCTCGAGGCGCAGCCGCTCAGAGGCGTAGAGCGGGGTGAGCTTGGCGAACTCGACGCGCTGCTTGGCCTCGTCGATCGTCATCCCGTTGACCGACTCGATCTTGACGAGCGGGTTGAACTTCTCCTTGCGCTCGCCCTCACGGGGCTGGCGCACCTGGCCGACGATCGCGTCGCCCTTGCGCAGGCCCCACTTGCGGACCATCGACAGGGAGACGTAGACGTCGTTCTCGCCAGGCAGGTAGCCACTCGTGCGGACGAACGCGTAGTTGTCGAGGACGTCGAGGATGCCCGCTGCCGGGATCAGGACGTCGTCCTCGCTCACGATCGGCTCGGACTCGCGGGACCCGCGCTCGGGCCGCTCGCTGCGCTGCTCCCGGTCGCCGCGGTTGCGGTTGCGGTTGCGGTTGCGGTTGCGGCGGCGACCGCCGCCCTCACCGTCGCGATCAGCGTCGTTGGCATCGCCACGGTTGGCATCGCCACGGTTGGCATCGCCACGGTTGCCGTCGCCGCGCTCGGTGCGCGCATCGCGCTCGGTGCGGTCGTTGCGCTCGGTGCGGTTGGCATCGCGCTCGCCACGCTCGTTGCGCTCGTTGCGGTTGTCGTTCTTCTTCTCGCCGCGGTCGCCGCGGCTTTCCTTCTTCTCACCGCGGTCGTCGCCGCGGTTGTCGTTCTTCTTCTCGCCGCGGTCACCGCGGGGCTTCTCCGCGCGGTCCTCGCGGGGAGCGTCGGCCTTCTCGCGGGGCTGCTCGCCGCCGCGGTCCGCGCGCGACTGCTGCACGCGCTCCTCGCGCGGCGCTTCGACACGGGGAGCGGGCTCGCGAGTGGGCTCGGCCGTCGCCGGCGCAGGGGCCGCGGCGGGGGCGGAAGCGGCCTGCGCGGCCGGAGCCGCGGTGCTCCCGCCGGCAGCGGGGCCGCCGCCCTGAGCGGCCTGGATGGCCTCGATCAGGGCGCCCTTGCGCATCTTGCCTACGCCCTTGATGCCCAGACCGGAGGCGATCTGCTGCAGCTCGGGGAGCACCATCCCGTTGAGGCCGGTGCCGCGTCGACGCGGGGTCTTGGCAGCCGCGGTCTCGACCGCGGGCTCGCCGGCGCCGCCGAGCAGGGTGGGTGTTTCGGTCACGTGAGGTCCTTCCCACGTCAGGCGGCGCTCAGGCACCGCTCGTTGTCAGCGGTCCGTACGATGTCGCGGACCACCAAGGCTCGACCTCGTGCCACGAGGCCGAACGAAGCATTGCGATTCCCACGCGGGTCCTGGAACTCTGAGCGTCGAGCGACGTCAGGAGGATGCGGGGATGAACGGAGATCGAGGGGGTTCGATCGAGTCGGACCCTCTCGGATCACCTGATCGACCATAACATCCGTCACCGTCCATCTGTTCCACGTGGGTGCAGCGAGTCACACAATCGTGACCTAACGCGCGGTCGCCGCGGGACGTGTCCCCCACTGGTCGACCTGCAGCGGAAGCACCGCCCACCCTGCCGGCGCCTGCGAGACCAGGCGCGCCTGGTCGTACGCGTCGGTGACGAACGCGAGCACCGTCGGCCCCGCGCCGGAGATGATCGCGGGGACCCCGGCGGCGCGCATCGCCTCGACGAGGGCGAACGAGTCCGGCATCGCGGGCGCGCGGTAGCGCTGGTGCAACCGGTCGTCGGTCGCTTCGAGGAGAAGCTCGGGATGCGCCCCGAACGCGGCGACGAGCAGTGCTGCTCGGCCGGCGTTGCGTGCCGCGTCCGCGTGGGGGACGGACTCGGGCAGCAGTCCGCGCGCGACCTCCGTCTTGACGCCCTCGCTCGGGACGAACGCCACGGCGGAGACCGGTGCCTCGAGCCGGACGGCGCGTCCGCCCTGGTCGTCCATCCACGCGATCGTCAACCCGCCGAGGAGCGCGGCCGCGACGTTGTCGGGGTGTCCTTCGATGTCGGTGGCGAGCCGGAGCGCTGCGGCGTCGTCGAACGCGACCTCCGGCGACGGCTCGTCGACGGCGAGCAGGGCACGGGCAGCGGAGATGCCGCCGACGATCGCCGCGGAGCTGGATCCGAGGCCGCGGGCGTGCGGGATGCGGTTGACGCAGTGCACGCGCAGGCCCGGCTGCGAGAGGCCGAGCCGCTCGAAGACCGCGCGCAGCGAGCGGACCACCAGGTGGGACTCGTCGAGAGGCACCTCGTCGGCACCCACACCGGTGACCGTGACCTCGACGCCGTCTCCGCCGACGACCTCGGCGGTCACCTCGTCGTACAGGGTGAGTCCGAGACCGAGGGCGTCGAAGCCGGGACCGAGGTTCGCGGACGACGCCGGGGTCACGACGGTGACCGGCCCGTCGACGAACCGGGTCGTGCTCTCGCTCATGCGAGACCGGCGAGCTCGGCCGCCTTGCTGACGTCGGCGTCGATGACGTTCTCCGGGATGACCCCGAGGTGCGCGAGTGCCGTGTCGATGTCCTTCAGGCCGTTGCCGGTGACGACCACGGCGATCGTCGCGCCACGTGGCGCCTCGCCCGCGGCGGCGGCCTTGAGGAGGCCGGCGACACCAGCGGCCGAGGCCGGCTCGACGAAGACTCCGTCACGACGGGCGAGCTCTCGCTGCGCGGTCAGGATCTCGTCGTCGCTGACGGCCGCGATCCTCCCCCTGGACTCGTCGCGGGCGGCGATGGCCAGGTCCCACGACGCGGGGTTGCCGATCCGGATCGCGCTGGCGACGGTCTCGGGGTCCGGCACCGGTGAACCGATGACGAGCGGCGCCGCACCCGCGGCCTGGAAGCCCCACATCTCCGGGGTGCGCGTGGCGACACCGTCGGCGGCGTACTCGCCGTAGCCGAGCCAGTACGCCGAGATGTTGCCGGCGTTGCCGACCGGCATGACGTGCAGGTCGGGTGCGTCGCCGAGGACGTCGACGATCTCGAACGCGCCGGTCTTCTGGCCCTGAAGCCGGACCGGGTTGACCGAGTTGACGAGCGCGACCGGGTACGCGTCGGCCATCCCGCGGGCCATCGCCAGGCAGTCGTCGAAGTTGCCGCGCACCTGAACGACGAGCGAGTCGAACATCAGTGCCTGGGCCATCTTGCCGGCGGCGATCTTGCCCTGGGGCACGAGCACGACGGGCTTGAGGCCGGCGCGGACCGCGTAGGCGGCCATCGACGCCGACGTGTTGCCGGTGGACGCGCACACGACGGCCTTGGCGCCCTCCGCGACGGCGACGGTGATCGCGGCGGTCATCCCGCGGTCCTTGAACGACCCGGTCGGGTTGCTGCCCTCGACCTTCAGCCACACGTCGCTGCCCGTGACCTCCGACAGCCACGTCGAGCGTACGAGCGGTGTGCCGCCCTCCCCCAACGTCACGGCCGGGGTGTCGCCGACCATCGGGAGGCGGTCACGGTACTCGTCGATCACGCCGCGCCAGGGGCGGGCGCCGTGCTGCTCGGTCACAGTCCTTCTCCTTCGACGCGCATGACGGACGACACCTCGCGGACCATCGGAAGGTCGCTGAGCTGCCGGACCGTCCGCGAGAGGGCGGCGTCGGTCGCGGTGTGGGTGATGACGACGAGCTGGGCGTCGTCGCCGTGGCCGTCCTGGCGGACGCCCGAGATGGAGACCTCGTTGTCGGCGAAGGCCAGGGCGACGGAGGCGAGCACACCCGCCTTGTCGTCGACGTCGAGGGCGATGTGGTAGCGGGTCCGGGCGTCGCCGATGCCCAGGACACGGCGACGGGCATGGGTCCGCTCCGGGGGCGCGGTCACCCCGAGCAGGCGGTTGCGCGCCACTGACACGAGGTCGCCCAGCACCGCGCTCGCGGTCGGCGACCCGCCGGCGCCCGGCCCGTAGAACATCAGCTGCCCGGCGGACTCGCTCTCGACGAACACCGCGTTGTAGGCACCGCGGACGCTCGCCAGCGGGTGCTCCTTGGGGATCATCACCGGATGCACGCGAGCCGACACGGCGCCGCCGTCGACGCTCTGGTCGCAGATCGCCAGCAGCTTGACCACGCACCCCATGTCGTCGGCCGACGCGATCTCGTCCGGGGTGACCGAGGTGATGCCCTCGCGGTGCACGTCGTCGATGGTGACGCGGGTGTGGAACGCGAGGCTCGCGAGGATGGCGGCCTTGGCTGCGGCGTCGAAGCCCTCGACGTCCGCGGTCGGATCGGCCTCGGCGAACCCCAGCCGCTGCGCCTCGGCGAGCGCCTCGTCGAATCCCTGACCGGTGGTCGTCATCGCGTCGAGGATGAAGTTGGTGGTGCCGTTGACGATGCCCAGCACACGCCGGACGTGGTCGCCGGTCAGCGACTCGCGCAGCGGCCGGACGATCGGGATCGCGCCGGCGACGGCTGCCTCGTACGACAGGTCGCGCTCGGCGGCCTCCGCGGCGGCGAACAGCGTGCTGCCGTCCTCGGCCAGCAGCGCCTTGTTGCCGGTGACGACCGAGGCGCCGTGCTCGAGAGCGGAGAGCACGAGCGAGCGAGCGGGCTCGATGCCGCCGATGAGCTCGATGACGACGTCGAGGTCGCCGCGGCGGACGAGACCGGCGGCGTCGGTCGTCAGCAGCGCCGGATCGAAGGCCGTCTGACGGTCGGCGCGGTCGCTGCCGACGGCGACGCCGACCAGCTCGAGGCGAGAGCCGACCCGCTGGGCCAGCTCGTCGGCATCACGGGTCAGCAGGCGTGCCACCTCGCTGCCGACGGCACCGTGGCCGAGCAGCGCGACGCGCAGCGTGCGGGGTTCGTGCGGGTGGGAGGTCACCGGTCCAGCCTAGTCGTGGTCGGGGATGTCGGACCTCGATGTCCGAACTGGGGCAGTGGTCGTCAGTCGACGTCGAGGCGCAGCAGGTCGTCCTCGGTCTCGCGCCGCACGATCAGCCGCGCCTGTCCGTCCTTCACCGCGACCACGGCGGGTCTCGGCACGTGGTTGTAGTTCGAGGCGAGCGAGCGGCAGTACGCTCCCGTGCCCGGCACCGCGACGAGGTCGCCGGGCGCCACGTCGGCCGGGAGGAACTCGTCCTTGACGACGATGTCTCCGGACTCGCAGTGCTTGCCGACGACGCGGCTGAGGACCGGCGGCGCGGTCGACGCGCGCGAGGCGAGCGAGCAGGAGTAGTCCGCGTCGTACAGCGCCGTGCGGACGTTGTCGCTCATACCTCCATCGACGGCGACGTAGCGTCGCGAGGCGCCGCCGTCGAGGGCGACGTCCTTGGTCGTGCCGACCTCGTACAGGGTGAACGTCGACGGGCCGGCGATCGCGCGACCCGGCTCGATGGACAGCCGCGGCACCGCGATGCCGAGCCCGCGGCACTCGCGCTCGACGATCTCGCGCATGCCGTCGGCCAGCCGCTGCGGGGTGGAGGGGTCGTCCTGGGTCGTGTACGCGATGCCGTAGCCGCCGCCGAGGTCCAGCTCCGGCGCGACGTAGCCCAGCTCGTCGGCGATCCTCGCGTGGAGCGTGACCACACGGTGCGCGGCGACCTCGAAGCCGGACGTGTCGAAGATCTGCGAGCCGATGTGCGAGTGCAGGCCGAGCAGGTGCAGGGACGGCTCGGCCAGCACCCGGCGTACGGCCTCGAAGGCGTCGCCCTCGGTGATCGAGAGGCCGAACTTCTGGTCCTCGTGCGCCGTGGCGATGTATTCGTGGGTGTGCGCCTCGACGCCGGCCGTGACGCGCACCATGACGTGAGCCGTCACGCCGAGCTCGGCGGCGAGGCTCGCAACGCGCTCGACCTCCACGAACGAGTCGACGATGATCTTGCCGACGCCCACCTCGAGCGCCCGACGGAGCTCCGCGACGCTCTTGTTGTTGCCGTGGTGGCCGATCCGGGACGGGTCGACGCCGGCCCGGAGCGCGACGGCGAGCTCCCCGCCGGTGCAGACGTCCATCCGCAGGCCCTCGTCGGCGATCCAGCGGGCCACCGCCGTGCACAGGAACGCCTTGGCCGCGTAGTAGACGTCCCAGCCGGCGAACGCCTCAGCGAACGCCCGGGCGCGCCCGCGGAAGTCGTCCTCGTCGACGACGTACAGCGGGGTGCCGAACTCGGCGGCCAGCTCGCGGGCGCTCACGCCCGCGACGGCGACCTCACCGTCGGCGCGACGCTCGACGTGCGTCGACCACAGGTGTCCGACCAGGGCGTTGATGTCGTCGGGCTCCCGCAGCCACGCGGGGCCTCGGCTGCCGGCCTGGCCGTGAAGGGCCCCGGCCTCGTGCGAGCGCACCGCCGGTCACATCCGCTCGGGCGCCGAGACGCCGAGCAGCTCGAGGCCGTTGGCGACGACCGTACGGGTGGCGTCGACGAGAACCAGCCGTGCGCGGTGGATGTCGCCGATCTCCTCGTCGCCCTGCGGCAGCACCCGGCACACGTCGTAGAACTTGTGGAACACCGACGCGGTGTCCTCGAGGTAGCGCGCGATGCGGTGCGGCTCGTGGTACTCGGCGGCGCGCGCGACGACCCGCGGGAACTCGGCGAGCGCCCGCAGCAGGGCTCCCTCGCGATCGGTCGAGAGCAACGTGAGGTCGGCGGAGTCCGGGGCGGGGACCAGGCCGAGGTCGGCGGCGTTGCGCAGGATGCTCGACAGCCGCGCGTGGGCGTACTGGACGTAGTAGACCGGGTTGTCGTTGCTCTGCCGGGTGACCTCGGCGACGTCGATAGTCAGCGGCGAGTCGACCGGGTGCCGCGACAGCGTGTAGCGGAGCGCGTCGACGCCGATCATCTCGACGAGCTCCGTCAGCGTCACCAGCGTGCCGGCACGCTTCGACAGCTTGACCTCCTCGCCGTCGGACAGGATCTTCACGAGCTGACCGATGAGCACCTGGAGGTTGTAGCCGGCCTTGTCGCCCGCGCACGCCGCCATCGCCTGGAGCCGTCCCACGTAGCCGTGGTGGTCGGCGCCGAGCAGGTAGAGGCACTGCTCGAACCCACGCGCCCGCTTGTCGAGGTAGTAGGCGGTGTCGGACGCGAAGTAGGTGAGCTCGCCGTTCGACCGGACCAGCACACGGTCCTTGTCGTCGTCGAAGTCGGTCGTACGCATCCACGTCGCGCCGTCGGACTCGTACAGGTGGCCCTCGGCCGCGATGATCTCCAGCGCGCGGTCGACGGCGCCCGAGCCGACGAGCGCCCGCTCGGAGAACCAGACGTCGAAGAGCGTCCGGAAGGCGGCGAGGTCGGCCTGCTGCTTGGCGAGCTGGAACTCGTAGCCCTTCTCGCGGAAGGCGGCCAGCTGCTCGACGAGGGGCAGGTCGAGGATGCCGGGCTCCGCCGCGACCACCTCGGCGGCCAGGTCGACGACGTAGCCGCCGTGGTAGCCGTCCTCGGGAACGCTCTCACCGCGCGCGACCGCCATCAGCGACGCGCCGAACTTGTCCATCTGGCTGCCGCGGTCGTTGATGTAGAACTCGGTCGAGACGTGGGCGCCCGCAGCGGTGAGGACACGAGCGATCGCGTCGCCGACCACCGCCCACCGCGTGTGGCCGAGGTGCAACGGACCGGTCGGGTTGGCGGAGATGAACTCGAGGTTCACCGCCCGGCCCGCGAGGGTGTCGGAGCGACCGTACGCGCTGCCGGCGCGGACGATCTCGCCCGCGAGCGCACCCTGCGAACCCGTGTCGACCCGGACGTTGAGGAACCCTGGTCCGGCGACCTCCACGGACCCGATCCCCGGCGACTTCGCCAGCTGCTCGGCGAGCGCGGCCGCAAGGTCGCGCGGGGCCATGCCGGCCTTCTTGCCCAGCTGCAGCGCGACGTTCGTCGCGTAGTCGCCGTGCTCCTTGACCTTCGGTCGCTCGACGACCACGGTCGTCGGGAGCTCGGCCAGGACAAGGGTCCCCGAAGCCGCGAGGGACTTCAGGGCGTCGACGATCGCGTCCGACAGCTGTTCGGGAGTCACCTACGAATCGTATCGAGAGCCGTCAACGTCAATGACTACGCCTGGACGCCGTTGCCCACGAGCACCTCGCGCACGGTGTCGACGAGGACCGCCGGGTCGAACGGCTTGGTCACGTACGCGTCGACTCCGACGTCCTGGCCGCGCTGGAGGTCGTGCGCCTGGACCTGCGTCGTCACCATGACCACAGGGATGTCGCGGGTGCTCGGCGAGCGGCGCAGCGCCCGGACGGTGTCGAGACCGTCCATGCGGGGCATCACGACGTCGATCGTGACCACGTCGGGGCGCGTGTCGACCACCACGTCGAGGCACTCCAGCCCGTCGGCGGCCTCGAGGACCGTCCACCCCTCCAGCTCGAAGTTCGTCCGCAGCAGCAGCCGGATCGAGTCGGTGTCGTCGACCACGAGGACACGCGGCGGCCGGCCGTTCGGGAAGGGCATGTGCGCAACCGTACTCGGCGTGCGATACCGTTGTCCGGCTCGCTGCAAACAGCGAGCGCGCCCCCGTAGCTCAGGGGATAGAGCACCGCCCTCCGGAGGCGGGAGCGTAGGTTCGAATCCTACCGGGGGCACAGGCGTCGGGCCGCTGACCTGCAACGACAGGTCGGCGGCCCTTCACTTTTCGGCGGGCGTGGCTCGCGTCAGCGCGGGTACGAGTAGAAGCCCTCCCCCGACGCGACGCCGAGCTTCCCCTGGTCGATGAAGTCACGCTTCAGGATCTCGGCGAACTTCTGCTGCGACGGTTCGTCGGAGGTCCGCGCGATGTTGTACGGCGTGACCATGCCGATGACGTCGAAGATCTGGAACGGACCCATCGGTGCCCCGGTCGCGATGCGCCAGGTCTTGTCGATGGTCTCGACGTCGGCGACGCCTTCGACCCACAGGGCGGAGGCCGCGTTGAGCAACGGGACCAGGAGCGAGTTGAGGACGTAGCCGGCCTGCTCCTTCTTGACCTCGATCGGCACCATGTTGATCGAGCGGGCGAACTCCACGACGGTCTCGTAGACCGCCGGGTCCGTCTTGGCCGTGCCCATCACCTCGGCGGTGTTCTGGACCCAGATGCGGTTGGCGAAGTGGAGCGCCAGGAACCGGTCGGGCCGGCCCGTGGCCTCCATGAACTCGCTCGGCAGCAGGGTCGAGGAGTTCGTGGCGAAGATCGCGCGCTCCGGCGCGGACTCCCCCACCGTCTGCCAGGTGGCGCGCTTGATCTCGAGGCTCTCTGGCACGGCCTCGATCACGAGGTCGGCGTCCTTGACGGCCTCCGCGAGGTCCGCGGAGTACGTGATCCGGGCGAGCCCGTCCTTCGCTTTCCCGCCCGTCGCGCCCTCGACCTGCGCCTCGTACGTCGCGACGAGGACGTCGAAGCGCTCGCGCGCCTTGTCCAGAGCGGTCGCGTCGATGTCGTACGCGACGACGTCGAAGCCGGCGTACGCGGTGGCGTACGCGATCTGCGAGCCGAGGACTCCGGTCCCGAGCACGGTCACGGTCTTGATGTCTGTCATGTCGTTGCTCCCTTCCGAGCAGGGGTGGGCGCGGCAAGGTAGCCGCGCACGATGAGGGCGACCTGGGCGGCCAGGTCGTCGGCGAGCGGATCGGTGACGAGGTCCGGGCGGGCCGCGGTGAGGATCGCCACGTGCACCGAGGCGAACACCGCCTCGGCAGCAGCCCGTGACCCGGGCGTAGCGGCTCGGGGGTGGTCGCGGGACCAGGCGGTCTCCAGGGCGGCGCCGATGGCGGTGACGAACCCCTCGACCAGGGCGAGAGCCTCCCGACGGTAGGCGCCCTCGGCCCCGAACATCACCTCGCGCTGGTAGACGGCCGTGTTCTCGGCGCTCTCCCGGCTCTGCGCGAGCAGCGGGCCGACCAGCGCGATCACCGCGCGTACGCCGTCGTCCTCGTCGCGCGCCGCGGCCTCGCCGGCGGCGAGCGCGTCGGAGACCCGGGCGTTGGTGGCCATGAGCAGCAGCTCCGACTTCGTCGCGGCGTAGCGGAACAGGGTGCCCGCGGCGACGTCGGCCCGGTCGGCGACCCGCTGCGTCGTGACACGCGCGTAGCCGTGCTCGGCGAAGAGCGCCGAGGCGGCGTCGAGGATGCGCTCGCGCTTCTCCTGCTTGTTGCGCTCACGTCGGCCGGTGTCCGCCATGCCGTCACCTCGTATCACCCGTTTGAACTCCACTCATAAATGAGCGTACTCCGTTTCGTTCGAGAACCCCAGGGCGGCCGCCCGGCGTCGTACGCTGGTCCGCATGCGAGCCGAGCGTGGCAACCGGGTCCCGAGCTGGGCGGCGTGGCTCTCTGTCGCCGCGCTCGCCGGTCTGACGATCGGTCCCGTCCTCGCCGTCGTCGCTGCCGGCGCCTGCGCCGCGGCGCTCACGGCCGAGGAGGTCGGCTATCGGCGACGGGCCCGCGCCCACTTCGCACGGCTGCACCGCACGACCCAGCGGCGCCACGACGAGATCCTCGACGCCTGGATGGAGATGCGCGAGGGCGATGTCGACCGTCCGTCGTCGCAGCTTGCCGACGACGTCCTGCGGACACCCACCGCCCGGTTCGTGACAGTCGCCGGGCAGTGCACCGACGCGCGAGGGCTGGTCCGCGCCCGCGACTACGCGACGGTGATCGCCTACCGCGACGCCGTACGCGACCTCGAGGTGGCGTGGCGCCGCCTCGAGCTCCACGCGCGCAGCATCGACGCCTGGAGCGACGCGCGCCGCTGGGGACGCGACCACCTCCCCGAGTCCGCCGCCGCCCTCGTGACACCGCTGGTGCCCGTCGTCCGGGCCGCCGCCATGAACGCCTGGCGTGCCGCCGAGTCCCGTTTCACCGCGTCGCGCGCACGCTAGACGCGGCGCCCGTGCGCCGCGAACGGTGAGGGTCGTCACTGTTGCGTGCCGTCTGTGGCGACCCTTCGGTCGGGGTCTACCCTGGTACGCGTATGCCCTGTGGGCGTGGGAGACATTCGGACAACCCGGAAGAGGCGATCGAGGCCGTGGCCGAGAGCGACAGCCCCCTGCCAGATTTTGGCACCAACCAGTGGCTGGTTGAGGAGATGTACGAGCGCTACAAGACCGACCCCGCGTCGGTCGACGCGTCGTGGACGCGACTCTTCGAGGGAGGTGGAACGACGCCGGCCAGCCCGCCGACCGGGACGGCGACGGCGACGAAGACGAAGGCCGCCCCTGCCGCGACGGTGAAGGCGCCGGCGAAGCCCGTGCCCGATCAGGCAGCGGCGAAGCCCGCTGACACGAAGCCCGCTGCGAAGCCCGCGGCAGCCAAGCCGGCAGCCAAGCCCGCCGCGAAGCAGGCGACCGCCTCCGCACCGCCGGCGAAGGCCAGCACCCCCGCCCCGGCCGCCACCGACGTCGAGAAGGTCGTCCTGCGCGGCGCCGCGGCCCGCACCGCGCTCAACATGGACGAGAGCCTCACGGTCCCCACCGCGACGAGCGTCCGGTCGGTCCCGGTGAAGCTGCTGATCGACAACCGCATCGTCATCAACAACCACCTCGCCCGCGCACGCGGCGGCAAGGTCTCGTTCACCCACCTCATCGGCTACGCGCTCGTCAAGGCGCTCCGGGCGATGCCGGAGATGAACGCCGGCTTCGAGGTCGTCGACGGCAAGCCGCACCTCCTCAGGCCGGAGCACATCAACCTCGGCCTCGCGATCGACCTCGCCAAGCCCGACGGCACGCGCCAGCTGCTGGTGCCGTCGATCAAGCAGGCCGACACGATGGACTTCGCCGGCTTCTGGACGGCGTACGAGGCCGTCGTGGACAAGGCCCGCAACAACAAGCTCACGGTGGCCGACTTCCAGGGCACCACGATCAGCCTCACCAACCCGGGCACGATCGGCACCAACCACTCGGTCCCGCGCCTGATGAAGGGGCAGGGCGCCATCATCGGCGTCGGCTCCATGGACTACCCGCCGGAGTTCCAGGGCGCGTCCGAGCACACGATCGCGACCCAAGCGATCTCCAAGATGATGACGCTGACGTCGACCTACGACCACCGCATCATCCAGGGCGCCCAGTCCGGTGACTTCCTGCGTCGCGTCAGCGGTCTCCTCCTCGGCGAGGAGGGCTTCTACGACGAGATCTTCGCCGCGCTCAGGATCCCGTACGAGCCCATCCGGTGGGCACGCGACATCGCGGTCAGCCACGACGACGAGGTGCACCGTCAGGCGCGCGTCCTCGAGCTCATCCACGCGTTCCGCGTGCGCGGGCACCTGATGGCCGACACCAACCCCCTCGACCACTCCCCCCGCAGCCACCCCGACCTCGAGATCTCCTCGCACGGTCTGACGCTGTGGGACCTCGAGCGCGAGTTCGCGACCGGCTCGTTCGGTGGCCGCGAGCGTCGCTTCATGAAGCTGCGCGAGATTCTCGGCATCCTCCGCGACTCGTACGCCCGCACGTCCGGCATCGAGTACATGCACATCCAGGACCCGGAGCAGCGTCTCTGGATCCAAGAGCGCGTCGAGCGCCCGCACACCAAGCCGCCCCGCGAGGAGCAGCTGCGGATCCTCCACAAGCTCAATCAGGCCGAGGCGTTCGAGACGTTCCTGCAGACGAAGTTCGTCGGTCAGAAGCGCTTCAGCCTCGAGGGCTCGGAGACGACGATCCCGCTCGTCGACGAGATCTGCGAGGCTGCCGCGGCCGACTCGCTCGACGAGGTCTGCATCGGCATGGCGCACCGCGGACGCCTCAACGTCCTGGTGAACATCGCCGGCAAGAACCCCGGCTACGTGTTCCGCGAGTTCGAGGGCAACATCGACCCGCGCACCGTCCAGGGCTCGGGTGACGTGAAGTACCACCTGGGCGTCGAGGGCGAGTTCACGGCCGCGAGCGGCGACACCATCAAGGTGTCGGTCGCTGCGAACCCGTCGCACCTCGAGGTCGTCGACCCGGTGCTCGAAGGCATCACGCGCGCCAAGCAGGACCGCCTGAACCGCGGCGAGGAGTTCCCGATCCTCCCGCTGCTCATCCACGGCGACGCGGCGTTCGCGGGGCAGGGCGTGGTCGCGGAGACGCTCAACCTCTCCCAGCTGCGCGGCTACCGCACCGGCGGCACCATCCACGTCATCGTCAACAACCAGGTGGGCTTCACCACCTCGCCGAGCTCGTCGCGGTCCTCGACGTACGCGACCGACGTCGCCCGGATGATCCAGGCGCCGATCTTCCACGTCAACGGCGACGACCCGGAGGCGTGCCTCCGCATCGCCCAGCTGGCCTACGAGTACCGCAAGGCGTTCAAGAGCGACGTGGTCATCGACCTCATCACGTACCGCAAGCGAGGTCACAACGAGGGCGACGACCCGAGCTTCACGCAGCCGCTGATGTACGACGTCATCGAGAACAAGCGCTCGGTCCGCGTCCTCTACACCTCCGCGCTCGTGGGTCGTGGCGACATCACGATCGAAGAGGCGGAGGGCGCGCTCAAGGACTACCAGGACCAGCTCCAGCGGGTGTTCGCCGAGGCGAGCACGGTCAGCGACTACCAGACCGCCCCCGAGTACCCGGAGAAGCCGGAGCTGGAGCGCGTCGAGACGGCCGTCTCCATGGAGACGCTCAAGTCGATCGCCGAGGCGTACACGGCCGTTCCCGACGGCTTCACCGTCCACCCGAAGGTGCTCCCGCAGCTGCAGCGTCGCGCCGCATCGATCACCGCCGGCCCCATCGACTGGGGCACCGGCGAGATCATCGCGATCGGCTCGCTCCTGCTCGACGGGCGCCCCGTGCGCCTCGCCGGCCAGGACTCGCGCCGCGGCACCTTCTCGCAGCGGTTCGCGACCATCATCGACCGCAAGAACGGCAACGAGTGGACACCGCTCACGCGGATGTCCGAGGACCAAGGCACGTTCTACATCTACGACTCGCTGCTCAGCGAGTACGCCGCCCTGGGCTTCGAGTACGGCTACTCGGTCGCGCGTCCTGAGGCACTCACGATGTGGGAGGCGCAGTTCGGCGACTTCGTCAACGGCGCTCAGTCGGTCATCGACGAGTACATCTCGGCGGGCGAGGCGAAGTGGGGCCAGAAGTCGGGCGTCGTCCTGCTCCTGCCGCACGGGTTCGAGGGCCAGGGTCCCGACCACTCGTCCGCACGCATCGAGCGCTTCCTGCAACTCGCTGCCGAGGACGCGATGGTCATCGCCCAGCCGTCGACGTCTGCCTCGTACTTCCACCTGCTGCGCCAGCAGAACCTCGAGAGCGAGCACCGCCCGCTCATCGTGTTCACGCCCAAGCAGCTGCTCCGCCTGAAGGCCGCCGCGTCGCAGCCCGAGGACTTCACGTCGGGCACGTTCCAGCCGGTGCTCGCGGACCCGTCGGAGTCGAGCATCGCCGCGGACGCGGTCGAGCGCGTGATCCTGACCTCCGGGCGCGTCGCGTACGACCTCCTCGCGAACCGGTCGACGGTGGAGGCGGACGGCATCCGTACGGCGATCCTGCGTGTCGAGCAGCTGTACCCGGTCCCGGTCGACGAGATCAAGGCCGAGCTCGCGAAGTACCCGAACGCACGCGAGCTGCGCTGGGTCCAGGACGAGCCCGCCAACCAGGGGCCGTGGCCGCACATGGCGCTCAACCTGGCGCCGGAGCTGGACCTGCCGCTCGTCCGTGTCTCGCGTGACGCGTCGGCCGCCCCGTCGGTCGGCAGCCACAAGCGTCACGTCGAGGAGAACAAGGCGCTCATGGAGCGCTCGTTCGCCTGAGGACCGACCGTGTACTTCACCGACAGAGGGATCGAGGAGCTCGACTCGCGCCGCGGCGACGAGGAGGTCACGTTCGCGTGGCTCTCGGAGCGGCTTCAGGAGTTCGTCGACCTCAATCCTGAGTTCGAGGTGCCGGTCGAGCGGCTGGCCACCTGGCTGGCACGCCTCGACGACGAGGACGACTGAGACCACGAAGGCCCGCCGATCCTGGATCGGCGGGCCTTCGTCGTGCGCGTCGGCGTCAGCGGGTGAGGACGATCTTGCCGAACACGTCGCCCGACGCCACGGCGGCGAATCCCCGCTCGGCCTCGGTCATCGGGATGACCTGATCGATGAGCGGGCGGGTGCCGGTGACGTCGAGGAACTCGACGAGCTGAGCCAGCTCCGTACGCGTGCCCATCGTCGAGCCCTGGATGCGTAGCTGGAGGAAGAAGATGCGCGTGAGCTCGGCCTGCGACGGGTTGTTGCCCGACGTCGCGCCCGCGATCACCAGAGTGCCGCCGGGCTTGAGCGCCTTGATCGAGTGCGACCACGTCGCAGCGCCGACGGTCTCCATGACGGCATCGACCCGCACGGGAAGGCGCGCACCGGACTCGAAGACGTCGTTCGCGCCGATCTCGAGGGCGCGGGCGCGCTTCGCCCCGTCACGGCTGGTCGCGAACACCCGGATCCCCGCCGCGCGTGCGAGCGTGATCAGCGCGGTCGAGACACCACCTCCGGCGCCCTGTACGAGCACGGTGTCACCCGGCTTGAGCCCCGACTGGGTGAAGAGCATCCGGTACGCCGTCAGCCACGCCGTCGGGAGGCACGCGGCCTCCTCGAACGAAAGGCCGGCAGGCTTCGGGACGACGTTGCGACGCGGCACGACGACCTGGTCCGCGAACGTGCCCTGGTAGCGCTCGGACAGCAGCGACCGCTTCGGGTCGTGCGTCTCGTCACCCGACCACGACGGGTCGCTGATCACGGCGTGGACGACGACCTCGTTGCCGTCCTCGTCGTAGCCAGCGGCGTCACAGCCGAGGATCATCGGCAACGACTCCTCGCGCAGGCCCACCCCTCGCAGGGACCACACGTCGTGGTGGTTCAGCGACGCAGCCTTGACGGTGACGGTGGTCCACCCGTCGGGCGCCTCGGGGTCTGGTCGCTCACCCACCACGAGGCCGGAGAGCGGATCGTCGTTGCTGAAGGACTCGGCGTACACGGCAAACATGTCCGCACCTTACCGACGGCTGCTCGCGGGCTCCGGCGGGGTCCGGCGCGGGGCGTGACGTTGCGGTGAGTTGGGGTCTCGATCCTCCGCTGGCGCTCCGGCCTCGACCAGCGGGAGCGTCGCCCCACCGACGCGCGACACCGTCGCCCCACCGACGCGCGACACCGTCGCCCCACCGACGCGCGACACCGTCGCCCCACCGACGCGCGACACCGTCGCCCCACCGACGCGCGACACCGTCGCCCTACCGACGCGCGACACCGTCGCCCTACCGACGCGCGACACCGTCGCGACGAGCCGCCGCCATCACCGCCCCCGCCACCGCCGGCGCCACGCGATCGTCGAAGGGCGACGGGACGACGTACGACTCGGACAGTGCGTCACCGACCAGGTCGGACAGCGCGCGCGCTGCGGCGACCTTCATGCCCTCGGTCACCTTCGAGGCGCGGACGTCGAGCGCACCGCGGAACAGGCCGGGGAACGCGAGCACGTTGTTGATCTGGTTCGGGTAGTCCGACCTGCCGGTCGCGACCACCCGCGCGTGCCGCCGGGCGATGTCCGGGTGGACCTCAGGCGTCGGGTTGGCCAGCGCGAAGATGATCGCGTCGTCGGCCATCCGCTCGATGGCGGACTCACCGACCGTGCCGCCCGACACGCCGATGAACACGTCCGCGCCGTCGAGGGCGTCGGGCAGCTGCCCCGTACGACCCCACTCGCTCGTCTCGAACGCGATCTCCGCCTTGATCGGCGTCAGGTCCGTCCGTGCAGGGTGGACGACGCCCCCGCGGTCGACGACGGCGAGCTTGCGGATGCCGCTCGCGAGGAGGATGCGCGCGATCGCCACTCCGGCGGCGCCCGCACCCGAGATCACGACCTTGGTGTCCGCGGCGTCACGGCCGGTGAGGCGCAAAGCGTTGAGGAGGGCGGCCAGCGTGACGATCGCCGTACCGTGCTGGTCGTCGTGGAACACCGGGATGTCCACACGCGCCTGGAGCGCCCGCTCGATCTCGAAGCACCGGGGCGCCGCGATGTCCTCGAGGTTGATGCCACCGAAGCTCGGCGCCATCCGGACGACGGTGTCGACGAAGTCATCGGGGTCACGCACGTCCAGCGCGAGCGGGATGGCGTCCACGCCGCCGAACTGCTTGAACAGGATGGCCTTGCCCTCCATCACAGGCAGGGAGGCCGTCGGACCGATGTCACCGAGCCCGAGCACGGCGGAGCCGTCGGTGATGACGGCGACGGTGTTGGAGACCCAGGTGTAGTCGTCGGCGACCGCGGGATCCTCGGCGATCGCCTCGCAAACGCGGGCCACACCCGGCGTGTACGACAGCGACAGGTCGTCGGCGTCCCGCAACGGCGCGGTGGCCGCGATCTCCATCTTGCCGCCACGGTGTACGTCGAATACCGGATCTCCCGCGAACTGTGACGAGAACGGGAAACGGTCGACTGACTCGGCAACCACGACGAAACCTCACTGGGAGCTGGGAAGGAAGGGTCCACATCGGCACGGACGTGCCCTGTGATCTGGACGAACCGGTCAAGAACGGGACCGGACACCGGAGCCCCACGCACGGCCGGTCTGGCCGCGGGAGCGGTGACGAGGGGGTGACCCCGTCGGCAATTCAACCACACCGCTCACGACGGTGAGTCGTGCGCCGCCTCGTCGACCTCACGGAGGAGGGTGCTGGTGCCGGGCGAGAGGGTGCCCCAGAGCACGACCGCGGCTGTCACGGCGAGAACACCTGACAGTGCCGGAGAGGCGTCACGGAGGTTCCAGGCGATGCCGAGCTGGATGAGCTGCGTGAACGCAATCGGGGCGCGGACCCAGACCTGGAGGCGCCAGAGTCCGCGCGCGCTGGCCAGCAGGAGGGACGCGTAGGCGAAGAAGAACAGCGACGTCACGACGGCCAGGACGACACGGTCACGATGGAGGTCGAGGAGGTCAAGCACACCGAAGGCCGCGATGGCAAGTCCTTCGACGGCGACGAGCAGTGCAGCGGTCCTGATCCTCGGGGTCGGCGAGGGTGTTGTGTGACCCACGAGACAGGCCCCTTCCGTTCTATTGCTCTTGTGTTAACCCAGGTTTCTTGCGACGATCTTAGTGCTGCTGCGCGGCGCGGAGATTGCCCGGCGTGAACCGCCAGATTCCGGGCCGCGAACGGCAGATCGGAAGCTCGGACCAACCCCCACTCCACGGTTTGGGATGGTCCGTCTCCACCCTATTCGTGAAGCGATTCACAACGCGAGATCGTGCTTAGCCCCACGGTCAGAAGAAAGGACGTTTCGCCATGGACTGGCGTCACCACTCTGCCTGCCTCGACGAGGACCCGGAGCTGTTCTTCCCGATCGGGAGTACGGGACCGGCGATCTCGCAGGTCGAGGATGCCAAGGTGGTGTGCCGCCGTTGCGACGTCCGCGAGCAGTGTCTCACGTGGGCGCTGGAGTCCGGACAGGACCACGGTGTCTGGGGTGGCATGAGCGAGGACGAGCGTCGCGCGCTCAAGCGCCGTACGGCTCGCGCCCGCATCCGCACTGCCTGACCGGCGCGGCCGCGCAGGCCGTACGCCGTCGTATCCAGGTCCCGTTCCCGCACCGCGGGGGCGGGACCTTCGTACGTCCGCCCCCGGATGCCGGCCCGTGGAGCGCCGCCGTCAGCGACCCGACAGCGGGACCTCGATCCGGACCCGCGTCCCTCCCCCGCCCGTGGCGGGGTGCCGCGGCCCGAACGACAGCACGCCACCCAGCTCCGACTCGACCAGCGTGGCGACGATCGAGACCCCGAGGCTCGTCGTGGCGCGCGGGTCGAACCCCGCCGGCAGCCCGACCCCGTCGTCCAGCACGGAGATGTCCAACCGGTCGCCACGGCGCCGCACCTCCAGCACGACGTGCCCACGCTCCTCCTCGCCGAAGGCGTGCTCGGCGGCGTTCTGGATGAGCTCGGTCAGCACCATCGCGAGCGGCGTCGCGATCTCGGCCGGGAGCTCGCCGAAGGCGCCGACCCGCTCGGTGGTCACGCTCCGCGCCGCCGACGCGACCTCCGCGACCATCGTCCTCAACCGGTCGGCCACCTCGTCGAACTGGACCATGTCGTCGAAAGCCTGGCTCAGGGTCTCGTGGACGACGGCGATCGACTCGATCCGGCGCACCGCCTCCTCGAGGGCCTCGCGTCCTGCACCGGAGTCCATCCGCCGCGCCTGGAGCCGCAGCAGAGCCTGCACGGTCTGCAGGTTGTTCTTGACACGGTGGTGGATCTCGCGGATCGTCGCCTCCTTGCTCATCAGCTCCCGCTCCCTGCGCCGCAGCTCGGTGACGTCGCGCAGCAGCACGAGAGCTCCGGACGGATGGCCGGAGGAGCGCAAGGGGATGGAGCGCAGGCTCAGTGAGGCGTCGCCGTTCTCCAGCTCCGCCTCGGCGCCGCTGCGGCCGGTCAGCGCCGGACGCATCGCCTGGTCGGTCGGTCGGTTGGGGGCTGCGATGAGCACCCTGGCCACCTCGGCGAGATCCGCGCCCTCGAGATCGCCGGTGACGCCGAGCCGTCGGAAGGCCGACACGCCGTTGGGGCTCGCGTACACCACGCAACCCTCGGCATCCGTACGGATCAGGCCGTCGCCGACGCGTGGGGAGTGTGAGAGGTCCGACTGCTCGCCGGAGAGCGGGAACGCGCCCTCGGAGATCATCTCGGTCAGGTCGTCGGCCATCGACAGGTAGGCGAGCTCGAGACGGCTGGGCGTACGCACCCCCAGCAGGTTGGTGCTCCGGGCGATGACCGCGATGACGTTGCCGTCCCGGCGGACCGGGATGGTCTCCAGCCGGACCGGGATGTCGTCACGCCACTCAGGATCGCCCTCGCGTACGACGCGGCCGTCGCGGTAGGCGGCATCGATGGTGGGACGGCGGTTGCGCGGGACGAAGTCGCCCACGACGTCGTCGAGGTGTGCGGTGACGCCGGTGGTCGGGCGCATCTGCGCGCCCGCCCAGAAGCCCTTGCCCTCGGCGTCCGGGAGCCACAGGACGAGGTCGGCGAACGAGAGGTCCGACAGGATCTGCCAGTCGGCGACGAGCTGGTGGAGCCACTCCATGTCCGCAGCGTCGAGGCTGGTCTGGTGGCTGGCGACGTCGTCGAGTGAGGGCACGGATCCAGCGTATCCAGCGTCGAACCGGGCCAACCGCCCGCTGTCGGACAGTTGTCGGCCCGACTCCCCTTCCGACTCCCGACCGTGCGACGATAGCCCCGTGTCCGAGGCGTACTGGCGTTCAGTGATCGACGCCGGGATGACCGTCCCGAGCGATCGGTCCCTCAACGACCTCACGCTCGAGCTCGTCGACATGCTGGCGAGTCCCGATGCGGAGACCCGCGACGGCATCGCCTTCCCGCTGCTCGCGACGTGGATCAGCACGGGCGAGTACGACGGGCTGCTGCGGGGGTTCGGCAACGGTGTGGTGACCGGTCTGCGTGCCGGGCTCGGCAACCAGGGCGACCTGACCGTGCTCCGTCGCTCCTACACCGCTCTGGTCCTCTCCGAGATCATCGGCCGCGACAACGAGATGCAGCTCCTTCCGGCGGCGACCGTCATGGGCTGGGGCGACCAGGCCACCTCCTGGCTGGTCCGCGAGAAGGACCTCCGGGGCTGGATCCCTGACGCGGGCTGGGCGCACGCGCTCGCGAACGGCGCCGACCTGCTCGGGGCTCTCGCCCGTTCGCCGCACTTCGACATGCTGGAGCTCACCGTCCTCCTCGACGTGATCGCGGACCGGCTCCTGATCCCCACCGAGCACGTCCTGCACCACGGTGAGGACGACCGCCTCGCCTACGCCGCGATGGCCGTCCTCCACCGCGGCGTCGTCTCCCCCAACGTCGTCGAGCCCTGGCTCGCGCGCCTCGGCGCCGGGACGCAGCGCCCGCGCACCCGCGGCAGCTCCGCCGGCGAGTGGCCCACGCCGGCGGCGTACAACACGTCGCGCTTCCTGCGAGCGCTCTACATCCAGCTCGCCCTGGGCGTGAAGGGGCGGGCCGGGGTTGCCGGCGACGACGAGCTGTTCGCCGCGCAGCCGCCGCACCGCGCCGACCTGCTCCTGGCAGCGATCGAGCAGATCCGCAGCGAGACCCCCTGGCTGTTCGCCACGACGACCAGCGGACGCAGGACGGTCACCACCGGACGGTGACGGGTTCTACCGGTAGGTAACCTAGGTCACATGACCGCTGAGACCCCCACTGCCGCCGACGCTCCCGCCCCCGAGGGCCGCGAGGGCCACGGCGGAGACCATGCCCTCGACGCCGCACGCGCGCACGGCGTCGAGACGATGTTCACGCTGTCCGGAGCCCACGTCTTCCCGTTGTACGACGCCGCCGTCAAGGCCGAGGAGCCGACGCGGATCATCGACGTCCGTCACGAGCCCTCTGCGGTCTTCGCGGCAGAGGCGACCGGCAAGCTGACCCGTACGCCCGGGCTCGCCGTCCTGACGGCCGGACCGGGTGTCACCAACGGGGTGAGCCCGATCGCCCAGGCACACTTCGCGGGGTCCCCCCTCGTGACGATCGGCGGTCGAGCGGCCACCCACACGTGGGGCATGGGAAGCCTCCAGGAGCTCGACCACCCGCCGATCGTCTCGACGGTCTCGAAGTGGGCCGGGACCGCGCAGACCACCGACGAGATCGCACCCACGGTCGACCGGGCGTTCGCACTGGCCGGCTCGTCGCACCGTGGCCCGACGTTCCTCGACGTGCCGATGGACCAGCTCTTCAGCAGGACGACGGTCAGCGGGGCCGACTACGGCAGGCTTCCCGACGCGATCGAGCCGGATGGCGACCAGGTCACCCAGGTCGCACGGCTGATCGCCCAGTCGGAGCGCCCCGTGCTCGTCCTCGGCACCGACGTGTGGGCGGACCGCGCCGAGCAGGCCGCGCTGCGCTTCGTCGAGGAGACCGGCATCCCCGCCGTCACGAACGGCATGGGACGCGGCGTCATCCCCGGAGGCCACGACAAGCTCGTCACCAAGGCGCGCTCGCAGGCCTTCGGCAAGGCGGATCTCGTCGTCGTCATCGGCACGCCGCTCGACTTCCGCCTCGGCTACGGCGTCTTCGGCGGCAAGGACGGTGCGCCGCACGCCGGTGTCGTCCACATCACCGACAGCCCCGGCCAGGTGTCGTCGTCGGCGAACCTCGCCGCCTCGCTCTCGGGTGACCTCACCCGCTGCTTCGACGAGGTCCTGCACGCTCTGCAGACGACGAGTGGCGCCCGCCCGTCGTGGACCGGGTGGGCCGACCAGCTCCGCGACGCCGTCTCCGCAGCGGTCGCGCGCGACGCCGACCTTCTCAACGCCACGGCCGACCCGATCCACCCGGCCCGCATCTACGGCGAGCTCATCCCCCGCCTGGCCGAGGACGCGGTCGTCATCGGTGACGGTGGAGACTTCGTGTCGTTCGCCGGCAAGTTCCTCGAGCCGGCACGCCCGGGCTGCTGGCTCGACCCCGGCCCGTACGGCTGCCTCGGCGCGGGCCTCGGCGCCGCGATGGCCGCACGCATCGCCCGCCCGGACAGCCAGGTCGTGGTCCTCTTCGGAGACGGAGCAGCCGGCATGTCGCTGATCGACGTCGACACGCTCGTACGCCACAACCTGCCGGTCGTCATGGTCGTCGGCAACAACTCGGCCTGGGGGCTCGAGAAGGCGCCGATGCAGTTCCTCTACGGCTACGACGTCGCGGCGGACCTCGCTCCCAACACCCGCTACGACGAAATCGTCACTGCGCTCGGCGGCGGTGGCGAGACCGTGACCGATCCGACGCAGATCGGCGTCGCGCTCGACCGCGCCTTCGCCTCCGGCATCCCGTACCTCGTCAACGTCATGACCGACGTCAACGCGGTCTACCCGCGGAGCACGACCGGCGTCTGAGCGGTGCCCTGAGGTCGCGTACGGGCCGGTTGGCCGGGCATGCGACCATGGAAGCAGCACAGTTCGAGGAGGACCCATGGGCAAGACTGGCCGCAAGCGCCGGGCGCGTCGCAAGAAGGGCGCGAACCACGGCAAGCGTCCCAACGCTTGATTCACGCGAAAGGGCCTCGTACCAGACCGGTACGAGGCCCTTCGTCATGTCCGGCGCCGTTGCCACTCTGCGTGGGGCCCACCGCAGACTCCACGCCCCACCGGAAACGTCCGGTGGGGCCGGCACTCTGCGTGGGGCCCCACGCAGAGTGCCGGAGAGCGACGCTCGGCTGCGGTCAGTCGATGGTGCGGCTGAAGCCGATGAGCTGGGTGCCCGGGACCGGTGACCAGTCGAGGTCCTCACGGCGTACGAATCCGTGCTGTGCGTAGAGACGGTGCGCGGGGACCATCTCCGGGAGCGAGCTGATGAGCACCTCGCGCAGCCCGTCGGCCCGGGCGCGGTCCAGGCACCACCGCACCATCGCCGTACCGACGCCGAGGCCGGCCGCGGCCGGGTCGACGCCGAGCATCCGGAACTCGCCCTGGTCGTCGCGCGTCGCCCGCTCGCGCATGGTCGAGCCCGCCGCACACCAGGTGACGGTGCCGACGATGCTGCCGTCGAGCTCGACGACGAGAACCTCGGAGTCCTCGGCCCGGGTCGCGACGTCGGCGAGCTTCGTGGCGTAGGCGTGGTCCTCCGTGCCGTCGGGGAAGGTCAGGTAGCCCTCGGCGCGGTAGGCCGCGACCACGACGTCACCCGCCCGTTCGTACTCGTCGGGGCGGACCGGTCGGACGAGCAGGCGGCCCGTGCCGATCGACTGCGAGGACGTCATGCGCCGACGCGGGCGAGGAAGCGTGCGGAGTCGACGACCACGCGGCGCACCTCACCCTCCGCCAGGAGCCTGCCGTCGGAGTCGGTGGCGACGACCTCGAACGAGACAAGACGGCCGTCGACCGCGGTCACGGTCGCGACCACGGCCACCGTGGCGCCGACCGGGCTCGGCGCGAGGTGGTCGAGCCGGACCCGGGTGCCGACCGAGGTCGCGCCGTCAGGGATCTGTGCGGCGATGGCCGCACACGTAGTCTCCTCGCACCAGGCCAGCACGCGAGGCGTCGCCAGCACCGGAAGCGACCCGCTGCCGAGAGCGGCCGCGGTGTCGTCGTCGCCGACCGTCCGGGTCAGAGTCGCGGTCAGGCCCTTGTCGATGCTGCTCACGCGTCGGGCTCGGCGCGGCGCTCGGTCGTGGTGACCGTGACCGTCGTACGGATCGAGGTCAGCACACGCGCCCGCAGCATCTCGGGAGCCTTCTCACGACACGACCGTGCGACGAGCTCCTTGACGATCCGCTCGACGTCGAACTGCGTCAGGCACGGAGCACAGTCGGCGATGTGGGCGTGGACGGCGTCCCAGTCGCCCTCGGCGAGCTCGCGGTCGAGGAAGAGGTACAGCTTGTCGACCGCCTGCTGGCAGTCGGGTTCGAGACGGATCTCGTCACTCATGCCTGGTCACCTGCCGAAACCATCCCGCGCTCGCGCGCGTAGTCGGTGAGCAGCTCTCGCAGCTGCTTGCGTCCACGGTGGAGTCGCGACATCACGGTGCCGATCGGGGTCTCCATGATCTCGGCGATCTCCTTGTAGGGGAATCCCTCGACGTCCGCGAGGTAGACCGCGTAGCGGAAGTCCTCGGGGAGCTGCTGAAGTGCCTGCTTGACGTCGCTGTCGGGCAGGTGCTCGAGCGCCTCCATCTCCGCGGACTTCAGCCCGCTGGAGGTGTGGGCCGCTGAGCGCGCGAGCTGCCAGTCCTCGATCTCCTCCGTCATCTGCTGCTGCGGCTGCCGCTGCTTCTTGCGGTAGGAGTTGATGTAGGTGTTCGTGAGGATCCGGTACAGCCACGCCTTGAGGTTGGTGCCGGGCCGGAACTGGTGGAACGCCTGGTAGGCCTTCGCGAAGGTCTCCTGGACCAGGTCCTCGGCGTCGTGCGGGCTGCGGGTCATCCGCAGCGCGGCGGAGTAGAGCTGGTCGAGGAAGGGCAGCGCGTCACGCTCGAACCGGGCGGTGCGCTGCTCGGGGGTCTCGCTCGCCTCTGCGCGGTCCGTCCCCTCGTCGGGGACGACCGTTGCGGCGGTGTCGCTGGAGTCGCTCATCGTCGTCCAGCCTACTCCGGAAGGCCCCGCCGCAACGGGGTCGGCAGTCGTGGAGCCGGCAGGACGGGTCAACGTGGCCAGCACGCGCATCCTCCTGTGGTCGTCGGTCCGCCGGGCTCGGCGGCACTGTCCGGTCCAACGCCCGCGGCGGTGGCGTCATTCCCCCGACGGGACCTCGCGACCGACCCGGCGACGCACGAACTCGTGCACGCCGTCGACCAGCAGCGCGTCGACGGCGGCCTGCCCGGGGTCGGCCCGCTTGGCGACCTTCAGGGCGTGGTCCGCCCCCGGCAGCACCACCATCGTGGTCGCCGACGGGAACTCCGCGGGCGTACCGAAGGGGTCGTTGGCCCCCTGTACGACCAGGGTGGGGACCCCGGCTCCGAGGAGCTCGTCGACGCGGGAGCGCTCCGGCCTGCCGGGCGGATGGAGCGGGAACGCGAGCGCCACGACGCCGACGGCACCGAGCGCGCGACCGCGCCGACACGCGACACGTGCCCCCGCGCTGCGTCCACCGACGAACAGCGGCACGCGGGGTCGCAGGTGGTCGGCCAGCGCGGTGAACGAGGCGTCGAGCACCGACGGCGCCGAGGCGATGCGCTTGCCCGCCGTACGCCAGGGCATCTCGATGCGTACGACACCGATGCCGAGCTTCGGGAGCCCGCGCGCGAGCACCTCGAGGTCACGGCTCTCGATGCCGCCACCCGCACCGTGAGTGAGGACGAGGGTCGCCCACGGGTGGTCGGACCGCCGCGAGACGATCCTGCCGGGCCCGTGCGGCGTGCCGTAGGTGCGCTCGGAGATCGTCGGCATCAGAGGTCTCCGAGCGTCGGCTGGGCGCCGTTGTCGCTCGGTTCGCCCTCGACGGCGATCGGCTCCATGAGCTCGGGGCCGTTGTTGCGCACGTTGTTGACGGACGTGGAGACCGGGTACGCCTCGAGCGCTCCTGGAGCCGCGGGGACGAGGAGCCGCCCGAGCGCCTCCTTGTCGTCCGTCTCGGGATCGAGCCAGGTGCTCCAGCGGTCACGGGGTACGAGCATGGGTGCGCGGTCGTGGATGCGTCCGACGTCGTCGGTCGCCGTCGTCGTGATGATCGTGAAGGTCCACAGCCACGCGGCGTCGTCGTCCTCGGGCAGCGAATGGTCCTTCCAGATCTCGTACAGCCCCGCCATCGCGAGCGGGCTGCCGTCCGGGGAGTGGATGAAGAACGGCTGCTTCACGGGCTTGCCCTTGGCGTTGAGCTTGTCGCTCGTGTACCACTCGTAGAAGCCGTCGGCGGGGACGATCGCACGCCGCTTCGCGAACGCCGCCCGGAACGACGGCTTCTCGGCGATCGTCTCGGCGCGCGCGTTGATCATGCGGTTGCCGATCGCCCGCTCCTTGGCCCAGCTCGGCACGAGGCCCCACGTGAGGCCCTTCACGAGCCGCCGCGGGGTCCCGGGCTCCTCGCTGGACCGGCGCTCCAGGATGAGCGGGACGACCTTGGTCGGTGCGACGTTGTAGTCGGGTCGCAGCTCGGGGAGGTCGTCGGCGGGCTCGGCTTCGAACTCCGCGCTCAGGTCGGCAGACGATCGGGTGGTGGCATAGCGGCCGCACATGACCCCAGCGTTCCACAGATCACCCGACCGCTTCTCGCGGACGGACGTGCTGATCGTCCTCGGCGTCCGCCCGTCCCGAGAGCGAGCGGACGTCGAGGACGATCAGCCCAGCTCGGTCGCCGACGCTCCTCGGCCGAGCTCACCGAGCAGCCGCGTCGCCGCGTCGCTCGTCGCGGGAAGACCCTCGACCCAGACGCGCAACGGGGGCAGGTCGACGGCCCGCTCGAGGAGGTCGCGCAGCGCGCGGTATCCCCGGATCGCGTCGGAACGGCGGACCAGGGCGACCGCCCTGTGCTCACCGACCCGGGCGATGGTCTCGTCGCCGTCGAAGCACGTCCGCATGGCGTCCGCGAGCACGAGCATCGACAACGAGCGAAGCAGGCCGACATCGGGTCCGGATCCGGCAGCGATCTCGACGACGACGAACGCCGCCGTCTCGGAGGCGCTGACACCGGACCGCTCGGCGAGACGGTAGGCGTCGTCGAGGCGGGAACGCAGGTGCGCCGCCGACGCCAGCCCGGTCAACGGGTCCTCGCACGACGTCTCGTAGGCGTCGTGGATGGCCGTCTCGGTCCACGCGATGCTCATCGCGCGGACCACCTCGTACGGAGGGAGCGAGCCCGAGACGCTGCGACAGACGTCCTCGACGTCGCGCAACAGCTCGCTCCAGCCGATCCCCTCCGTGGCTGCGGCCGCCCCGAGCTCGACCGCAACCCCTTCCGGGTCCTCACCACTGCGAAGCACGTCCCGCAGCGCCACCAGGTGGCGCGTGGGGACGAGGAACAACGACTCCGCCAGTGCACCGGGTGCCCCCACCTGGTGCGGGACGGATCCGTTGCGGCCGGTCGTGGTTGCCGCGCCGGCCCACGGTTCGTCGTGCTTCATGACGGTGAGACGGACGGCATCGCGGTCCATGACGCGACTTCGCAACTTTTTCTCAGGACCTGTCTGCCGACCGCCGTTCTCGCCTACGGTGGTAGGCGCTATGGAAGACCAGACCGCTGACTCCACCGTGCCGAGCGACGCCGAGCTGATCTCGGCCGTCCGTGCCGGTGACAACGCCGCGTACGGGGTGCTGTTCGAGCGCCACCGCGACGCGGCGCAGCGGATGGCACGCCAGCTCGTCCGCGGTCCCGATGCGGACGACCTGGTCTCGGAGGCGTTCATCAAGGTCATGGACCAGCTGCGGGCCGGAGCGGGTCCGGACGTCGCCTTCCGCGCCTACCTCCTCACGGCGATCCGCCGGCTGCACATCGACCGCGTGCGCGCTCAGCAGCGCACGCAGCCGACCGACGACCTCGAGCGGTACGACAGCGGCGTGGAGTTCGACGACACGGCCGTCGCGCAGTTCGAGAACTCTGCCGCGGCCAAGGCGTTCGCGTCGCTGCCCGAGCGCTGGCAGCTGGTGCTGTGGCACCTCGACGTCGAGGGCGCCAAGCCCGCCGACATCGCCCCGATCCTCGGCATGACGGCCAACGGGGTCTCGGCCCTCGCCTACCGTGCACGCGAGGGACTCCGCCAGGCGTACCTTCAGGTCCACCTCGCCGACACGGCCGCGGAGGAGTGCCGGTGGACCACCGAGCACCTCGGTGCCTACGTCCGGCAGGGGCTCGGCAAGCGCGACAACGCCGCGGTCCGCGAGCACCTCGACGGCTGCGCGCGCTGCACCGCGGTCTACCTCGAGCTGGTCGAGGTCAACTCCGGCCTCCGCGGGCTGCTTGCGCCGGTGCTCCTCGGCACCGTCGGACTCGCGTACGTCGCCGACATCAGCGGGCAGGCCGCCGTGGGCGCGGCGTCGGGCGCGACCGGGTGGGTAGGCAGCACCGCCGGCCGCGCACGTGACTGGGTCGTGTCCGCCCCGACGCACGGCCTCGCGGCGGCGGGCGTCACGCTCGGCGTCGTCGGCGCCGCCGTGACGGGCACGCTGCTCTTCATGACGCTCGGGCTCCCCACGACTCCGAGCTCGGAGCAGGCCTCGGACACCCCGTCGCTGTCGCTGCCTGGCCCGTCGCAGCTGTCCCCCGACGACACCGCGCCGTCGGCCGCTGCACCGCCCGCGCCCCCGACCGCCGTCGTCCCGCAGGCCCTCCCGCAGGTCCTCCCCCCGGCGCCGCTCCCGTCGCAGGTGCCGGCGCCGGTGCCGGACGATCCGCCGGCAGGCGACCCGCCGGCGGACGGCCCCGTACCGGACGATCCGCGGCAGGACGAGCCTCCGGCAGACGACCCCGGCACGGACGATCCCGGCACCGACGATCCGACGCCCACCGATCCCGGGCCCACGGAGCCCACGCCGACCGAGCCGACGGAGCCACCGGTCGTGCCGAGTGCGCCGAGCGACCTCGCGATCAGCGACGAGCCCGACGGCGTGACGTTGCGCTGGTCCGCCGTGACGGGCGCCGACGGCTACCAGGTCTACCGCACCACCAGCACCACCACGGCAGCGATCGGGCGTTCGGCCGCCCTGGCCGTCTCGGGTGAGCTCGTCTCCGGGCCCACCCCGCTGACGACCACGTCCTTCGTGGACCGTGACGCCCCGAACGGAGGTCGGGTCCTGTACGAGGTGGTCGCCCGCAACGCCCACGGCGACTCCGAGGCCGCCACCCTCGGCCCGATCAGGCTGCCGAGCACCGGCATCCTCTCCGTACGCCCCATCGGCTTCGGCACGCAGTGCGTCCTCGCCGACGGTCGCGGCTCCTCCCCGGTCCGCCTGACCCGCGACTGCGGGTCCGCGACCGTCTGGCGGGTCTGGGACGACGGGAACGGCTCCGGCTGGACGACGATGCGCGCCGCCTCCGGCAACGGCGCGGGGAGGTGCATGACCTCGGCGTCCAACCCGCTCATCTCCATCGTCTCCCTCAGCGCGTGCGGGAGCACGGTGCAGCAGCAGTGGGGGCTCGATCCGTCCTTGACGACCACCCAGCAGATCGCGAGCCGCGCACGGCAGAGCCAGGTCCTCGATGCGACCACCGCCAGCCTCGGGGGTCCGCTCGTCGCCACCCTCCGCATCAACCACGGCGAGCTCGACCGCAACCAGCGGTTCACGTTCGTCCTGACCGAACCCGTCTCCGAGGCGCGCAGCCGGTAGCGCGAGCGCCTCGGCAGGCGTACGGTCGCCGTCATGGCAGACGAGACGTACGTCGTGGTCGGTGGCGGTCTGGCGGGCGGGAAGGCGGCCGAGGTCCTCCGCGAGGAGGGCTTCGAGGGCGACATCGTCCTCCTGACCGCCGAGGACCGCCCTCCGTACGAGCGGCCCGTCCTGTCGAAGGGCTATCTGCTCGGGTCGGACCCTGTGGAGTCCGCCTACGTCCACGAGTCGTCCTGGTGGGACGCGCACGACATCACCCTGCGCACGCGGACCACGGCGACCGGGCTCCGGCTCGAGGACCGGCTCGTCGAGCTCGACGACGGCACGACCCTCGGCTACGACAAGCTCCTCCTCGCCACCGGGTCGTGGCCGCGGGCCCTCGACGTCACCGGCGCGGACCTCGACGGTGTCGTCTACCTCCGCACCATGCCCGAGGCGGAGCGCATCAAGGCGATCCTCGACGCCGGCGGCCCGCTGGTCGTCATCGGCGCGGGCTGGATCGGTCTGGAGGTCGCCGCAGCCGCGCGCAGCCACGGCGTCCCCGTCACGGTCCTCGAGACCGCCGACCTGCCGCTCCAGCGAGTGCTCGGCGACCGGGTCGCCGAGGTGTTCGCGACGCTGCACCGCGAGCACGGTGTCGACCTGCGGCTCGGCACCGGGGTCGCCGAGATCCGGGGAGACGGCCACGTCGAGTCGGTGCTCACGACCGACGGTGACGAAGTGCCGGCCGCGGCGGTCCTGATCGGGATCGGCGCGACTCCGCAGTGCGAGTGGGCGCTCGCCGCGGGCCTCGCGGGTGACGGAGGGGTCGACACCGACGCCTCGATGCGGACGTCGGACCCGGCCGTGTGGGCGGCGGGCGACATCGCGGCCGCCGACAAGCCGCGCCTCGGGCGCCGGGTCCGGGTCGAGCACTGGGCGATGGCGAACGACTCCGGGCCGGTCGCCGCACGCTCGATGCTCGGGCAGGACGTCACGTACGACAAGCTGCCGTTCTTCTACACCGACCAGTACGACCTCGGCATGGAGTACGTCGGGCACGTGCTGGACCCGTCGTCGGCCGAGGTGGTCGTACGCGGCAACGCCGACAGCACCGCCGGAGGGCTCGCGTTCCACGCGTTCTGGCTGGAGGACGGCGAGGTCGGCGCGGCGATGCACGTGAACATGTGGGACGACGGCCTCGATCCGCTGAAGGCCCTCGTCGGCACCCGCGTCGATCCAGCACGCCTCGCCGACACCGGCGTACCCCTCACCGACCTCGTGTCCGACTAGTCCGAACCGTACGAAGCCCCGAGAAGCACCGAGAGGAACCGGATTCCATGACCCTGCTGCGCATCGCCGCCCGTCCGCTGCTCGCCTCGATGTTCGTCTACGGCGGAGTCAACGCGCTCCGCAACGCCCCCGCGATGGCTGCCCGCGTGCAACCGGTCACCGACCGCATCGCCGAGCTCGTGGAGTCGGTCGCACCAGGAGTGCCCATCCCGACCGATGCCGAGTCGATGGTGCGGATCAACGGCACCCTTCACGTCGCGTTCGGGACGACGCTGGCACTCGGTCGCTTCCCGCGCCTGTCTGCGCTGGTCCTGGCAGGCACCATGCTCCCGACGACCGTCGCGGGCCACCCCTTCTGGAAGGAGTCCGACCCGGCGATGGTCGCCAACCAGAAGATCCACTTCACGAAGAACCTCTCCATCCTGGGCGGCCTCCTCATGTCGATGCTCGACCCCGACCCCCACAAGAAGCTGCTCGCGCGACGCGCGAAGGACAAGGTGGTCCAGGTCTCCGAGGCCGCGCAGGAGACGCTGCAGGACACGGCGTCGCACCTGCGGGACGCACTCCCCGGCTGATGCAGGCACCGGCCGCCTTCGTACGGCGTCGGCCATGCCGGAGACGGGTGAACCGATAGGCTCGGGTGCGATGACGTCACCACTGTGGGCTGCCCCTTTCCGTCCCGACCCCGTCGACGCGACCGTGTCGCTGCTCGGGTCGAAGTCGCAGACGAACCGCGTCCTGATCCTGTCCGCGCTGGCCGACGGGCCCTCGCGCGTGAGCCGCCCGCTGGTCTCTCGCGACACGGTGCTGATGGCCGACGCCCTGCGCTCGCTGGGCGCGTCCGTCATCGAGGACGGTGACGGCTGGACGGTGACTCCTGCGGCGTGGGGAGAGCGGCAGGCGCCGGTCACGATCGACGTGGGGCTGGCCGGCACCGTCATGCGCTTCGTGCCGCCGGTCGCCGCCCTGGTCGACGGCGACGTCGAGGTCGACGGCGACGAGTACGCCCGTCAGCGTCCGATGTCCACGACGATCAGCAGCCTCCGTGCCCTCGGAGTCACGATCGACGACGACGCCCGCGGCACGATGCCGTTCACGGTCCGCGGCTCCGGACGCGTCCTCGGCGGTGCGGTCACGATCGACGCGTCCGCGTCCAGCCAGTTCCTGTCCGCGCTGCTTCTCGCCGGAGCGCGCTACGACGAGGGCATCGACGTGCGTCACGAGGGCCCGCCCGTCCCGTCGATGCCGCACGTGCGGATGACCCTGACCGAGCTCGCACGACGTGGCGTCTCCGTCGAAGCGGGCTCGGAGCGCTGGGTGGTCGAACCCGGCCCGATCGCCGCGTACGACTGCGCGATCGAGCCCGACCTGTCCAACGCCGGCGCGTTCGTCGCCGGTGCCCTCGTCACCGGTGGGCGGGTCCGCGTCCGCCACTGGCCGCTCGAGACCGACCAGCCCGGTGACCGCTGGCGCGAGATCGCACAGGCCTTCGGGGCCGAGGTGCACATCGACGGCGACGACCTGCTGGTGGTGGCTCCTGACACGCTGCGCGGGGTCCGGCTCGACCTGCGCGACGAGGGAGAGCTCACTCCTGTCGTCGCCGCGGTCGCCGCGGTCGCGGCGGGTCCCTCCACGCTCACCGGCATCGCCCACCTGCGGGGTCACGAGACCGACCGGCTCGCCGCGCTCACCGCCGAGATCACCCGGATGGGCGGAGAGGTCGACGAGCACGCCGACGGACTCACCATCCACCCACGACCGCTGCACGCCGCGGACCTGGAGACGTACGCCGACCACCGGATGGCCCACGCCGCAGCCGTGCTGGGACTCGCCGTCAAGGGCGTCCAGGTCCACGACATCGCGACGACGGCGAAGACCTACCCGGGCTTCGAGCAGGACTGGCAGCGGTTCGCGTCGTGACGCAGCGCTACGACGAGGACCGGCCGCACGAGCGGTTCGACCGTCCCCGCCGCCACACGCGTCCTCGCACGAAGGAGCGCCCGTCGTACGACGACGCCGACTCGGGCTGGGTCATCGGGGTCGACCGCGGCCGGTACACGCTGCTCGTCGGCGACGACGAGCGCGCGGTGACGGCGATGAAGTCGAGGCCGCTGGGTCGCAAGGCGGTCGTGGTCGGAGACCGCGTCCGCGTCGTCGGTGACACGACCGGCAGGCCGGACACGCTCGCCCGCATCGTCGAGGTCGAGGAGCGCACGACGGTCCTGCGTCGTACCGCCGACGACAACGACCCGATCGAGCGCGTGATCGTCGCGAACGCCGACCAGATGGTGGTCGTGGCGGCACTCTCCGACCCCCCGCCGCGGCCGCGGCTGATCGACCGCTGCCTCGTCGCCGCGTTCGACGCCGGCATGACGCCGCTGGTGTGCCTCACGAAGGCCGACCTGGGCGACCCGTCCGCGCTGGTGGAGGCACTCGTCCCGCTCGAGGTGGACGTCGTCGTCACGGAGCGTGGCGGCGACCTCGAGATGGTCCGCGAGCGACTCCGCGGGCGTACGAGCGTGCTCGTCGGACACTCCGGCGTCGGCAAGTCCACGCTCGTGAACGCCCTGGTCCCCGACGCCGATCTCGCGACCGGCGACGTCAACGTGGTCAGCCGTCGCGGCCGGCACACCTCCACGTCGACGCGCGTCCTCCCGCTCCCGTTCGGCGGATGGATCGTGGACACGCCGGGGATCCGCAGCTTCGGACTCGCGCACGTGTCCGTCGAACGCCTGCTCGCCGCCTTCCCGGACCTCGCCTCCGCGGCGCGCGACTGCCCACGCGGGTGCCTCCACACCGCCGAAGAACCCGAGTGCGCCCTCGACGTGGCCGCGGCGGAGGGGCAGCTCGACGCGTCCCGGGTCGACTCGTTCCGCCGGCTCCTCGCGAGCCGCGAGGGCAACGACCTCACCTGACGCAGCACGCGGCCGGTCAGGTGCGGAGGCACTCCTCCAGCGACTCGGTCTCGCCGGCCGCCAACCCGGTGGCGCACCACACCGCGCGCGAGCCGCGGTCGCCGGTCTCGTACGTCAGCCATGCCGCGGTGACGCCGGAGATCGCGAGCAGCACCGCCATCACGGTCGCGGCGACCCCCGCCGTGCGTGACACGACGATCGCCGCGATCACGGCCAGCACCGCGAGCACGATCGTGGCGTACAGCAGCCGCTCACCCCACGTCTGGTGCACGTCGATCGCCGCCGCGATCTCGCCGCCGAGCTCGAGGTTCGCCTTGAGGTCTTCGCCCGACTGCACCGTCGCGTACGTGGCGCCGGCGGTCAGGACCGCGAGGACGGCGATCGGCCACCGCAGCGCCCACCGCCACCGCGGCACGAGGAACGCGAGGGTCAGCAGCGCCGTCACCGGCACCAGCACGATCGGTGCGTGGAGGAACAGGGGATGCATCGGGACACCGTCGATGAAGTCGAACATGCGCCCTCCTTCCGGACGCGGTCCATCCTAGGGCCGCGAACCTCTACTGTGGGGCCATGGCGCACTCCCACCACGACGATCTCCGGCTCTGCCACGTGCTCGCCGACAACGCCGACGCGATCTCGATGGAGAAGTTCCGGACCGCAGACCTCGTGGTCTCGACCAAGCCCGACGCGACCTGGGTGACGGAGGCCGACCAGGCCGTCGAGCACGCGATCCGGCGGACGCTGCGCAACGCCCGCACCCGCGACATCGTGCTCGGCGAGGAGAACGGCGAGCAGGTCGGCACCGTCGAGGACGCCACCCGCCGCTGGATCATCGACCCCATCGACGGCACCTCCAACTACGTGCGCGGCGTGCCGGTCTGGGCGACGCTCATCGCGCTCGCCGTCGAGGACGAGGTCGTGGCGTCCTGCGTGTCCGCGCCCGCGCTCGGCCGGCGCTGGTGGGCGTCGAAGGGCGGCGGCGCGTACGTGGGCAAGTCGCTGATGTCGGCCACCCGCCTCCAGGTCTCCAAGGTCGACCGCATCGACGACGCGTCGCTGGCGTACGCCTCGCTCGGAGGCTGGGAGGAGATCGGCAAGCTCGAGAGCTTCCTCGCCCTCACGCGCCGATGCTGGCGGACGCGCGGCTACGGCGACTTCTGGTCCTACATGCTGCTCGCCGAGGGCGCCGTCGACATCGCCGCCGAGCCCGAGCTCGCGCTGTGGGACATGGCGGCGCTCGACCCGATCGTCCGCGAGGCTGGGGGCACCTTCACGGCCCTCAACGGGCAGCCCGGACCGTGGCACGGCAACGCGCTCGCCACGAACTCGATGCTGCACGACGCGGCGATGGCCTACCTCGGCTACTTCCCCGACAACGAGCCGTACGACGAGCGCGACGACGCCCCGGACACGGTCGGCGCGTCGCCCGCTCCGACCAACGTCACCGACCTGGCCGCCCACCGCCGTTCCGACTCCTGATCCGAGCGCTCGGCGGGCAGCCCCGTCGGTAGGATCGGCGCCATGTCCACTCCGACGCCCCCGTCCTCGCCCGAGCCCGGTCGCCCTGCCGGTTCCGATCCGGCTCCGTCGTACGGTCAGCCCGCGCCCGGGCAGCCGTCCTACGGGCAGCCGCCGCAGTACGGACAGCCCTCGTTCGGGCAGGAGCAGCCGCAGTACGGAGGACAGCCGCAGTACGGCTCCTACGGTCAGCAGCCCGCGCAGTACGACCCCTACGCCGCCGGTCTGCCGCAGGCGAGCTATCCGATCCCGAACGATCCCGACGCCCGTCCGGTGACCGTGACGATCGCGGCCTGGACGGCGATCGTGATGTCCGCGCTCACCGCGCTCGGGTGGGTGCTGATCGGCGCGCTGGCCGGCGTGATCATCGAGGAGATGCGCCAGAACCCGGGCGAGTACGACCTCAGCGCGAGCGACCTCGACGTGCTGGACGACAACATGCCCGGCGTGTACGTCGCCGTCGTCCTGTGCGTCCTTGCCTGCCTCGCCGCCGTCGCGCTCGGTGTCCTGGTGCTCCGTCGGGCGGGCTGGGCACGGATCGCGCTGACGGTGCTCTCCGGCGTGACGATCCTGCTCGGGTTCGTCATGATCCTGTCGGTCATCTCGCTGCTGTGGGCCGCGGCCGGCATCGCGGTCGTGGTGCTGCTGTTCACCGGTGGGGCCAATGCGTGGTTCTCGCGCAGCACACCGGGGTGGGACACCCCGTACCCCGGCGGCAGCGCGTACGGGGCCGCCGGCCCGTACGGGCCGCCCGGTCAGCAGCCCGGTCAGCAGCCCGGTCAGTCCTACGGGCAGCAGGGTCCGCCTCAGGGGTGGTGAGCGTGACCGGTGTCACGCTAGGTTGACCCCATCGTCCGCGTCCGAGGGGGTCCCACGATGAAGGTCAGCGACGTCATCACGTCCAAGGGCAGCACCGAGGTCTTCACGATCGGGCCCGACGCTCCGGTCTCCGAGCTCCTCGACGAGCTGGGTGAACGCAACATCGGTGCCCTCGTCGTCAGCGACGACGGCACCCACGTCCTCGGGATCGTGTCGGAGCGCGACGTCGTGCGCAAGCTCCGTGGCATCGCCGACCCGACGACGGAGCGGGTGTCGTCGATCATGACGGCCGACGTCCACACCTGCACGCCCGACGACTCGATCACGGCGATGCTCGAGATCATGACCAACGAACGCATTCGCCACGTCCCGGTGATCGACGAGGACGAGGCGCTGGTCGCGCTCCTGTCGATCGGCGACGCCGTGAAGTTCCGGATGCAGCAGCTGCAGTTCGAGCGCGACCAGCTCAACGAGTACGTCGCCTCCGCCCGATAGTCGGCTGCGGGGCGGGGGCCGGCGTCCCTAGGATGCGAGCCATGCCCTCGTCCGACTCACCCCGCACCCAGGTCACCCGTCTCGCCGAGAAGCAACGGCACGACCGTCGCGCGCTCGACCAGCTGCTCGACTCGTCTCGGGTGTGCCACGTCGCGGTGGTCGTCGACGGTGCGCCCGTGGTGCTTCCGACGGCCTTCGCACGAGACGGCGACACGCTCCTCATCCACGGCTCCACCGGATCCCCCTGGATGCGGACGGTCGCCGAGGGAGGCCCGGTGTCCGTCGCGGTGACGGCCCTGGACGGGATCGTCGTGGCCCGTTCGGCCTTCGAGTCGTCGTTGCGCTACCGCAGTGCCGTGCTGTTCGGTGCCGCGACTCCTGTCCCGGACGACCGCCAGGGCGCTGCGCTGGACCTGCTCACCGAGGCACTGGTCCCCGGGCGTGCCGCGGAGGTGAGGCCGTCGACGCGACGTGAGCTCGCGGCGACCATGGTGCTGGCGCTGCCGATCCGACGCTGGTCGCTCAAGGTGTCCGACGGCTGGCCGGACGACGAGACCGTGGACGTCGCCGGCCCGGCATGGGCGGGCGTGGTGCCGCTGCGCGAGGTCGCCGGGGAGCCGCAGCCGGCGCCCGACCTGCGCGACGGCATCCCGGTGCCCCCGTCGGTGATCCGGGTGTCGGAGCGCTGAGACCGCTGGCTGTTCGCTCGTGAACTGAGGCACGGAGTGGTTGGGGCGTCCTCGACGGGGTACTCCCCCTGCATCGAGCCTATCCATGCGAGGACGGGGGTGTGGAGCATGGAGCACAAGGACGCCTTGTCGGTCGAGGAGGCCGCGACGTCGTACGAGGTTCGCGAGCGCCGCGCGCGGAAGATGACCGCCTACGTCGTCGCCGCAGGCGCGGCTGCGATCGTTGCCGTCGTCGCGCTGGGACTCGCGGGAGTCGAACCGATCCAGTGACCTCGTCGACGGGCGGGCCTCAGTCTGCGCTCTGCTCCGTGCGCCCCTCGGCCCACAGGGTGTGGAAGGTGCCTTCCTTGTCGACACGACGGTAGGTGTGCGCGCCGAAGTCGTCGCGGAGGCCCTGGATGAGGGCGGCGGGAAGCCGGTCGGCACGCAGTGCGTCGAAGTAGGCGAGGGACGACGCGAAGGCCGGCGCTGGGACGCCGGTGCGGGCCGCGATCGCGACCACACGCCGCCAGGACTCCAGCCCGGCCTGCACTGCATCGACGAAGTACGGCGCGACCAGCAGCGTGGGCAGGTCGGGATCGGCGTCGTACGCCTCCCGGATCCGGTCGAGGAACCGCGCGCGGATGATGCAGCCGCCGCGCCAGATCGTCGCCATCGCGCCGGGGTCGACCGCCCACCCGTACTCCTTGCTCCCGGCCTGGATCTCGTCGAAACCCTGCGCGTACGCGACCACCTTCGACGCGTACAGCGCGCGCCGGACGTCTTCGGTGAACGCGTCGGCGTCGTCAGGCCGCCAGGCGGTGTCGGCGTGCGCGTCCGGATACGCGGCGCGGGCGGGCTCGCGCTGCTCCGCGTGCCCGGAGACCGACCGCGCGAACGTCGCCTCGGCGATCCCGGTGACCGGCACGCCGAGGTCGAGGGCGGTCTGCACGGTCCAGCGACCGGTGCCCTTCTGCTCCGCCTGGTCGAGCACCACGTCGACGAACGCGTGCCCGGTCTCCGCGTCGGTGTGGCCGAGCACGTCGGCGGTGATCTCGATGAGGTACGACTCGAGATCGCCCTCGTTCCACTGGCCGAAGATCTCCGCGATGCGGGCGGGCTCAGCGCCGAGACCGTGGCGGAGGAGGTCGTACGCCTCGGCGATCAGCTGCATGTCGGCGTACTCGATGCCATTGTGGACCATCTTGACGAAGTGGCCGGCGCCGTCCGGTCCGACGTGCGTGCAGCACGGGGTGTCGTCGACCTGGGCTGCGATCGCCTCGAACATCGGGCCGAGGGTCGCGTACGACTCGACCGACCCGCCGGGCATGATGCTCGGGCCGTTGAGCGCGCCCTCCTCGCCACCGGACACGCCCGCTCCGACGAAGTGCAGTCCCTTGTCGCGCAGCGCGGCCTCGCGTCGTCGCGTGTCGGCGAAGTGGGCGTTGCCGCAGTCGATGATGATGTCGCCCTCGTCGAGGAGCTCGGCCAGCTCGTCGATGACGGCATCGGTCGGCTCCCCCGCCTTGACCATGATGATGATCGGCCTCGGGCGTTCGATCGAGTCGACGAAATCGCGCATCCCCTCCGACGGCAGGAACGTACCTTCGTCGCCGTGCTCCTCGACGAGCTTCTGAGTGCGGGCGTAGGTGCGGTTGTGCAGAGCGACGGGATAGCCGTGGCGCGCGAGGTTGCGAGCCAGGTTGCGGCCCATCACGGCCAGTCCGGTCACTCCGATGCGGGCCTGAGTCACGTGATCTCCTCGTCGTCGTCCGGTCTCCCCAGCCGAGGGCGACCGCCACCTCTCGACCCTAAGCCCGGGCCGCGTCGCCGCGCAGGCGGCGCCGCTCGGCGCTACCGTGCCGGAGTGCCGCAGTCTGCGCCTGTCTACGTCTGCCAACGTCACCGCGCGACGGCCCTCCACTTCGACCTCCGCCTCGAGATCGACGGCGTCCTCGTCTCGTGGGCGGTCCCGAAGGGTCCGTCGCCGGATCCCGCTCAGAAGCGGCTCGCCGTGCGCGCCGACGACCACGACCTCGCGCACGCCGGCTACGAGGGTGCCTACGAGCGTGCGGGCAGGAAGGTCGGGAGCGTCGTCGTGTGGGACATCGGGACGTTCGAGCACCGCACCCGGCGGGGTGGGGAGCCCCTCCGCGCGAGCCAGGCCCTGGCGGACGGACACCTCGTCGTCGTCCTGCACGGGCAGAAGCTGGTGGGACCGTACGCACTGACGCGGACCAGCGCGCCGGGTCCGAAGGAGCAGTGGATCCTCGTCAAGATGCGCGGACCGGGAGTCGAGGAAGGAGCCGAGCCCGCCCGAGACCAGCTCGCCTCCGTCCTCACCGGTCTCACGAACGACGACCTCGAGCGCGCCTGGCGTGCGTGATCCCACCTGCGCGGGACGGCCTGCAGGGCGACGATGACGTCATGGCGACCTACGAGGTGAACCCGGCCGGCGTCGCGAAGGCGCGGGCCCTCATCGACGCGCGGCAGTACGTGCTCGACAGCGACTGGGGCGACGTCCAGCCGAGCGCGGCGGACGAGAACGCGTTCCTGGAGAGGCACACGTGGGAGGAGTACGCGCAATGGTTCCTCGGCCTCACGGTCGGGCCCTCGGACGAGAGCAAGGCAGGGTACGCGTTCGTGTACGGGGATTTCCGCCGCATCCACCGCACGGGTCTCATCGCCGTCGTCTATCGTGCCGCCGAGTGGCGCCACAAGGACGTCGAGCTCGCGGCCCACGAGCTGCTCCAGCACCTCGACGCGACGTCGGGGTAGCGGCTCAGACGCGCTGACGCCGAGCGATCGCCGCGGCCTCGGTGCGGGTGGACGCGCCCAGCTTCGCGAGGATGTTGGAGACGTGCACCGAGACGGTCTTGGTGCTGATGAAGAGCAGGGTCGCGATCTCGCCGTTCGTACGGCCCTCGACGAGGTGGTCGAGCACCTCGCGCTCGCGGGCGGTCAGCGGCTTCTCGCCGGGCTGGGGCGCCGGCGCGCTCACGGTGACCGTGCGGGGAGAGCCACCGCCCGCACCGCTGCCGAGGAACGGCTCGAGGCGCCGGAGGAGCGGTTGCGCCCGCAGTGCGAGCGCCTTGTCGTGGGCGGCGTCCGCGGCGGCCTTAGCTCCTGGGACGTCACCGGACGCATGGAGCACCTCAGCGAGGCGGGAACCGGAACGGGCCTCCTCGTAGGGGTCGCCGAGGGCGGCGAAGTTCTTGAGTGTGGCCTGCCACGAGTCGAGGAGGGTTGCGAGCTCGGTCTCCGCACCGGCGTACCAGCGGAGCCGGAGGATCTCGGCGTCCAGGCGTTGGCTCCATGCATCGCCCTCGATGCCGAACGGCCCGCGCTCGGCGATGGCGCGGTCGGCGTCGGCGCGCAGCTCGTGCGCTCGATCCACCCACGCGGCCCGCTCCGTCGTCGAGGTGTGGGCGGCATCGTCGGCGAACCGTGCGACGAGAAGCGCTCCCATCCTGAGGCGAGCCGGCGGGAACGGCCCGGCCCAGTCCTTGGCGAGCGTGGCGACGAGCTCGTCGTGCCAGACCGCGGCCGCGGAGGCGTCGGACGCGAGGTCGATCGCCGCCGTACCGCTGTGGATGGCGAGCGCGATGTCCTTCGGCCAGAAGTCGCGCAGGCGACGCACGGTCGCAAGCCTGTCGCGCTCGCCGCGACCGGCGTGCACCAGCAGGCCGACCGCCTCCAGGCACGCCGCGTGCACCGACGGCGGCCGCAGCGCGGTGATGTCGACGAGCTCCTCGACGAGGTCCCAGCGGCCCCGGTGGTAGGCCGTCACCGCGGCGAAGAAGCGACCGTCGAATCCGTAGGGAGCCCACTGTCGACCCGCGTCGGCCGCGGTGCGCATGGCACCGAGGAACTCGCGCTCGGCGCGGTCGAGATCGCCGCGCTCGTAGTAGTGGAAGGCCAGGTGGTGACGGGCGCGCAGCTCGGCGACGACGTTGCCGGCCCCTCGCGCCGTCTCGGCGACGTCGTGGAAGCGGCGCTCGTCGCCACCCGGGTCGTCACCGATCCGGGATCGGGCGCGAGCCTTCGTGGCGGACGCGTCAGCGACGACCCGGGTGAGCCCGAGCCGTTGGCCGAGCGTGATCGCCTGCGTGGCCCAGCGGATCGCGTCGTCGAAGCGGCGGTCGTTGGCGGCGACCTGGGCAGCCAGGGCCTCGAGCGACGCGCGCAGTGCTGTCGGCTGCTCGGGCACGACGGCGAACGCCTGCTCGACCGCCTGCACCGGCTCGACGAGGCGGTCGGCGAGAAGCGCCGCCGTGCCGTACGCGACGAGCAGTCGGCCGCGCTCCTCGTCCGACAGGTCGCGTGGAGCGTCCTGGAGGTGGTCGTCGATGAGCTTCCAGGCACGCCGGACGTATCCGGAGGCGGTGAGCGCCTCGCTCGCGGCGATGACGAGGTCGACGACGTCGGTGCCGTCGGGCGCCGAGCCCGCGACGCTCAGCGCGCGCTCGTAGTGCTGGGCTGCCTCGTCGTGGCCGGTCACGCGGGTCGCCTGCTCGGCCGCCTGCACGCTCGCCGTGAACGCCACGTCGGGCATCTGCGCCTCGAAGGCGTGACGGGCGACGTCGGCGGAGTCGCCGTTGTCGAGGAGGGCACGCACGTAGGCCGCGTGGATGCGTCGGCGCTCGGCGGGGAGCAGGTCGTCGCGCACCACCTCTGCGAGGAGCGCGTGCCGGAAGGCGTAGCCGTCGCTGCGGGTGCGCGTCAGGATGCGGTGGTCGAGCGCGCCGCGGAGGGCCTCCTCGATCGTCGCCGCGGGGAGGTCGACGACCGCGTCCAGCAGGCCGTCGCTGACCTGGCCACCCGCGCAGGCCACCGCACGGATCACCTGACGCCCGGCGTCGTCGAGCCGGTCGAGGCGCACGAGCATGAGGTCGGACAACGTCGACGGGAGCGGGCCTGCCTGGTCGTCGACGTCGATCAGCTCCTCGACGATGAACGCGTTGCCGGCGGCTCGGCGCACGATCGCCGTCACGTCGGAGTCGCCGATGCCGGCGGTCGCCCGCGTGCGTACGAGCTCGCGTACGTCGTCGTCGGCCAGCGGCCCGAGCTCGAGGCGCTGGACCCCCGGCAGCCGGCTCCACTCGGCGACGTCGGGCCGCAGCGGGTGACGGCGGTGCAGGTCGTCGCTGCGGTAGGACACGACGAACCGGACGGGCCCCTCGTAGCGCTGGGCCAGGACGTAGCGGATCAGGTGGCGGGTGGAGGCGTCTGCCCAGTGGGCGTCCTCGACGACGAGAAGGACCGGTCGGCTCGCGGCGAGGACCTCGAGCGCGGCGACCACCGACGAGAACAGCTCGCCCCGGTCGACGCCGGCGCCGTCCACGGCTCCCCACATCAGGGGACCCAGCGGCGGCAGGGCCTCGGAGATCGCCTGTCGGGTCGGCGGGTCGAGACCGACCAGGACCTCGGCGAACGGCTGGAACGGGATGGCGCTGTCGCCGAGGTCGAGGCAGTGCCCGGCGAGGACGTGGTGACCGTCGTCGGCAGCACGGGAAGCGAGCTCACGCAGCAGCCGCGTCTTGCCGATGCCGGCGTCGCCGCTCAGGAGGACACCCCCGCGGGCCTCCGGATCGCCGACGCCGGTCGTCAGCAGCAGCCGCTCGAGCTCGACCTCGCGTCCGACGAGCGGCTCGGTCGTGGTCCAGTCGGAGGGCATGACCCCATCGTCTCGCACACCACCGACAGGAGCCCAGTGCATTACCCCGTCGCCGGGGCTGCGTCGCGCGGCGTCGTCGGTCGTCATCCCGCGGCGTGGGGCGCTGCCGCGCGGGAGCCTCCGAGCCGGCGACGACGACGGGCGGTGCGGTGCCTCGCGCTCGGGTGCGCCTGCTCGATACGGCGGTCCATCTCGTACTTCACGTAGTACTCCGGCATCACGATCATGAATCGATCGTCGTCGTCTGAGGTAGCTGGGCTCATCGGGTGATGTCCCTAGGCCGTCGATCGGCGTACCTCAGATCTGCGGGTCGGCCGCTACCCCTTGCCATTTGTTGCGGCGTACGCAATATTCGGAGGGCGGGTATGACGTAGATCACATTCGAACGGAGGACTCCATGAAAGTCGCACGTCGAAGCAGAGACACCTCGCCCCGCCCGACCTTCCACCGGGCCACCCTCGTCGTCGGAGCCGCGGCCGCGCTCGTCACGGGACTCGCCGTGGTCGGCGCGAGCGCCGCGCCGGCCACCCTCGACACCACGGCAGCCGGCAAGCAGTCCGGCACGCCGGCCTACCTCAACGCACGTCTGTCGACCGAGCGACGTGTCGACGATCTCCTCTCCCGCATGACCCTGGCCGAGAAGATCGGGCAGATGACCCAGGCCGAGCGAGCCAACGCCACGCCCGAGGACGTCACCGAGCTCGGTCTCGGCAGCATCCTGTCGGGCGGCGGGTCCGTCCCGGCGGACAACACCCCCGAGGGCTGGGCCGACATGGTCGACGCCTACCAGGACGGCGCCCTCGCCGGCCGCCTCGGGATCCCGGTCCTGTACGGCGTGGACGCCGTCCACGGCCACGCGAACCTCTACGGCGCGACGGTCTTCCCGCACAACATCGGCCTCGGCGCGACCCGCGACCGCAGGCTGGTCGAAGAGGTCAACCACATCACGGCCAAGGAGACCCGGGCGACGGGTCCGCAGTGGAACTTCGCACCGTGCCTGTGCGTCGTACGCGACGACCGGTGGGGTCGGACCTACGAGAGCTTCGGCGAGTCGCCCGACCTGGTCTCTCGGCTCTCCGTCGCGGTCCGCGGCCTGCAGGGACGTCGTGGCGAGCTCGACGACCGCGACCGCGTGCTCGCGACGCCCAAGCACTTCGCCGGAGACGGCCTCACGACGTACGGCACCCCGACCGGCGACTACACCGTCGACCAGGGCATCTCCATCGTGAGCCGGCAGGAGTTCGCCCGGCTCGCGCTCGCTCCCTACTGGCCGGCGATCCAGAAGTACGACGCCGGGTCCGTCATGCCGTCGTTCTCGTCCGTGGACTGGACCGAGGACGGCGTCGGCAACCCGGTCAAGATGACCGCCAACCGGCAGCTGCTCACCGGCGTGCTCAAGCGGCGGATGGGCTTCGACGGCCTGGTCATCAGCGACTGGGAGGCGATCCACCAGCTCCCCGGCGACTGGAACACCCAGGTCCGGACAGCCGTCAACGCGGGCGTGGACATGGCGATGGAGCCGGCGCAGTTCCGCCAGTTCATCACCGCCCTGACCGAGGAGGTCGAGGCAGGACGCGTCTCGCGGGCACGCATCAACGACGCCGTGCGCCGCATCCTCACCGCGAAGTTCGAGCTGGGACTGTTCGAGAAGCCGTACACCGACCGACGCAACATCGACAAGGTCGGCAGCGCCGCACACCGCAAGGTGGCCCGCGAGGCCGTCGCCGAGTCGCAGGTGCTCCTCAAGAACCGTGGCGGGGTGCTGCCGCTGTCGAAGAAGGCTCCCGTGTACGTCGCGGGCAGCAACGCGGACAACATCGGCAACCAGGCGGGCGGCTGGACGCTGACCTGGCAGGGCGGCTCGACCAACGTGATCCCGGGCACGACGATCCTCGAGGGGATCGACGACGCCTCGCGGCGCAACGTGACCTTCAGCGAGACGGCGTCCACGCCCGTGCCGAGCAACGCGACCGGTGTCGTCGTCGTGGGCGAGACGCCGTACGCGGAGGGCTTCGGTGACGTCGGCGGTCCGCGGTGGGCCTACGACCCGGGCGACAACGGCGTCCCGAGGCCGGTGAAGGACATGTTGCTGTCCGCCGCCGACCAGCAGGCCGTCGACACCGTCTGCACGCAGGCCGCCGAGTGCGTCGTGATCGTGGTCTCCGGACGACCGCTGGAGATTCCGCCGGCGCTGCTGTCGAAGATCGACGGTCTCGTCGCCGGGTGGCTCCCCGGCAGCGAGGGCGACGGCGTCGCTGACGTGCTCTTCGGCAAGAAGCGCTTCACCGGAAAGCTTCCGGTGACGTGGCCGCGCACGGTCGACCAGGAGCCGATCAACGTCGGCGACGCGGACTACGACCCGCTCTACCCGTACGGCTTCGGGCTCTCGACCCGATAAGGACCAGGGGCCGTCGCCCGCGCCCCCGACGTAGGCGGCGGACCCTGCACCACCCGCTCCGCGTGCCTCGTGTCAGGACCTGCCCGACGCGAGGCACGCGGAGCGCACCACGGCAGGATCGGGGTTCACGACCGCCACTCCGTCGAGCACGACCGTCGGGACGGTCTCGTCACCGCCCGTCGCGGCGCGCACCGCGGCGGCGCCGTCCGGATCGGCCCAGATGTTGACCCAGCGCGCCTCGCGGCCGCGTCGTCCCAACCGGAGCCGCAGCCTGAGGCAGAAGCGGCAACCGGGTCGCCAGTAGACGATCGGCCTGCCGTCGCCCGCGCTGCGACGCTGCGCCTCCTGGGCCGGGAGCGATCGCGGGAAGACCAGTGGCGACAGGGCCAGTCCCAGCGCGGCGAGCACGAGGCCCTCGGCGATCGCGAGTCCTGCCTCGCCGGCGTACGCCAGCACTCCGACGAGCAGGCCTCCAGCGACCCAGATCCGAACGGCGACCGACCAGCTGCGCGTCATCGTACGAGCGTATGCCGTCGCCGCGAGGAGCGAGCCGTCAGGTCAGCTCGGTGCGACCGAGGTAGGCGGAGCGTTCCGCCTTGTCGAGCTTCTCGATCGCGGCGCGCAGCATCGCGCGCGGCATCGTCGCGGCGCGCTCGTCGAGGAACTCCCGCAGCGCCGCAGGGTCGACGTCGCCGGCGTAGCGCAGCATCCACCCGGCGCCCTTGTGGACGAGATCCTCCGGGTCGTCGAGGAGCAGGCGGGTGATCGCGAACGTGTCCGCGACCTCACCACGCCGGATGAAGGCGGCAGTCGCGACCACCGCCGTACGCCGCTCGGGCCACACGGCCGACCGTGCCAGTGTGTACAGCGGCTGGCGAGGACGGTCGAGGAGCCAGCTCCCGACGACCTGGTAGGCGACCAGGTCGACGAGGTCCCAGGAGTCGATCCGGTCGTGGCGGCGCAGGCAGAGGTCGTAGAGCTGCTCGTGCCGCTGCTCGGCGACACGCTTCTGCGTCGCAGCCTTGCCCATGATCGAGCACCCCCCGACGCGGACCTCGTGCACGTCGTGGTCGAGCAGGACCTCGATCTCCTGGACGGGCATCGCGAGGTGCTCCTTGGCGAGCGCGAAGACCGATCCCATCCGTACGCCGGCGAACGAGTCGTCGCCGGGGAAGAACCGCTCGTACTTCACCTTCTGCTCGCCGGTCGCCATCGGGAGCAGCCGGGCGATGAACGCCGCGGCGGTGAGATCGGCCACGCGCCTCGCCGTCAGTCGCGTCGGGGTTCGTCGGAGGAGGTGGTCCAGGCCAGCTTCTCGTCGACCTCGACGTGGTTGCCACTGGGCGTGGTCGAGTAGGTGCCGACGATGTCGTCGGAGGAGTCGGAGCCTGGGGTCACCTTGTCGGCCACCTTGTGGGCCGCCTCGGAGACCTTGTCCTTGACCACCGGAGCCTGGTCCTTGATGGTCTCGCCCGCCTTGGCGACCCCGCTCTGCACGGGCTGGCTGCCCATCAGCTTCTTGGTCTGCGCCACGATCTGGTCGTAGCGGCCTCGGCCCGCCCTGGCTCCGAGCACGTATCCCGCACCTGCGGCGATGAGGAGAGACGTCTTGCGCATGAGGGTTCCTCTCGGTGGGTGACTGGAAACCTCGACGCTAGCGCGCTTGCGGGCGGTCAGCCACCCTCGTCGGGCGGCGTCTCGGCGCCCTCGGCCTCGTCGCGGTCCGCCCACTCCAGGAGCGGGGCGATCGAGAACACCGCGTCGTCGATGCCTGCGTGCAGGTCACCGAGCTCGGCGAAGCGCGTGGGCATCGTCGCGATGGTCATCTCGGCCGGCTCGACGTCGTCGACCTCGTCCCAGCGGATGGGGGCCGAGACACGGCCGTCGGGAACCCCGCGTACGGAGTAGGCCGCCGCGATCGTGTGGTCGCGGGTGTTCTGGTTGTAGTCGACGAACAGCTTCGCGGGGTCGCGGTCCTTGCGCCACCACGTGGTCGTCACGTCGTCCGGGACGCGGCGCTCGACCTCGCGCGCGAACGCCAGCGCGGCGCGGCGTACGTCGGAGAAGCCGTGCTCGGGGGTGATCCGCACGTAGACGTGCATCCCCGAGCCGCCGGACGTCTTGGGCCAGCCGACCGCGCCGAGCTCGTCGAGGATCTCGTGGGCGACGTGGGCAACCCGACGGACCGTGGCGAAGTCGCAGGCCGGGCCCGGGTCGAGGTCGATGCGCCACTCGTCCGGCTTCTCGGTGTCCGCGCGCCGCGAGTTCCACGGATGGAACTCGACCGTCGACATCTGCACGGCCCAGATCACGCTCGCGAGCTCGGTGACGCACAGCTCGTACGCGTGGCGGCCGTAGCGCGGGAACTCCACCCGCACGGTCTCCAGCCACGGCGGGGCGCCGGCCGGGACCCGCTTCTGATGGACCTTCTTCTCGGCGACGCCCTTCGGGAACCGGTGCAGCATGCAGGGGCGTTCGCGCAACGCGTTGACGATGCCGTCACCGACGGCGAGGTAGTAGTGGACGAGGTCGAGCTTGGTCTCTCCCCGCTCCGGGAAGTAGACCCGGTCGGGGTTGGAGACGCGGACGTCGCGGTTGCCTACCTCGACCTCGACCGCGTCGCCCATGCGGTGCATCCTTGCACGGACGACGCGGTCGCGGGGGTCGCTCAGCGGCGCGAGGCGCGGCGCCGACGGAGCCGCGGGCTACGCACGTACTCGGCCCGACGGTCGTCGCCCAGGACCGGGATCCGCTCGATACGGTGGTTCATCTCGACGGGAACGGTGCTCTCGGGATCGATCAACATCAGGGTCTCCTTCGCTCGTCCTGATGCCTCAACCCTCGTCGTCTGAGGTAGCGCCCCACATCAGGCGGGCACCCTAGATCTGGCACCCAGGGGCCTTAGGTCACCGGCGTGCGCCTTAGGCGCGGTGGAACGAGCCCGGCGTCGCGCCGAGGATCCGGCGGAAGTGGCGGGTCAGGTGCGCCTGGTCGTGGAACCCTGCGGCGACCGCGGCGTCAGCGACCGTGTGGCCGTCGAGGATCATGCGGCGGGCGAGGTCGACGCGGCGGCTCGTGAGGTAGCGGTGCGGCGCCATCCCGTAGGCCCGGGAGAACGAGCGGACGAGGTGGCTGGGGTGAGCGCCAAGGAGGAGGGATGCCTGCTCCAGGCTCACGCCCTCGGCGACCGAGGCGTCGAGGAGGTCGCGCAGCCGACGGGCCAGCGGAGCGTCGGCCGCCGTCGACGGGGGCGTCCCGTGGAGGTGCTCCCGCAGGCCGTCGTGGACCCGTACGAGCTCGGACTCGGCCTCGAAGCTGTCTCCGTCGCCGAGGGCGCGGTGGACGTGCCGCACCCCCTCGGCGAGCCCAGGGCGTACGACCGTCGGCCGGTCGACGCTGTGCCCGATGGCGTCGTGCGGCAGCCAGGACTCGTCGAGGTAGAGGACCCGCTTGCGGAACGCACGCCCCTCTCGCGCCGTGCGGCCGTCGTGCGGCACGTGAGGCGGCAGGAGTGTCACGGTCGTCGGCTCCGCGGTGTGCGGGTGCCGGTCGAGGTCGTACGCCACCGCGCCCGCGTCGATCAGCAGGACCGCCCAGTCGCCGTGGGTGTGGCTCGGATAGGCGTGCTCGGTGAACTCGGCGTGCAGCACCTCGCGCAGGTGCGGCACGTCCGGACGCCATGCACGGACCCGGTCGGCCATGCAAAGAACGTACAAGACCGGGCGGCACCGCCGATCGAGGATGGAGCCATGACCACCGTGCTGGAACCCTCCGTCCGCTTCGACACCAAGATCGCGATCGTCCTGCGCGACGACCTCCTCCCCTGGCAGGAGCTCAACGTGACGGCCTTCCTCGTCAGCGGCATCGCGACCCGGCAGGAGGGCCTCGTCGGCGAGCCGTACGAGGACGGGGACGGGCAGCGGTACCTGCCGATGATGCGGCAGCCGATGCTCGTGTTCACCGCGGACGCGGCCGTCCTGCGCTCCGCCCACGCCGCCGCGCTGCGCCGCGGGATGCCGATGTCGATCTACACCCGCGACCTGTTCGCCACCGGGCACGACGAGGCCAACCGCGCCGCCGTCCGGGCCGTGGCGACCGGCGAGCTCGACCTCGTCGGGATCGCCGTCCACGGACCGCGCAACGCCGTCGACAAGACCGTCAAGGGCGCGCGCCTGCACGCGTGACGTGCCGTCGCCAGCTCAGACGAACGCCTTCGTGGCGCGGACGACGTAGTTCTTGGGCATCCCGCTCGCGGTGTACTGCCACCGCAGCTCCAGCCGGGCGAACAGGCCCGACAGGACGTACGCCGTCACCCGCGACGCTGCGAGGAAGGGGCCGACCAGCAACCGCCGCCGCAGCGAGTGGCCCTTCGCCCTCGGCAGCACGCGATGCATCAGCTCCAGCTGGTAGGCGACCGTGCCGAAGTAGCCCTCGAGCCAGCTGACGCTGACCTCGTCGAACCCGGCGTCGGCGAAGAGCTTCGCCAGCGCGAACTGCGTGTAGCGGAAGTAGTCGTAAGGCTGCTGGTGCTCCGGGTAGAACAGCGGCGCGGAGAGCAGGATCTGGCCGCCTGGGGCGAGGACCCGGTGCAGCTCGACGAGTGCGTCGGCGGGGCTCTCGAGGTGCTCGAGGACCTGGTTGCACAGGATGCGGGCGAAGCGTCCGTCCTCGACCGGGATGTCGGTGAGGCTGCACACGTAGTCCAGCGGCGTGTAGCGGGTGCCGAGCTGCGCGAAGTCCGCCGTCTCGTACCGGGCGTGGGCGAAGAGGCGCCGGTACTGCCCGTGTCCTGCTCCCGCGTCGAGGACCAGCGCGCCGGCGGGAGTCGCCTTCGCGAAGGCGCGGTTGACGCGCAGGAGGCGGACGCGCGACGTGTTGATGAGCCAGGGACGCCTGCGCCGCTTCGCCATGGCGGTCACGCTAGTGCGCCGAGGTGACCGTGCGCGAGACCAACGGCACACCGGGCCGGTAGGCGAGGTGAACGGCCGACGGAGCATCGAGCACCACCAGGTCGGCGCGTGCGCCGATGCGCAGATGGCCGACGTCGTCACGGCGCAGCGACGCGGCACCACCGACGGTCGCCGCACGGAGCGCCTCGTACGGGGTCATCCCCATCTCCCGCACCGCGAGGGCGATGCAGAACGGGATCGACGACGTGTAGCTGCTGCCGGGGTTGCAGTCGCTCGCGAGTGCGACCGTGACACCGGCGTCGAGGAGGCGGCGCGCGTCGGGGTACGGGTGGCGGGTGGAGAACTCGACGCCCGGCAGGAGCCCCGCGACGGTGCCGGAGCCGGCGAGCGCGGCCACGTCGGCGTCGGCGAGGTAGGTGCAGTGGTCCACCGCTGCGGCACCCAGCTCGCAGGCGAGCCGCACGCCCGGCCCGTACGACAGCTGGTTGGCGTGGACGCGCAGCCCCAGGCCTGCGGCGCGTCCGGCGGTGAGAATCGTCCGCGCGGCATCGGCGTCGAACGCCCCCGTCTCGCAGAACACGTCGATCCACCGCGCACGAGGAGCGCACGCCTCGAGCATCGGGCCGGTGACCAGCGCGACGTACGCCTCGGGGGTGGTGCCGTCGGGGACGACGTGCGCGCCGAGGTACGTCGTCTCGGCGGTGTGCCGGGACGCGATCGCGAGCGAGCGTGCTTCGTCCGCGACCGAGAGGCCGTAGCCGCTCTTGATCTCGACCGTCGTCGTCCCCTGACGGCGCATCTCGGCGACCAATCGGCGTACGTTCGCGTCGAGTGCCTCGTCGGTGGCGGCGCGCGTGGCGGTGACGGTGGTGCGGATGCCGCCGGCGGCGTACGGGCGGCCTCCCATCCGCGCCTCGAACTCGGCCGCGCGGTCCCCGGCGAAGACGAGGTGGCTGTGGGAGTCGACGAAGCCCGGGACGACCGCTGCCCCCGCGACGTCGAGCACCTCGTCGGCGGCGGGCGCGCCCACGGCGTCGCCGACCCAGGTGACCTCGCCGTCTGCCAGCGCCAGCGCTGCGTCGCGGCGGACCGGCCGCTCGTCGTCCCACGTGACGAGCTCGCCGATGTTCGTGACGAGCAGGCTTCCCCGTCCCTCCACGCTCACACACGCTCCCAGATCGCGCCCACCGCACGGCGCAGCATGACGGCCACGTCGGCGGCCTCGTACGGAAGGTTCTTCGGAGGCTCGACGTCGGCCGCGGTGGCGGCCCAGAGCGGCTCGGTCGCTCCGGCGAGGCGCACGGAGTCGCGCAGCGTGACGGCATCCGCGTCCGCAAGGTCCGGCGCGAACCCCAGGGATGCGTACCCGCTCCGCGTCGCGGCCTCGGTCAGCGCCGACGCGCGCCACGTCCCACGAGACCCGCTCACCAGCCGCTCGTGCATCTCCACCGCCCTCGCCTCGGCGAACAGGTCGATCACCGTGTTGCTGTCCGACCCGAGCGTGAGCCGTGCGCCCGCATCGCGCAACCGCGCCGAGGGCCCGACGCCGTCGGCGAGCTCGGCCTCAGTGGTCGGGCAGAAGCACGCGTACGCCGTCGCGTCGCCGAGCGTCGTGATGTCGGCGTCGGAGAGATGCGTCGCGTGGACGGCGGTGGTGCGTGACGTCCACGCGCCGGCGTCGGCGAGCAGCGCGACGGGGGTGTGGCCGGTGGCCGCGAGGCAGTCCGCGTTCTCCTGTGGCTGCTCGGACACGTGCACGTGGAGCGGCGCGTCGGGCAGCGCGTGGGCGACCGTGGCGAGCTGGCCGGGCGGCACGGCGCGGACGGAGTGGATCGCGGCCCCGACCACGACGTCGTCGGCACCGGCATGGCGCGCGGCGAGGTCGTGCACGCGTGCCGCCCAGGCGTCGGCGTCGCCGTCGGAGAAGCGGCGCTGGACGCCGTCGACGGGCACACCGAACCCAGCCGCGAGGTAGCACGTGTCCAGCAGGCAGATCCGCAGCCCGACCTCCCGGGCGGCGGCGATCAGCGCCTCGCCGGTCGCGTTCGGGTCGTCGTACGCAGTGCCGTCCGGCCCGTGGTGCAGGTAGTGGAACTCACCGACCACGCCGATGCCGGCGAGGCGCATCTCGGCGTACGTCGCCACGGCCAGGTCGTGCAGGAGATCAGGATCGAGGACGGCTGCGACGGCGTACATGCGATCGCGCCAGGCCCAGAACGTGCCACCCCCGACGTCCCGACCACGCAGGGCACGGTGGAACGCGTGGCTGTGACAGTTCGCGAGGCCGGGGTGGCTCGTCACGCCAGCTCCCGCACGACCGCGGCCAGGGCGTCGACGCCTGATGCACAGTCGGCGTCGTCGGCATGCTCCTCGGGCGAGTGCGAGACGCCCGTCGGGTTGCGGACGAACAGCATCGCCGTCGGCACCGACGCGCTGAGGACGCCCGCATCGTGGCCCGCACCGGTCGGGATGAGCGGCGCTTCCAGCAGCCCCGCGAGGCGCTCGCGCAGCGCGGTGTCGAAGCCGACGGCGGGGCTCGACGACTCCACCGCCACTTCCAGCCGCACGCCCGCAGCCGCCGCAGCGTGCCGCGCGTCGTCCAGCACGGCGTCCAGCAGCCGGGCCAGGGCGAGGTCGTCACCGGCGCGGGCGTCGAGCCAGCCCTGGACCCGCGAGGGGATCGCGTTCGCACCACCGGGCTCGACGGCGATCCGCCCGAACGTCGCGCGTGCCCCCGCGCTCGCGGCGCGAGAGGTCGCCGCGACGACCGTGGCGGCGTACGCAGGCATGGGGTCGCGCCGGTCCTCCATCGGCGTCGTCCCGGCGTGGTCGGCGCGACCGGTGAAGTCGAGCCGCCAGCGGCCGTGCGGCCAGATCGACGTCGCGACGCCCACCGCGTCGCCCGAGTGCACCAGCGACCGCCCCTGCTCGACGTGGAGCTCCACGAAGGTCCCGATGCGTCCGAGCCACTCCGCGCGTCCGACCGCCTGCGGATCGCGCCCGCGTGCCGCCATCACCTCCGCGAGCGTGCGACCGTCGCGGTCGGTGAGGGAGAGGGCGCGCTCGGGCGCGAGCGTGCCGGAGGCCAGACGCGACCCGGCGCACGCGACACCGAACCGCGCGCCCTCCTCGTCGGCGAAGCACGCCACCGCGATCGGGCGCGACGGCGCGAAGCCGTCCTCGCGGAGCGCGTCGATCGCCGCGAACGCGGACACGACACCGAGCGGACCGTCGTACGCACCTCCGTCCGGGACGGAGTCGAGGTGGGAGCCGAGCAGGAGCGCGTCCCGCCCCGCCGGTCGAGGCGCGCTCACCCCCGCCGGTCGAGGCGCGGTCACCCCCGCCGGTCGAGGCGCGTCCCGCCCCGCTGGTCGAGGCGCGCTCACCCCCGCTGGTCGAGGCGCGGAGCGATCGAGACCCCACCACGCCACCTGGTTCCCGTTGCCGTCCTCCTCGTACGCCATCCCCCGTGCGGCCGCCTCACCGGCGAACCACTCCCGCAGCTCCATGTCGGCGTCGTTCCACGCGAACCGGCGGTAGCCACCGGTCCGCAGGTCGCGTCCGATGCGCTCGATCGGGGCGAGCAGGTTCATGCCACGTCCATCGGGATCCGTACGCCGCGGTCGTGCGCGACCTCGCGCGCCCGGTCGTACCCCGCGTCCACGTGCCGCATCACGCCCGTCCCGGGATCGTTCGTGAGGACCCGCTCGATCTTCTCCGCAGCCAGGGCCGACCCGTCGGCGACGATCACCTGGCCGGCGTGGATCGACCGGCCGATGCCGACGCCACCGCCGTGGTGCAGCGACACCCAGGTGGCTCCGGAGGCCGTGTTGAGCAGCGCGTTGAGCAGCGGCCAGTCGGCGATGGCGTCGGAGCCGTCGGCCATGGACTCGGTCTCGCGGTACGGGGAGGCGACCGAGCCGGAGTCGAGGTGGTCGCGTCCGATCACGACCGGCGCGCTGAGCTCGCCCGACGCGACCATCTCGTTGAAGCGCAGCCCGGCGCGGTGCCGCTCGCCGTACCCGAGCCAGCAGATGCGCGCGGGCAGCCCTTCGAAGTGCACCTTCTCCCCCGCCTGCGTGATCCAGCGCCGCAGGTGCTCGTCCTCGGGGAAGAGCTCGAGGATCGCGCGGTCGGTCGCGGCGATGTCCGCGGGGTCGCCCGACAGCGCCGCCCAGCGGAACGGGCCCTTGCCCTCGCAGAACAGCGGGCGGATGTAGGCCGGGACGAACCCCGGGAACGCGAACGCGCGGTCGTACCCGCCGAGCCGTGCTTCCTCACGGATCGAGTTGCCGTAGTCGAACACCTCCGCGCCGGCGTCGGCGAACCCGACCATCGCCTCGACGTGCCTGGCCATCGACACGCGGGCGCGGTCGGTGAAACCCTCAGGGTCGCGCTCGGCCTCCACCTTCCACTCCGCGACGGCGATGCCCTCGGGGAGGTAGCTCAACGGGTCGTGCGCGCTCGTCTGGTCGGTGACGACGTCGATCTCGACGCCGCGCGCGAGCAGCTCGGGGAACACTTCGGCGGCGTTGCCGACGACCCCGACCGAGAGCGGGCGGCGGTCCTTCTTGGCCGCGAGGACACGCTCGACGGCGTCGTCGAGGTCGCGGGTGTGCTCGTCGAGGTAGCCGTGCTCGACGCGTCGCGCGAGGCGGGTCTCATCGACGTCGACGATGAGGACCACGCCCTCGTTCATCGTGACGGCCAGCGGCTGCGCGCCACCCATGCCGCCGCAGCCCGCCGTGAGGGTGAGCGTCCCGGCGAGGGTCGGCTCGTCGAGGCGTCCGGCGTCGTGGAGCTTCCGCGCGACCGCACCGAACGTCTCGTACGTGCCCTGGAGGATTCCCTGGGTCCCGATGTAGATCCAGGAGCCTGCCGTCATCTGGCCGTACATCGTGAGCCCTTCGGCCTCGAGACGCCGGAACTCGGGCCAGGTCGCCCAGTCGCCGACGAGGTTCGAGTTGGCGATGAGGACGCGGGGCGCCCAGGCGTGCGTACGGAACACGCCGACGGGCTTGCCGGACTGAACGAGCAGCGTCTCGTCGTCGCCGAGCGTGGTGAGCGTACGGACGATGGCGTCGTACGCCTCCCAGCTGCGCGCGGCGCGGCCGGTCCCGCCGTAGACGACGAGATCCTCAGGGCGCTCGGCAACGTCGGGATCGAGGTTGTTCATGAGCATCCGCATCGGCGCCTCGGTCTGCCACGAGCGGGCAGTGAGCCGGGTGCCTCGGGGTGCGCGGACGGGTGGGTGGCTCATCGGGGTGCCTCCTGTGTCGGTCCCGTCCCCGATTCGTGCAGTTCATCAAGGTTCTCCCTGCCGGATTCCTTGATGTTCCGCACAAATCGCGGACGGAGCGTGCCGGTCTGGACGAGGTCGACGGCGGCGTCGATCTCGGGGGCGAGGAAGCGGTCCGGGCCGGGGCCGGGGACGTGCTCGCGGAGCGTACGGATCGCCGCCCCGGTCATCGGTGCCGGTGCGAGCGGCGCGCGGAGGTCGATCCCGCGGGCCGCCACCATCACCTCGATCGCCAGCACCCGGCTCAGTGCGTCGAGCGCGCGGCGGAGCTTGCGGGCGGCGGACCAGCCGAGCGACACGTGGTCCTCCTGCATCGCGCTCGACGGGATGGAGTCGACGCTGGCCGGGACCGCGAGGCGCTTGAGCTCGGCGACCAGAGCGGCCTGGGTGTACTGCGCGATCATCGCGCCCGAGTCCACGCCCGGGTCGTGGGCGAGGAACGGCGGCAGGCCCCGGTTGCGCGACACGTCGAGGAACCGGTCCGTACGCCGCTCGCTGATGCCGGCGACGTCCGCGACCGCGATCGCCAGGAAGTCCAGGACGTACGCCAGAGGTGCGCCGTGGAAGTTGCCGTGCGACGAGACCCGGCCGTCCGCGAGGACCGACGGGTTGTCGATCGCCGAGGCGAGCTCGCGCTCGGCGACCGTCGCCGCGTGGTCCAGCGTGTCGCGGGCGGCACCGTGGACCTGGGGGGTGCAGCGCAGCGAGTACGCGTCCTGGACGACCCCGTCGCCGTACCGGTGGCTCGCCACGATCTCCGAGCCGGCGAGCAGCGCCCGCAGGTGCGCGGCCGACGTCGCCTGGCCCGGGTGCGGACGCAGCGCCATCAGCTCCTCGGAGAACACCTGGTCGGTCCCGAGCTGGCCCTCGACGCTCAGGGCGGCGGCGAGGTCGGCGGTGTCGAGGAGCGCGCGCAGGTCGTGCAGCGCCAGCACGAGCATGCCGAGCATCCCGTCGGTGCCGTTGATGAGGGCGAGCCCCTCCTTCTCCGCAAGGACGACGGGAGAGAGCCCGTGGTCGCGGAGTGCGTCGGCCGCAGGGCGTACGACGCCGGCATCGGTCACCTCCCCCTCCCCCATGACGGCCAGCGCGCAGTGGGACAGGGGCGCGAGGTCGCCGGAGCAGCCGAGGCTGCCGTACTCGCGGACCACAGGGGTCAGGCCGGCATCGAGGAGGTCGGCGTACGCCTCAGCGGTCTCGAGCCGCACCCCGCTGTGGCCGCTCGCCATCGTCGACAGCCGCAGCAGCATGAGTGCGCGGACCACCTCGTCCTCGACCCGGGGCCCGGTGCCGGCTGCGTGGGACCGGATCAGGCTGCGCTGGAGCTGGGTGCGCTGGTCGGCAGGGATGTGCCGGGTCGCGAGCGCGCCGAAGCCGGTCGAGACGCCGTACACCGGCTCTTCCGAGGCCGCCAGCGCCTCGACGTGCGTGCGGGCGGTCTTGATCGCGGTACGGGCGTCCTCGGACAGGGAGACGCGGGCCCCGTCGCGGGCGACGGCGACGACCTCCTCGGGCGCGATCGGCCCGGGGCCGACGATGACGGTCTGCATGCTTCCATTGCACGGCGTGCGTGACTGCTCTCGCTACGGGCGCGCAGGCGGCGGTGTCTCGGATCCGAGACACCGCCGCGTGCGGGTGCGCCTCACGCCAGGCGGACGAACCCGCTCCGGTGGAAGATCAGCGGCGTCGGGACGTCGGAGTGCTCGAACGCGTGCAGCTCCAGCAGCACCAGCACGTGGTCCCCGGCCTCGACCTCCCGGTAGATCGTCGTGTCGAACTTCGCCAGCCCGTCGTCGACCAGAACGGCACCGTCCTCGGTGACCGTGACGTCCAGGTCGTCGAAGCGTCGATCCACCGGTCCGGCCAGCTGCCGGCACAACGGACCGTGGTGGTCGGCGAGGACGGTGAGGCCCAGGTGCGACGAGCGACGCAGCTGCGGCCACGTCTTCGAGCTGCTCGCCAGGTTGATCGAGACCAGCGGCGGATCGAGGCTGACGCTCGCGAAGCTGCTCGCGGCAAGACCCACCAGCTCGCCCTCGACCTGGGCGGCCACCGCGACGACCCCGGTGGGAAAGACACCGAACGCCTTGCGGAGACGCAGCGGGTCGAGGTCCTGGTTGGTCGGGAAGGTGACCGTCATGCCACGCCTCCGACGCGGCTCCCGAGCACGGCCTCGACGACCGGACGAGTGTCGTCGAGCCAGCGGACGTACGCCGCCGGATCGTCGTACGCGGTGTCGACCACGAACAGCCCGCGGCCAGGGACCGTCGCGCCGAGTTCGGTCAGGACCGGACGCAGGGTGAGCTCGGGAGACAGCGCGTGGGCGGGAGAGCCACCCAGCATCAACGGCACCGCGAGCCCGGTCAGCCCGGTCCCTGCGGCGAACCTGTCGAGGAAGAGCTTGAGCAGCCCGGTGTAGGCGCCCTTGTAGGTCGGCGAGGCGACGACGACGAGGTCCGCGTCGCCGATCCGCTTGACGAGGTCGGCGACCTCGGCCGAGGACCAGTCGAGCAGCGCCGACCCCAGCGTCGCCAGGTCGACCACGAGGTCCGGCTCCCTGCCGGTGAGCTCGTGGGCGACGTACGACGCTGCGGTCAGGGTGCGGGAGGCCGGCTTCGGGTTGCCGACGACGACGGCGACGCGCTCAGACACCGTCCGCCCCCGGCAGCGGTTCGAAGGCGGCGATGATCCGGTGTCCGGTGGTACGAAGGCGGCTCATGGGTCTCTCTCGTCTGGCTCGTTGAGGCGGCGTCAAATACCATAAACTTAATAGACCTTGTTGGATACCGTATCTTGCAGAGTGAGCGGCGCCGGGTGGGCGCCCACGTCTCGTACCCGAGACAATCGAGGTGTGTCCCGACCCGTCCCGGCAGCGACCGCGACCCTGCGCGTGCTGCGGTTCCTCTCCGGGCAGCCCGTCCCCGTCCCGGCGGGACGCATCGCCGCGGAGATCGACCTGCCGCGCTCGTCGACGTACCACCTGCTCGCCGCGATGGCGGCCGAGGACTTCGTCGTCCACTACCCCGAGGACCGCACCTGGGGCCTCGGCGTCGGCGCGTGGGAGGTCGGCATCGCGTTCGCGCAGCAGGAACCGCTCGCCCGCCTCGCCCGCGTCCCGCTCGCCCGCCTCGTCGACACGCTCGGCCAGTCCGCGCACCTGGCCGTGCTCCACGGCTCCGACGTCCTGTACGTCCTCGAGGAACGCTCACCGGGTCGACCGTCGCTCGTCACCGATGTGGGCGTACGACTGCCGGCGCACCTGACCGCGTCCGGGCGGGCGATCCTGTCGACGCTGCCGCGCCCGCAGGTGCGCGCGCTGTATCCGACCGAGTCCGCGTTCGTCCTGCGGACCGGCACCGGACCACAGACCCCGCGCGAGCTGCGGGACCTGCTGAGCGAGACCCGTCGACGGGGACACGCCACGGAGGACGGCGAGGTCACGCCCGGCTTCAGGTCGGTCGCCGTCGCGCTCTCGGCTCCCTCCGTCCGCGCTGCCGTCGCCGTGACCTGGGAGTCGCTGGCCGACGTCGCGGAGTCGGTCGTCGTCACCGCCGTACGCCGGACCGCAGCCACTCTTGACCGTCGCCTTCACGCGCACTGACGTCGGCACGCCGTGCGCCTGCACCTCTCCGTCCGACTGTCAGTGCATGCCGACATCCTCGACGCCATGACCTCGTCGCCGTCCCCGATCCTCGCCGACTTCCTCGCCGACGTGCAGCGCGACCGCACTGCACGCACGCAACGCGCCTATGCCGGCGTGGTGCTCCACCTCCAGCACTACCTCGACACCGCCGACATGTGCCCGCACCTGGGGACGCACGACGGCACCCTCCTCGCGCAGGAACGCCAGGTCACCGGGTCCGAGGGTTCGTTCTTCCGCCTCTTCGGGCCCGGCGAGCTGCTCTGCTGCCTGCCCGGCTTCCTCGACGACCCCTGGCTCGCGTCAACTCCGCAGCCACGCTCGCACGTGGCCCTCGTCGGACGGCTGCTGCGCTTCCTCGACCGGCGCGGCCTGGTCGGGCCGACGGGTCGGTGCGCCTGGTACGACGCGGAGGCGGCGGTCCGCCGGGCGCGTCAGGCGGCCCGCGACGCGGCGCCGTGACCTACTGCCCCGTGCGACCGTCGATGCACTCACGCAGGAGGTCGGCGTGGCCGACGTGCCGCGAGTACTCCTCGATCATGTGCACGAGCACCTCCCGGAGCTCGATCTCGCCGCGCTCGGTGTCGAGCGCCATCACGCCGAGGTCGCTCGCGTCGGCGACGAACCGCTCCGCGTAGGCGACCTCGTCCTCCCAGCGGCGCCACGCGTCGGCGACGACCTCGTCGTCGGCGACCGCACCGTTGAAGTCGGCATCCCGGTCCTGGGTCGTGCGGGAGTGACGCGGCGCGTCCTCGCCGGCCATCACCTGCCTGAACCACGTTCGCTCCACATCGCTCAGGTGCCGTACGAGGCCGAGGAGCGACATCGACGACGGCGGCACCGACCGGCGCGCCAGCTGCTCGGCGTCGAGCCCGTCGCACTTCATCCGCAGCGTCAGCCGATAGACGTCGAGGTAGTCCACGAGGACTGCCCGCTCACCCTTCAACGTCACGTCCGCCGCACGCGGATCGTCCTGCGGGTCAACCCACATGTCGGAAAACTGCCGTTCGCTCATACGGCGAGTCTCGCAGGACGACCTGAGGCGCTACTCGTCCACCCAGAACCCGCGACCACCGAACCAGCCGCCGTACGACCCCCCGTACGAGGAGCCACGGTCGTGGGCCGAGCTGCCGTCGCGCGAACCGAGATAGCTGTCGACCACGGCGACACCGAGGTCCTCCAGCTCCGGAGCGACCACGCGCCCGTCGACGCGCCGCGCCATCTGCTCGATGAACCTCGCCAGACCCGGGTCCTCCCCGAGCCGGAAGAACGTCGTCTGTGCACCCAACCTGCCGACCTCGTCGAGCGCCTCGACCGTGAACGCGACGGTGCGCGGCGACGGCGGGTACGTGAAGAAGAGCTGGCCGTCGGCCTCGAGGTGCGACGTCGGCTCGCCGTCGGTGACGATCAGGAGAACGGGCTGCGCGTTCGGGTGCTTGCGGAAGTGGCGGTGGGCGAGCAGCAGGGCGTGATGCAGGTTCGTGCCCTTCGCCCACTTCGCGTCCAGCGCCGTGAGCTCGTCGATCTCCATCACCTCGGCGTACGGGCCGAATCCGATCATCTGCAGGTGGTCTCCGCGGAAGCGGCTCTGGATCAAGGTGTGCAGCGCCAGGGCCGTGCGCTTCATCGGCACCCAGCGCCCGTCCATGGCCATCGAGAAGGACGTGTCGACAAGCAGCGCGACGGCCGCCTGGGTCCGCGCCTCGGTCTCGCTCACCTCGACGTCGCGGATGTCGAGCCTCACCCCGTCGCGTGCGTCGCCGCCCGCCGAAACCGTCCGGACGACGGCGTTGGTGATCGTGCGGGTGACGTCCCACGGCTCGGTGTCGCCGTACTCCCACTCGCGGGTCGCACCCGACATCTCTGCCGCCGCACCGGCGCGCCTGACGTCACGCGCGCCCTGACGGCCCGACATGCGCTGCGCGACGTCACGCAGCAGCGACCGGCCGAGCTGGCGGATCGCCTTCGGCGACAGCCGGAGCTGGCCGTCCGTCCCGCGCTTGAGCGACCCGCTGTCGCGGAGAGCCCGCTCGAGCTCGGTGAGGGTGCGGGCGTCGACCGCCGCGTCCTCGCCGAGGTGGCGCTCGAGCTTGTCGAGGTCGATGTCGCTCATGCGTGCGCCGGGGTACGCCTGCGACAGCTGCTCACCGAGCGCGTCGAGGTCGGCCAGCTCCTGGAGGACACCGGTTCCGTCCCCGAGCCCGAGTCCCTGCTCCCCGCCGAACTGCTCGGAACCGTCCCAGTCCTCACCGGGGCGCAGGGCCTGGAGGTTGGCGTCGAGCTGTCCGAGCGCCTCCTGGAGCGCGGGGCTGCCGAACGCCTGCGCCGACAGCGCCATGAGCTCCTCGCGCTGCTCCGGCGTCATCGAGTTGAGCATCCGCTGTGCCGCGGCCGAACGGGCTGCGAGCGCATCGATGAGCTCGTCGACGTTCTGCGGGTTCTCCGGGAAGAAGTCGCCGTGCTTGTCCATGAACTCGTCGAACTGCGCCTCGGTGTCCTCACCTCGGCGGTGCGCGTCGAGGAGTGCGTTGAGGTCGCCGATCATCTCAGCGACGGCCTCGCGGTCCTGCTCGGTCGCGTTCTCGAGCGCCTGCTTCATCCCGGAGAACCGCTGGTCGAGCAGCTCACGGCCGAGAAGGTCCTTGATCCGCTCGAAGTCCTCACGCGCCTGAGCACTGCGCCACGTGTAGTCACCGAGCTCGGACACCGCGGCCGCCGGCGACGACGGGAGGTTCTCGATCCGCATCTCCGCGAAGCGGGCGTCCTCGTCGAGGTCGCGCGCGAGCTGCTTGCGCTCCTCGAGCACGGCCCGGTCGAGCAGCTCACGGACCTCGCGCATCGTGCCGTCGAGGTCGTGGCGCTGCAACAGCTCACGGCGACGCTGCGCGACCTGGCGGGCGAGGTCGTCGAGACCGCGCTGGCCCTGGGTCCCGCGGCGGAGCACCTCCGCCATCGCACGCTCCGGCGAGTAGCCCGCCATCACGTCCTCGCCGATCGCGTCCAGCGCCTCGGCGAGGTCGACCGGCGGTGCCAGCGGGTCACCACCGGCGTACCGGCCGTACGAGGTGGCGCGCCGCCTGCCTCCGGCCGATCCCCTCCCGCCGACCGCGCCTGCCGAGGTCATCCGTACACCGTCTCCCCGCCGGCGGAGTCCTTGCCGATCTTGCGTGCGAGGTACAGGCCCTCGAGAGCCAGCTCGATCGCGCTCGCGCGCTCGCCGTCGTCGGTCGCACCGAGGCGGTCCATCACCTCGTCGTACAGCTCCGACTCCCCCAGCACGGGCAGGCCGGCGAGGACGTCGGAGGCGGCGACCTGCTCACCGGTCATCACCGTCGCGCCGGCGCCGAAGGCGTCGACGAGGAGTGCGAAGTCGATGCCCCGGAGTCGGTGGCGGACCGTCTCGGCGGTCGCCGTCCGCAGGACGTGCGCCAGGATCTCGCGCTCACGTCCGTCCTCACCGGTCTCGAACTCGATCTTGCCGCCGAGCACGTCCACCGCCGTCTCCAGATCGACGACCCGGGCCACCGCGTGGCCCTCGCCCTGGACGGTCGCCCGGTGCAGCGCGGCAGCGGCGACGGTCTCGGCTCCGGCGATCGCGAACCGCGCGGAGACGCCGGAGCGCTGGTCGACGGCGTTGGACTCGCGAAGCGACCGCGTGAACCGCGCCATGATCTCCATCAGAAAGTCCGGCACGGTTGCGACCAGCGCCGCCTCCTGGCGGATGACGGCGACCTCGTCCTCGAGCTCGAGCGGGTAGTGGGTCCTGATCTCGGCGCCGAAACGGTCCTTCAGCGGTGTGATGATGCGACCGCGGTTCGTGTAGTCCTCCGGGTTCGCGGTGGCCATGACGAGGACGTCGAGCGGCAGCCGCAGGACGTACCCGCGGATCTGCACGTCACGCTCCTCCATGACGTTGAGCATCGACACCTGGATGCGCTCGGCGAGGTCGGGCAGCTCGTTGATCGCGACGATGCCGCGGTGCGAGCGTGGGACCAGTCCGAAGTGGATCGTCTCCGGGTCTCCCAAGGACCGACCCTCCGCAACCTTCATGGGATCCACGTCGCCGATCAGGTCGGCGACGCTCGTGTCGGGCGTCGCGAGCTTCTCCGCGTACCGCTCGTCCCGGTGCCGCCACTCGACGGGCAGGGCGTCGCCCAGCTCGTCCGCGCGTCTGCGGGACATGGGTGTGATGGGCTCGTACGGGTGCTCGCCGAGCTCTGAGCCCGCGATCACGGGCGTCCACTCGTCGAGCAGCCCGACGAGCGTACGGAGGAGCCGCGTCTTGCCCTGTCCTCGCTCGCCGAGCAGGACGACGTCGTGACCGGCGATGAGCGCACGCTCGAGCTGAGGGATCACCGTGTCCTCGAGGCCGTGCAGCCCTGGCCACGGGTCGCGACCTTCCGCGAGCGCGGACAGGAGGTTGTCGCGGACCTCCTCGCGGACGGACTTCTGGACGTGGCCGGAGGCGCGCAGCTCGCCGACCGTGGAGGGAGCGTCGTTCACGTCTCCACGCTAGTCCGCGACCCCACAGATCGCCGACGATCGTTCGCTGACGGCGGACGCGAGATGCGTGACGAGCCACGGAACAAAAGGGACATTCCGTGACACCACAGCGCCGTAACGTCCCCAGAAGCATCGACCGGGGGGAAGATCATGGGCACGTCACGGACAGTGTGGGCAGCGGCATCGGCCGCGGTGCTGGCAGCGGGGGCGCTGGTCGCTCTCGGCCCGGGCACCGCCGCCGCCGAGCCGGACGGTCAGACCGTCCGGGTCATCGTCGAGCTCGAGCAGCGCAGCGATCTCGCCGCCGTCGAGGCGGACACGGGTGCCGACCGGGTCCGGGCGATGAGCCGCCTCCCCGTCGCGGTGCTGACCGTGGACTCGACCGACCTGCCCGCCCTCGAGAACCACCCCGACGTCGTCGCGGTGATGGGAGACGTCCCCGAGCGTCCGTCGCTCGCCTCCTCCCTGCCGGTGATCAACGGCGACGACGTCCACGACCTGGGGTTCGACGGGTCCGGCTCGACCGTCGCCGTGCTCGACACCGGCATCGATGACGACCACCCGTTCTACGGCGCCGCCGGGGCGCGCATCGTCTCGGAGTTCTGCTCGTCGACGCCTGCAGCGTCCGACGAGGACAGCCTGTGCCCCGACGGCACCACGACCGACACCGACGCGGACGTCGACGGGCTCGCTGCGTGCCTCAACGCCGCGATGGCGAACATCTGCGACCACGGCAGCCACGTCGCCGGCATCGCCGCCGGAAGCGCGGCGACCGACAGCGCCAACGCGCCCGGCGACGGGGTTGCTCCCGGAGCCCAGATCGTCGCGATGCAGGTGTTCACCCGCTTCAACGACACCGCCGACTGCGACCCCGACGGCGTCGGTGACCCCACGCCGTGCGTGCTGACCTATCCGAGCGACCAGATCAACGCTCTCAACCAGCTCATCGCCCTGGACGCTGCGAACCCCGGCTGGAACGTCGTCTCCGCCAACATGAGTCTCGGCGGCGGCAACAACGGGGCGGCCTGCGACGGCGACACCCGCAAGGCGGCGATCGACGGTCTCCTCGCGGCCGGGGTCGCGACGGTGATCTCCGCCGGCAACGACAGCCACCTGAACGCAACGGGAGCTCCGGGCTGCATCTCCACGGCGTTCACGGTCGGATCGACGACCGACGCCGACGCCGTGTCCGGCTTCAGCAACCGCGGAGGCCTCCTCGACGTCTTCGCTCCGGGCAGCGGGATCATCTCGTCCGAGCCCGACGACACGTACGGGAGCAAGTCCGGGACCTCGATGGCCGCCCCTCACGTCGCGGGTGCGTTGGCCGTCCTGCGCGACGCCTACCCGACCCGCCCGGTCGCCGATCTCATGAACGACCTGCGGACCACGGGTGTGCCGATCACCTATGCGACGAACGCGGCTGGCACGACCACGGCGACCACACCGCGGATCGACCTCCTGGCCGCGCTCCGTGCTCCCAACGATCCGCCGACCGTGTCCGCCGATGCAGCCATCGTGACGGCGGCCGAGGGCGCGATCGCCACGAATACAGGAACCTTCGCCGATCCCGACGGAACGGTGACGAGCCTGACGGCCTCGCGCGGCACCGTGGTCATGGGCGCCGGCACCTGGGCCTGGAGCGAGCAGACCTCGGACGGTCCGGACTCCGCGCCGGTGACGATCACCGCCACCGACGACAAGGGCGAGACCGGGGCCGTGACCTTCACCCGTGACGTCACGAACGTCGCACCGACGCTCACCCTCGACCCAGCACAGGTCACCGCGCTCGACGAGGGCGGCACGCTCTCGGTCGAGGCGACCTTCACCGATCCCGGGTGGCCGGACACGCACACCGCGACCGTCGACTTCGGGACGGGCACGGGTGGCCCGCAGCCCGCGACGATCACGGTCGACGACGAGGGCGGGCCGGGTGTGCCGCACAGCGCGACGCTCACCGCGAGCTTCCCGTACGGCGACAACGGCACCTACACCGCCACGGTGTCGGTGACCGACGACGACGGCGGCGTGGACACGGCGACGTTCCCCGTGGTGGTCGACAACCTCGACCCGAGCGTCGTGATCGACGACGGCGACGCGGTAGCGTTCCCAGGCGGTTCCTACGTTGTCTCCCGGATCGGTGAGACCGCGACGGTGGAGGCCGACGGCAGTGACCCCGGCTCCGACGATCTGACCTTCACGTGGGACGACGGAACGGTGCCGAGCATCACGACGTTCTTCAACGACGGCGCGGCGCCCGAGCCTGACGAGCCACCGACACCGACCCCCCTGGGCACCTTCCCGTTCTTCGCCAGCGACGACGTGGGCGTCACCGCCGACGTCCCGGGCGTCGTGGATCTCGCCCTGGCCCTCGCCGACGACGACGGCGGCACCGCGACCGACGAGGTCGGCATCATCGTGACGGGGGACGCGACGTCGACCCAGGGTCCCGGCTGGTGGAAACACCAGTACAGCGGCAAGGGCAAGCCGCACATCGACCCGGCGTACGGGGCGGGCTACCTCGAGATCGTCGACGCGGTGTCGAGCGTGTTCTCCGAGGACACGTCCGCGCTCACGGCCAGCGAGGCCCACGCGGTCCTGCAGCCGACGGGCGGCGACCGGCGCGACCGCGCGCGTGCCGACCTGCTCCTCGCCTGGTTCGAGCTCGCGAGCGGTGCAGTCCCTTGGAACGCGACGGTCCCGCTCGGTGGAGGCCAGGGTTCGGTCGGCTTCCTCCCGCTGATGTTCGAGGCGGAGGAGACGATCCTCGACCCGTCAGCGACGAACGCCGAGCTGCAGGACGTGTCGAAGGACCTGTCCCGCGTGCGGCACGCGCAGTGACGTCGGCCCGTCGACCTATCCCGGTGTCGAGCCGGTGTACGGGCAGGTCTCGGCAGCCGCAGGCTCGGCAACGGGCGTGCGGGGTGCCGTCGCGGCGGCACCCGGCGTACGTCGCGTCAGCGTCAGATGGAAGTCCTCGGGCATCAGCGTGAGCCGCTCGTTGATCGTCAGCGCGTACGACGGGTCGCCGGCGACGTCGTAGCGGTGCAGGATCCGGGCGAGCGCCATCGTCGCCTCGTGCACGGCGAACTGGCGTCCGATGCAGGCGCGCTCGCCGGTGCCGAAAGGCTTCGCCGTCGAGGCCAGGCGTGGCTTGGGGCGCTCGGGATCGAAGCAGTCGGCGTCCTCCCCCCACACCGCGCGGTCGCGCTGGACCAGCGGGAGGAGCACGAGGGCCCAGTCGTCGGGCGTCATCGTCCACCGCCCGCCGAGCGTGGTCGTCTCGCGCGGGCTGCGGGCGTACCCCGGCGCCGTAGGCCACAGCCGGAGCGACTCGTCGAGCACCTTGCGGAGGTAGCGGAACCTCGGGACCTGCTCGTACGACGGCGTCGCGTCGGGGTCGTCGCCCAGGATCGCGTCGGCCTCGGCCTGAGCCTTCGCCAGCACGTCAGGGTGGCGCGCGAGGTAGTAGAACGCGAACGACAGCGCGCCCGAGGTCGTCTCGTGGCCGGCCACCAGGAACGTCAGGATCTGGTAGCGGATGTTCTCGTCGCTGAGCCGCTCGCCGGTCACGGGGTGGGCCTGGTCGAGCATGATGCCGAGGAGGTCGTCGCCACCTGTCGTGGCCGCCGTACGCCGCGAGCGGACGATGTCGTCGAGGAACCCGCGCACGTAGTCGAGCTGGTCGGCGTGCCTGCGATCGAGTCGGCGCTCGAGGAACCCCGCGCCCGGCAGCGCTCCGATGACGCCCTTGCGGCGCCCGAGCGTGAGAGCAGTGACCATGCCCGCGACGAACGGATGGATCTCGTCGGTGGTGAAGGAGCCGAACGCCTGGCTGAACCCCGTACGTCCGATCGTCTCGAGCGTCAGCCGCGTCATGTCGGCACCGACGTCGACCCGCCCGTCACCGGCGTCCCACACGGTGAAGAGCTCGTCGAGCGTCTCGGCCATCACCGGGTGGTAGCGCTGCATGGCCTGCTTGGTGAAGGCCGGCACGAGCAGGTCGTGCGCGAGCTGCCAGTTGGGCTCGTCGTTGTGCGCGGTGAACAGGCCGTCGCCGGCGATGCCCCGCAGGCCCTCCAGCGCGGGCGAGTTCGCCTTGACGAACCGCTTCTCGTCGTTGAGCTCGGCGGCCAGCTCGGCGTCGGTGACGAAGACGAACTTCTGACCGAAGACGACGATCTCGAAGATCGGCCCCAGGTCGCGATGGTGCTCGAGGATGTGCTGGACCGGGCGCTCGGGATCCATGCTGTGGGCGTCCTTCATCCAGCGTCGACGGCCCGGCGGGTGCGGGAACGTGTGGCCGGACCAGGCGTTGCGCATCGGTAACTCCTTGTTGCACGTCGGTTCAACAAAGACTGTCGCGCTACTGAACCCATGTCAAGTAGTCTCCAGCCGTGGCTACGCGCACCCGCCTCTCCCCCGAGCAACGTCGCGAGCAGCTGCTGGCCCACGGGGCGCGACTGTTCGCGACGCAGCCCTACGAGGACGTCCACATCGAGCGTGTCGCAGAGATGGCCTCAGTCTCGCGCGGGCTGCTGTACCACTACTTCCCGACGAAGCGTGCGTTCTTCGCCGCCCTCCTCGACCATGCCGCGGAGCAGCTCGCCGAGGCGACGACGCCGGACCCGGACCTCGGCCCGCGGCAGCAGCTGCTGGCCGGCATCGACAGCTATCTCGGGCACTGCGCCGCGAACCGCCTGGGCGTCAGCACCATCCATCGCGGCGCCGCCAGCGGCGACCCCGAGATCGAGGCCATCCTCGAGCGGTCCACGCGCCTTCACGAGGAGCGCATCCTCGTGGTCCTCGTCCCCGGCGCCGAGCCCCATCCGCTGCTCACCCTGGCAGTGCGAGGTTGGCTGCTGCACCTTCGCACGGTCGGCCACGAGTGGGCGACGACCGCTCCGGAGGTGCCGCTCGCCGAGGTGCGCGACATGTGTGCGGGAGCGCTCGTCGGTGCGATCGCCGCGCTGCCGGCCGCCGCACAGCCGGAGCGAATCGACGACCTCCTCGCCGGCTGAGCGGTTTGAGGCGGCTCGACGCGGGTACTTCTTGTGGTGTTCCGCACCCTATCCACGAAGGAGTGGCATCCATGGCCATCGGCCTCGGCATCGTTCTGATCGTCCTCGGGCTTGTCTTCGCACTCGACGTGATCAACATCGACACGTCCGCCGTCGACACCGGCACGCTGGGGTGGATCCTGCTGGCCGTGGGAGTCCTCGCCATCGTGATCTCCCTGGTCGTGAACCAGCAGCGCCAGCGTTCGACGGTTGTGGAGGAGCGACGCAACAACCCACCGACGCGCTGAACAGGGCAGCATGGGCGATCCGCTGGAGCTCTACCGCCGCAAGCGCGACTTCACCCGAACGCCGGAGCCGTCGGGCGACCCGACGCCGTCGGGAGGCGCCGGCAGGTTCGTGGTCCAGCGCCATCGCGCGAGCCGGCTGCACTACGACGTGCGGTTCGAGATCGACGGCGTGCTCGTCAGCTGGGCCGTACCGAAGGGGCCGACGCTCGACCCTGGCGCCCGTCGGCTGGCCATGCACGTGGAGGACCACCCGATCGAGTACCTGTACTTCGAAGGCGTCATCCCCTCGGGCGAGTACGGCGGCGGCGACGTCATCGTGTGGGACACCGGCACCTGGGAGCCGGTGAAGTCCGACGACCCGCGCGCGGCGGTCGAGGCGGGCGAGCTGCACGCCGAGGTCCACGGCGAGAAGCTGCGTGGCCGTCTCGTGCTGGTACGCCGTGACGGTGACGACGGCGAGAACGCGTGGATGCTCCTGCACAAGCGCGACGACCACGCCGTGGCCGGATGGGACCCGGAGGACCATCCGCGGTCGGTGCTCAGCGGCCGGACGAACGACGAGGTGAAGGCCGACCCGCACTTCCTGTGGCGTTCCGACCTCCCGGCCGCGGAGGCGAGCGTGTCGCTGCTCCCCGCACCGCTGCAGGACGAGGCGATCGACGCCCTCATGGCGCTCGGCAAGCAGGGGACGTGGGAGGTCTTCGGGCGGAAGCTGAAGGTCACGAACCTGGACAAGGTCCTGTTCCCCGGTGATCCGCCCGTGACGAAGCGCGAGCTGCTCGCCTACACGGCACGCATCGCGCCGGTCGCCTTGCCCTACGTCGAGGGCAGGGCGCTCAACCTGCACCGTTACCCCGACGGTGCCGAGGCCAAGGGGTTCTGGCACAAGCAGCGCCCCGGTCACGCCCCCGACTGGCTGGGCGCGTGGGACAACGACGAGGCCGACGAGGGAGAGACGACGACGTACCTCGTGCCGGACGAGCCGGCCGCGCTCGTGTGGGCGGCCAACTTCGGCGCGCTGGAGTGGCACCCCTGGACCTCGCGGGTCGCCGCGCCGCACAAGCCGACCTATGCGCTGATCGACCTCGACCCCGGCGACCGCACGTCCTGGGACGACCTCCTGATGCTCGCCCGGCTGCACCGTACGGCGCTCGAGCACCTCGGCGTGACGGCGCGGCCCAAGGTCACCGGTCGTCGAGGGATCCAGATCTGGGTCCCGGTCGTCGGCGGCTACACCTTCGACGACACGCGCGCATGGGTGGAGACGCTCTCGAAGACCATCGGACGGCTCGTGCCGGAGCTGGTCAGCTGGAAGTGGGCGGTCAAGGAGCGTGCCGGACTCGCACGACTCGACTACACCCAGAACGCCGTCAACAAGACGCTCGTCGCCCCCTACTCACCACGCCCGGCCTTCGGGGCGCCGGTGTCGGTGCCGTTGACGTGGGACGAGCTCGACGACCCCGAGCTCCGCCCGGACCGTTGGACGATCCGCTCCGTCCTCGACCGCCTGGAAGCGAAGGGAGACCCCTTCCGCGTGCTCCTGGGCGCCGCGCAGCGGCTTCCGGAGATCAGGTAGCCGACGTCCGTACGGCTCAGCCGCCGGTCCGGCGGTAGTCCGCCAGCACGCTGCCCGACGGCGTACCCGTTGCTCGTACGAGCTCCCACCGCTGCGCGTCGCGCTCGCCGTCCCACAGCCGGCGTCCGGAGCCCACCGCCACCGGCGAGACGACGAGACGCAGCTCGTCCACGAGGTCAGCGGCCAGCAGGGAGGAGGTCAGCGTGAGGCTGCCGTGGACTCCGATGTCGCCACCGCTCCCCTGCTTGAGCTCGCGCACGAGCTCGTCGACCGGACGGTCGACCGCCACTGCCCCGGACCAGGCGGGCTCGAGCGGTGTCGAGGTCACCACGTGCTTCTCGACCCCGTTGATGAAGCTCGCGAACGGCTCGTGCGTCGACGTGGGCCAGAACGGTGCCCACTCGTCGTACGACCGACGGCCGAGCAGCACCGTGTCCTGGGTCTCGATCACGCGTCCCAGATTGCCGTACATCACCTCGTCGAAGTCGTGGACGAACTGGTCGGGCGCCTCGGCGACCCCGTCCAGCGATACGAGCATGTAGGCGACGACGTTGCACATGAGGGCTCCTCGATCGGGTCAACCGGTACGCACCAGCAGACCTGGCTCGCCGCCCGAACTCATCGCCGGGCAGCGAGCCCGTCGAGGACCGCCGGAAGGTCCGAGTCGACCACGAGGTCGTCGACGAGCTCACGGCTCATGAAGCCGGTCCCGGCGATACGGTCGAGCATCGCGACGAGCGGGTCCCAGAAGCCGTCGGTGTTGAGGAGGCCGAGCGGCTTCGCGTGGAGCCCGAGCGTCTGCCAGGTCCACACCTCGAACATCTCCTCGAGCGTGCCGAGGCCGCCGGGCAGGACGACGAAGGCGTCGGCGCGCGCCGTCATCATCGCCTTGCGCTCGTGCATCGTCTCGACGACGTGCATCTGCAGGCCCGGCTCCTCGACGCGACCCCACTCGCGCTCGACCATGAAGGACGGGATGACGCCGTAGACCCGTCCGCGATGGTCGAGGGCACCCCGCGAGACCGCACCCATCAGACCGCTCCCGCCGCCGCCGTACACGAGCTCGATGTCGCGCTCGGCGATCTCGGCCCCGACCTCGTACGCCATCTCGAGGAGCGAGGAGTCGTTCCCGTCACGAGATGCCATGAAGACGGCAAGGCTGCCGAGCGGACCCGAGGTGCGAGACGGTGAGCGTTGCATGCCCCGGATCGTACGGCGCACGCCACGCTCGTCGCCGTCAGACCATCGCCCGCCCAGCCCGTGCGGCGGCGAGCCCCTCCGGGCCCTCGAACGAGCCCGGGCGGCCGGACCCCTTCTCGATCAGCGCGCGAAGGCTTCCGACGACGTACGACTCCCACGCGGTGTCACAGACGTCGTAGCACTCGTCGGCAGGCGCGAGACCCTCATGGGTGAAGCGCACCTGCGTGCGGCCGTCGTCCTGGAGCACCTCGAACCGGACAGTCGTCCCCGTCCACTCCTCCTTGTCGTCGATGAAGCTGAGGTAGCTGTCGAGCACGACCCACGCCGTGCTGCGGTCGGGGACGAGCTCGGTGATCCGGAACTTCGAGTAGTGGAGGTCCGACGCGACGTAGACGAAGTCTGCGCCGAGCGTGTCGGTGGGGCCGACGACGTTCCCGGACCACCACGCGCGGACGTCGATGATGGCGGCGAACGCCTCGGCCGGTGTGGCGTCGACCGTGAAGGTCTTGGTGAGGCTGGAAGTCATGGAGGTTCTCCCTTGAGAAGTTGCGCAACCATTTGGTTGCGCCTCCGACTCTAGGTCGAGAACTTTCATGATGCAAGCCCTGGCGTACGATGATCCTGTGCTCCAGAAGACCTACGACAGCCAGATCTGCTCTCTCGCCCGCGCTCTCGAGCTCGTCGGCGAACGGTGGAGCCTCCTGATCGTGCGCGACGCCCTCTTCGCCGGCGTGACCCGGTTCAACGACTTCCAGCACAACCTGGGCATCGCGACCAACGTCCTCGCGAGCCGCCTCGAGGCGTTCGTCGACGCCGGCATCATGGAGCGCCGCGAGGTCCACGGTTCGCCCCGCCAGCACACGTACGCGCTCACCGCGAAGGGGCGCGACCTGGCGCCGACCCTCGTGGCCCTCACTTCCTGGGGCGACCGCTGGGCGACCGACGGCGAACCACCGATCCTGTTCCACCACGCCGACTGCGGCGCCGCGGTCGGGGTCGAGACGACGTGCGCGCGCTGCGGAGCCGTCGGACACGACGGCGTCCAGGTGGCGCCCGGGCCCGGCATGCCCGCTGAGTACCTCGCAGACCGCCGCCCTGCGCGCCCACCGCAGCCCTAGGCTGGCGCCGTGACCGTACGACCGCTCCTCATGCTCGCAGCCACGCTCGCCCTCCTCGCGGGCTGCGGGAGCGGACCCGAGAGCGCCGACGAAGGCTCCTCGGCCTCAGCGTCCCCACCGACCACCCAGGCACCGTCGGCGACCGCCGCACCATCGACCGCCGCACCGACGGTGACGGCGCAGCCGACGCCCACCGGCAGGACGACGGTGATCACGGTCCGCGACAGCGACTACGGACCGATGCTCTTCGACCGGCGCGGTCGGGCCGTCTACCTGTTCGAGAAGGAGACGTCGACACGGCCGCGGTGCTACGGCGACTGCGCCGCCGCATGGCCCCCGGTGCTGACCGAGGCTCCGCCGAGCGCCGCACGCGGCGCTCGCGGCGACCTTCTCGGGACGACCCGGCGGCGAGGCGGCGAGCTGCAGGTCACGTACGCCGGCCACCCGCTCTACTACTACGCGCACGAGGGTCGCGGCGAGGTTCTGTGCCACGACGTCGTCGAGAACGGCGGTCGGTGGCTGGTCGTGGCGCCCTCCGGGAAACCCGGCCCGCACTAGCGGCGGGTCAGGCGATCGGAGCGGCGAGGAGCGTGAGCGAAGACCTGCTGTTCTGAGAACCTGGTGAGCCGGGCTCGGGGAACGGCCGTGACACAACTACCCTTCTCTCGTGACAGTGATCGCCATCTCCCCGCTCGGAGCACACGCATGAGCGTCGGGCTCGCGGCGCTGCTCGACGACGTCGCCGCTCTCGCACGACTCGCCGCCGCGTCGATCGACGACGTCGGCGCTGCGGCCGGGCGTGCGAGCGCCAAGGCGGCGGGTGTCGTGGTCGACGACGCGGCCGTGACGCCGCGCTACGTCCAGGGCTTGTCGCCCAAGCGCGAGCTGTCGGTGATCGGACGCATCGCCAAGGGATCCCTGCGCAACAAGCTGCTCGTCATCCTCCCGGCGGCGCTGCTGCTGAGCCAGTTCCTCCCGTGGCTCCTCACTCCGATCCTCATGGTGGGCGGCACCTACCTGTGCTACGAGGGCGCCGAGAAGCTGTGGGAGAAGGTCTCCGGCCACCATGCCCCAGAGAAGCCGTCGACCGCCGAAGGCGTCGACCAGGAGCAGACGGTCGTGTCGGGAGCCATCCGTACCGACTTCATCCTGTCGGCCGAGATCATGGTGATCGCCCTCAACGAGGTCGCCGACGAGCCGTTCGTGTCACGCGCGATCATCCTCGTCGTCGTCGCGCTCGGCATCACCGCACTCGTGTACGGCGTGGTCGCGCTGATCGTCAAGATGGACGACATCGGCCTGGCGCTCGCGCAGCGGACGTCGTCGATGTCTCGCGGGTTGGGCAACGGCCTCGTCAAGGCCATGCCCGTCGTCCTCGCCACCCTCTCCGCGGTCGGGGTCGTCGCCATGCTGTGGGTCGGCGGCCACATCCTGCTCGTGGGAGCCGAGGAGCTCGGCTGGCACGCGCCGTACGACATCGTCCACCACCTCGAGGAGGCCGTCCACGACGCCGTGTCGGGTGCTGGTGCCGTGCTCGGTTGGCTCGTCAACACGATCGCGTCGGCGATCATCGGGCTCGTCGTCGGAGCGATCGTCGTCGCCGTCATGCATCTCGTCCCGCGTCGCACCGCCCACTGAACGCACGACACGCCTCACCGGGGCTTCTGAACCGCACGGGCCGGGAGGTCCGGGGCCTGCCAGAGTGTCCCCATGTCCACGGCGCTGCTGATGGTGCTCGGCCTGGTCGGCCTCGTCGTCGGCGCCGAGCTCCTCGTACGCGGGGGCTCCGGCCTCGCGGCACGGCTGGGCATCGCACCGATCACGATCGGCCTCACCGTCGTCGCACTCGGCACGAGCATGCCCGAGCTGGCGATCGGCATCGACGCGGCCCGGCGTGACAGCGCCGGACTCGCCGTCGGCAACATCGTCGGCACCAACCTCGTCAATCTCCTCCTCATCCTCGGGCTGAGCGCGGCGATCCGCCCGATCGGGCTCGCCTCGCGGACCCTGCGCTTCGACCTCCCGTCGATGACGGCCGCCGCACTGCTCGTGTTCGTGATGGGACGCGACGGCACGCTCACGTCGTTCGAGGGCGTGGTCCTGCTCGTCCTCGGCGTCGCCTACACGTATGGAGTCCTCCGAGCGGGGCGGGCTGACGCCAAGGACGATGCGGTCGCCGCACCCCCGGTGACGACGTCCGGCTCCCTGCTGCGCGACGTGCTCGGGCTCCTCGCCGGACTGGTGATCATCGTGGTCGGCGCCGAGCTCCTCGTCCGCGGTGCGGTCGATGCCGCGTCCTCGCTCGGGGTGAGCGACGCCGTGATCGGACTGACCGTGGTCGCGATCGGCACGTCGGCCCCGGAGCTCGTGACCACGCTGCTATCCACCCTCCGCGGTGATCGCGAGCTCGCCCTCGGGAACCTCATCGGGTCGAGCGTCTACAACCTGGTGTTCATCCTCGGAGTCGTCGCGATCGCCGCCCCCGGTGATGTGCCCGTACCCGAAGAGGTCCTGGCGGCCGACCTGGTTCTGATGGCGGCGGTGGCCGTCGCGTGCGTGCCGGTGTTCCTCAGCGGGCGCCGCATCACGCGCTGGGAAGGCGGCGCGTTCGTCGCCGCGTACGCGGTGTATCTCGCCTGGCTGGTCGCCGTGAGGGCGTGAGTCACGCGAGAGCGGCGGCGACCCGCCCCGCGTCGACCGCGGCCCTCAGTGCGGCATGGTCATGCTCGTTCTGGTCGGCGTACGCCTCGGCGAAGTCGGCCAGAGCGCGGTCGAACTTGTCCCCACTGCCGAGGTAGCCCCCGATCTCGGCCGCGTCGCCGGAGCGCGCATGAGCCCTGGCCAACGTCGCCCCGCAGATCTCGGCGTACGCCACCATCGACCCGGCCGACATCACGTCGACCATCGCCGAACCCTTGCCGTCCCAGAGCTGCCGCACGTAGTAGTCCCGCGTCGCCCCGTCCATCCCGTTCGACCGGACCCAGCCGAGCAGCACGTCGCTCGCCGGCTGCATCAGCCGCTGGCCCTCGACCACGCGCTGGCCGTGGTTGCGAGCAGCGCTGCGTGGCAGGTGCCGCTCGAGCACCGACGGCTGCGCCTCCTTGAGCTGGAGGAAGAGCGGGTCGAACAGGTCGTTCCCGACCATGAGCACGATCCACGCTCGCGTGCCGACGCTGCCGACACCGCCCACCTTGCGCGCTGTCTCGACGAACCGGAAGCCGCCGAGCAGGTGCCGGTGCGCGGACTGGAGGCTCCGACGGTACGACCGCAGGATCGCGTCGACCGCGGCCTCGAGACGGTGCTGCTCGATGTCGGGGAACAGGTCACGCAGGGGGACGACGAGCGGGGGCCTGCTCGCGAGCCGCGGGTGCCCGTCGACGACCTCGACCATCTTGCTGTACGCCCTCACGCTGTCCTTGGCTCGCGCCTTCGCGATGTTGCGCCGCATCCGCTTCACCTCGTCCGGAGCGATCCGGCTCGCCGCCTCCTCCTCGATCTTGTCGATGTTCGCGCGGGCGTACCAGACGTCGAGGCGACGCTTGCCTGCCAGCTCGCGCATCGTCGTCCGGTAGGCACTCACAGCGGACACGATGATGGCTCCGCGCTGCTTGGCAGAGAACCCGCGGTCGCGCCCGGCGACCGCGAAGCTCGCCGCGAGCCGCTTCACGTCCCACTCGAACGGACCGGGCAGCGTCTCGTCGAAGTCGTTGATGCTGAAGACGAGCCGACGGTCGGGGGCCGCGAAGCTCCCGAAGTTGGACAGGTGCGCGTCGCCGCACAGCTGGACGACGAGCCCGCTGTGCGGAGTCGCCGCCAGGTCCTGTGCCATCAGCGCGGCGGCGCCCCGGAAGAACGCGAACGGCGACCCGAGCATGCGGCCATACCGGATCGGGACCAGCTCCGGCACCCGGTCGGCCGCCTGCTCCTCCAGGACCTCGACGGGATCGCGGCGGTCCGGGAGGGGCCGCCACCCGCCCTGCGAGGACCGTGGGATGCGCTGACGCAAGGCTTTTCCGCCCGCCGCGCGGTCGTCGACCGACGCGAATGTGAGGGTGCTCATCCTCCGATGGCACCTCAAGTCGCGGCTGTGCGCATCACTCCGGTGGTGTGAGGTGCGGGTCGCTCAGTCGGTCAGCGAGTCGATGGCCACGACCGTGGCGAGCAGGAGGGCCTCGTCCTCGCCGGCCTCGATCTCGACGCCGTAGGTGTCGCGGACACGGAACCACTTCTTCGAGATCCGCGCGACCGTGTCGCCGTCGCGCTCGATCTCGTACTCGTGGTCGACCACGTTGCCGTGCGCCTTGAGGTCGGGGCCGCCCTCGACGTCGATGGCGAAGCGGTCCCGGATGCCGACCAGTGCCTTGTGCACCGTCGCGAGCGTCTGATCATCACGCTCGACGGCGACCTTGTCGCGCACGCTGAGCTTCCGCTCCTGGATCTTCGCGACCTCCCGGCCGGTCAGGTCCTCGAGCACGAAGGTGTCGCGCACCCGGACCGCCTTGCCGTTCACCTTGAAGGCGCGGTCGCCGTCCTCGTCCTCGATCCAGAAGTCGTCTCCGATCGAGGCGAGCTTCTCCCTCATGCGGAACCGTCGTACGTCTCCGTCATCGCGTCGTCCGCGCAGGATTCCCATGCGTCACACCCTCTCGCCGTCAGCCGCGCACCGCCACCCAGGTCGGCTTGGCGGTCGTGAAGCTGCTGGTCAGCCGACCGCCGGAACCACCGGCGTCGAGCTCGAGCGTCTCGATCGTGGACGAGTCCTCGTTGGCGACGAGAAGGAGCCCGTCCACGACGGCGAAGTGGCGGGGCCACCGGCCTCCCGTCGGGAGCTCGGCGACGTGCGCGAGCGACGACGACCGGACGTCGAGGACGGCGACGGTGTCCGGACCGCGGTTGGAGACGAGGACGTGGTCTCCGTACGCCGTCAGCTGGGCGGGCAGCGACCGCTCGTCGCCCGACGTGGTCGGGGCCTCGGCCAGCACCTCGGCGTCGTCGGAGTCACCGAGACGGACGTGCAGCAGGGTGCCGCTGAGCTCGCCGACGACGAGCGCGGTGCCACCGTCGGGGTGCGTGACGATCTGGCGCGGTCCGGTCCCCGGGGGCAGCCGCCACGTCCGCTCCTGAGTGAGCTGCCCTCGGTCCGAGATCGCGAGCGACGTCAGCAGGTCGGTCCCCAGATCGACGCAGACCAGCATTTCCCCCACGACGTCCGTGGCGACCATGTGGGGGTGCGACTGCTCCTGCCGCTCGGCGTCAGGCCCGCTCCCGACCAGGTGCGCGGAGTCGACGGTCGCACGTGGGCGGCCATCGGGGTCCAGCTCGACGAGCGTGACGGTGCTGCCCGTGTAGTCGGCGGTGAGCAGCCAGCGGCCGTCAGCGGTGACCGTGGCGTGGCACGGGCTGCCGCCGGTCGACGCCGTACCGAGGACGCGCATCCCTCCGGCCCCGTCGACGGCTACTGCCGTGACGCCGCCGGCAGCGGTCTCGTTGGTCGCGTACGCGACGGGCAGGGTCGGGTGCCAGACGACGCACGACGGCGACTCCATCTCCAGCGCGCTCAGCGGCTCGACGTCTCCGTGGCGGTGCACCCGGACGGACTGCAGACCGGGGGCGCCGTCGCTCGTATAGCACCCGACGAGCGCAAGGTGTCCGCTCATGCGGCGACGGGCGTACGGCGCGCGAGCAGCGTGGAGTCGTGGACGGCGACCTCGACCCCGTCGCGGACCATCGTGCGGGGCCGCTGCTCGACGACGAGGACCTCGAAGTCCTCCGGGAGGCCCGGGAGCAGGTCTGCGGCGAGGAACATCGCCCGGCGCTGGTTCGCGGTCAGGTGGTTGAACGTCTCCGAGGGGGCATGGCCCACGACGAGCAGGTGCCCACCAGGAGCGACCGCCTCCGCCAGCCTGGCGGTGACCTCGATCATCCCGTGGTCCGGCGGGTGCAGGAAGTGACTGCTCACGAGGTCGAACTCGCGTCCCTCCGCAGAGAACGTGCGGGCGTCGACCTGCCACCAGTCGGTGCGGTCCGCGACACCGGCTTCCTCGGCGTGCCGCGCGGCACGGGCGAGGCCGTTCGCCGAGAAGTCGGCTCCCGTGGCCCTCCACCCCTGGCCGGCGAGCCAGATCACGTCACCGCCCTCGCCGCAGCCGACGTCCAGGGCGGTGCCCGGAGCCAGCGCCGACGCCTCGTTCACCAGCTGCGCGTTCGGCTTCCCGCTCCAGATCGTCTCTTCGCCGGAGTAGCGCTCGTCCCAGCTCGACGGCTCGAACATCGCCGCCTCCTCCTCGGTGAGGGGCTCGTCGGAAGCGGCGTTGTCGGCGGAGGGCTCTTCGTACGACTCGTTCGTGTCCACGTCCACAGCCTGCCGGTGCTCGGCCCGCGCCACAAACGGCGTTGCCGAAACCGCAAACCAGCCACGCTCAGGGCCGTGCGTGCTCCACGGGCAGCCACAGCTCGCACGTCGCCGTGCTGAAGTCGGCGGCGCGGTCGAGAACTGCCACGATCGAAGGCCCGGGACGCAACCGCCACGGGTTCGACGGGAACCACTCGGTGGCGGTCGCGGCCCACGTCGCCTGCAAGGCGTCCGGGTGGGGGCCGGACGAACGGAACACCGCCCATGCGCCGGCGGGGACCTCGATGGCGTCGAGGTCGCCGGGCACCGAGGTGTCCTGGCTGAGCGCGACGCCGTGCAGGTAGGTCAGCTCGCTGTCCTCGACGTAGTCGGGGTCGACGTCGGCACTGACCTGGAGAAGACCTGCCGGCTCCGTGTCGCTCAAGCCCTTGAGTCGCAGGTGCTCGGCCTCGGGGAGCGACGCGACGTGCTCCTGGATGTGCGGGTTGACGCCCTCGTGGATCAGCGGCACGCGTGCTGCATGTCCGACGAGTCGGAACTCCGGTCGTTCGACGATGCGGGTGTCCATCGGTGTGCTCCCTTCTACGGTCAGGCGAAACCTGAGCAGCGGTTGAGTACGAAGGGGTCCTCCCTCGCGGCGTACGTCGCCAGGACTGGCTCCGTGCACCGCCCGGAACGCGCGACCGAACGCCTCGGTCGAGCCGTATCCGTAGCGCACCGCGATGTCCAGCAGACCGTCGCCCGTGACGACGTCCGCGGCAGCGACCGTCATGCGGCGCCGACGGACGTACTCGGACAACGGCATGCCGGCCAGCGACGAGAACATCCGACGCAGGTGGTACTCGGTCGTCCCGAGGCGGCTTGCCACCTGCTCGACGTCGATCTCCTCGGCGAGGTTCACGTCGACGGCGTCGACGAGCTGGTTGAGAGCTGCGATCACGGCCCCTCCTTCGCGCTCAAGCCTGCACGCCCCCTGCCTGCTCGCACCCGATCGTCGCGGACCGATCCGATCAGTGACCGGCGACAGAAAGCAATCAGGCCCGGGATCCGCTGGGATCCCGGGCCTGATGTCTTGTAGCGGGGACAGGATTTGAACCTGTGACCTCTGGGTTATGAGCCCAGCGAGCTACCGAGCTGCTCCACCCCGCGTCGGTAGGCACGACACTACCGGACGCCACCTCGCCGGCCGAATCCAGGGGTGCGACGCCGTTGTCTCCGTCGGCTTTTCACCCCCGCCGAGTGACGACGGCGGCTCCCCGCCTGCACCACAGTTGGCTCATGGTGGCGTGGATTGCAGCGGCGTTGTACGTGGTCGACCTGGCGATCAAGGTGATCGCGCTCGGGGTCGTACCCAAGAACCGGCGACCGTCGAGCGGCATGGCTTGGCTGCTGCTGATCCTGATCATTCCGCTGTTCGGCTTCGTGGTCTTCCTCGTGCTCGGGCGGACGAAGCTCGAACGACGGCGGCACGAGGAGCAGGCGGCGATCAACGCCATGGTCGCCGAGCAGACGGCCAACGTCCCCACCCTCGAGACGGCTTTCCCGGGCCCGGAGTACGTCGCGTCGGTCGCGACGCTCAACCGCACGCTCGGCGCCAAGCCGGTGTCGCCCGGCAACAAGGTCGACCTGCTTCCCGGGTACGCCGACAGCATCGCGGCGATGGCAGCGGAAATCGACACGGCCAGATCGTTCGTGCACGTGGAGTTCTACATCAGCGCCTGGGACGACGTGACGTCCCCGGTGTTCGACGCGCTCGTGCGCGCGGCCGACCGCGGAGTCACCGTGCGCATGCTCTTCGACCACCTGGGATCGCGGGGCATCCCCGGCTTCAAGGAGTTCAAGGAGCGCCTCGACACCACCGGGATCGAGTGGCACATGATGCTGCCGATCCAACCGCTGAAGGGCCACTGGCGCCGCCCCGACCTGCGCAACCACCGCAAGATCATGGTCGTCGACGGCACAGTCGCGTTCACCGGCTCTCAGAACCTCATCGAGCCCGGCTACAACAAGCCCAAGAACCACAAGGCCGGCCGCGAGTGGGTCGAGCTCATGGCCCGGGTCGAAGGCCCTGCGGTCAGCGCGCTGAACCTCCTCTTCGCGACCGACTGGTACGCCGAGTCCGACATCCGGCTGATCGACGAGATCGCCTCCCCGCCGCCGAGCCGCGGTGAGATCGAGGCGCAGGTGATCCCGAGCGGGCCGGGATTCGCGACGGAGAACAACCTGCGGGCCTTCACGACGCTCATCTACTCGGCGCAGAAGCGGCTGTCGATCACCAGCCCGTACTTCGTCCCCGACGAGTCGCTGCTGTACGCCGTGACGACCGCCGCCCAGCGCGGCGTCGACGTCGAGCTCTTCGTCAGCGAGGCCGGCGACCAGTTCATGGTGTTCCACGCCCAACGGTCCTACTACGAGGCGCTCCTGCGGGCCGGGGTGCGCATCTACTTCTACCCGGCGCCCGCCATCCTCCACTCGAAGTTCTTCACCGTCGACGAGGACGTCGCCGTGCTCGGGTCCAGCAACATGGACATGCGGTCGTTCGCGCTCAACTACGAGGTGTCGCTCATGCTGCTGGGGCCCGAGGCCGTCGCCCAGATGCGTACGGTCGAGGACAGCTACCGCGCCGTCTGTCATGAGCTGACCCTCGACGAGTGGCTGAGCAGACCGCGGCGGTCGGCGTACATCGACAACGTCATGCGACTGACCGCCGCGCTGCAGTGACGACGAGAGACGGTGCGGAGACGATGACCGAGACAACACCTGCCGGCCCAGCCGCGTTCACCACCGACGACTACGTCGCGCGGATGAGACGCGTCGCCGCGGACGCCCAGGACGCCGGACTGGACGGCTTGATCGTCACACCCGGACCCGACCTCGTGTGGCTGACCGGCTACCAGCCCACCGCGATCACCGAACGCCTCACCGCGCTCGTCCTCTCCGCCGACCGCTCCCCCACCCTCCTCGTACCGCGGCTCGAGCGACCCGACGCCGAGGCAGCCGAGGGCGCCGGCGGTCTCACGCTCATGGACTGGGCCGACGCCACAGACCCTTACGCCTCCGCGCGAGTGCTGATCGACGCGGACGGGACGTACGCCGTGTCCGACTCCGCCTGGGCCATGCACGTCCTCGGCCTTCAGGACGCCCTCCCGCACTCGCGCTACCGGTCGATGACCCAGGTGCTTCCGATGCTGCGCGCGGTCAAGGACGACAACGAGCTCGCGCGGCTGGCAGCGGCCGGTTCCGCAGCGGACGCCACGTACGAGGAGATCGTCCACGTGCAGTTCGCGGGCAGGCTGGAGACCGACGTGGCCGCGGATCTCGCCCGGTTGCTCCGCGAGCGGGGCCACGAGCAGGTCGACTTCACCGTCGTCGGCTCCGGCCCGAACGGCGCCAACCCCCACCACGAGGCTGGCGCCCGGAGGATCGAGCGGGGCGACATGGTGGTGCTGGACTTCGGCGGGCTCATGTTCGGCTACGGGTCGGACACCAGCCGCACCGTGTCGGTCGGCGAGCCGACCGCTGAAGCACGGGAGGTCCACGAGATCGTGCGGCTGGCTCAGCAGGCAGGCGTCGACTCCGTACGCCCCGGGGTGAGCTGCCAGGAGATCGACCGTGCTGCCAGGAAGGTCATCACCGACGCGGGGTACGGCGAGCAGTTCATCCACCGCACCGGTCACGGGATCGGGGTGACGACGCACGAGCCGCCGTACATGGTCGAGGGAGAGGAGCAACCGCTGGTTCCGGGCATGTGCTTCTCGGTCGAGCCCGGGATCTATCTGTCAGGACGTTTCGGCGTCCGGATCGAAGACATCGTCACCGTCACTTCGAACGGCCCACGTCGGTTCAACGACACCGACCGACAGCTGCGGATCGTGGACTAGCGCAACCGTCAGTCGTCATCGTCGTCGTCGAGACCGACGAGCCACTCCTTCGCGTCGTCGACGTCATCGGTCTCGAAGACCTTGATGTCGCCCGGCATCATCCAGCCGAAGGCCTTGACGCTGTTCTCCAGCCAGTCGGCGTCGGAGACGATCGCAACCCGCTTCCACCCCTTGATGTGGCGTGCCCACAGCTTCGTGTCCGCCCACACCGCACCCGGCGCGTACGACCCGAAGTCTTCGCCGAGCACGTAGAGGAGGCGGACGTCCCCCCGTTCGAGCGCCGCGTTGACGGCGGGGACGAGCACGTCGCGGTAGTCCTCCTCGGTCACCTTGCCGACCGCCTCGAGGCCGACGGTTCCCGGGGGCATGTCGTTGATGAGCCTGATCATCGCGATGTCCTTCTTCCGTATGGCGTCAGCAGGTCGACTCGACGTCGCTGACGAGGGTCTTCACGTCTTGCCCGAAGGTGGACAGTGCCGTCCCGGCCGCGGACAACGTCGCGCCCGTCGGGCTGGCGACCGCTGCGTCCAAGGCGGCCTGCAGGGTGGCCCAGCTGGACTCGGCCGCGGACAGCGGTGTGGCGAACTCGGACTTCGCCTCGGCCTTCACGTCGGCGAGGGCGTCGCCGACCTCGGGGATCCCGTCCTTGAGCTCGGCGAGGCTGCCTTGGGAGGTGACGTCGATGTCCGACAGCTCCTCGACCGAGTCCTGCAAGGTGTCGACCGAGCTGCAGACGGCCGGCGGCTCGTCGTCACCGTCACCGTCGCCGCAGGCCCCGAGCGACCCGGCGAGGAGCAAGGGCACGACCAGTGTTGCTGCGCGTCTCATGCACGTCCTCCTTCGTCGGGTGGAACCGCGGCGGCGGTCCCGACACCTCGATCGTCGGTCACATGGCGGTCGGTGTCGTCATACCCCAGGGGTGATTCGACGCCGCTCGGTCGACGAGCCGTACGGCGGGTGTTGAGGACGGCACACCCCAGCAGGAGGACAGCGGTGCACAGCCCGACGGCGTGCAGGGCGTCGGTCGCCGCCACGGCGAGGGCCTCGAGGGCGACGTGGTCCTGCGGTGGCCCCTGGGCCGCCGCTCGCGCCTCGGCCATGGTGCCGGTCTCGCCTCGCGACAGCGCGAACACCGTCGTGGCGAGGCTGCCGACGGCCGCGAACCCGAGGGACGAGCCGACATGGTTGCTGGTCTCCGCGAGCGCGGCCGCCCGACCGGCTGCCGCGGGCGGCGCAGCCGAGAGGATGCGCTGCGTCGAGAACGCGAACAGGGGCCCGCACCCGAACGCGATGATCGCGATCGCCACCAGCATCGGCCAGTACCCGGATCCCGCCGAGACCGTCAGCTGGAGGAGCGCGCCGAGTGACGAGACCACCAGGCCGGCGGGGATCAGCCGGTCGGGATCGAAACGCCGACCGAGCACCGGTGCGAGGAACGTCCCGGCTCCGATCCCGAGTCCCATCGGCATGAAGACGACCGCAGCGACGAGGGGTGAGAGACCAGCGGCCGACTGGAGGTACTGGGTCACCCAGAACCCGGTGCCGGCGAGCACGACGGCGGCGAGAGTGAGGCTGGCGACCGACACGACGATCACCGGTTCACGGAGCAGGTCGAGATCGAGGAACGGTACGGCGAGCCGCCGCTGGCGACGGGCGAACACGATGCCGCCCACGAGTACGATCGCCACCGCCGCGACGGCGATCGGCAACGGGGTGGGTGACCCGGGGATGCACGCCTTGATCGCAGTGAAGAGCGCGAGCAGCACCGCCATGAGGAGGCCCGCGCTGAGCAGGTCGACCCGCGGCCCACGTTCGGCCGGCCGTGACGCCGGGAGCAGCCTTGGCCCGAGGACGAGGACGACTCCACACACCGGCACGGCCAGCAGGAACACCGAGCCCCACCAGAACCAGTGGAGGAGCAGGCCTCCCACCACGGGGCCGAGCGACGCGAACGCGAACTGGCATGTCGCCCAGGTGGCGATGGCCTTCGTACGCGCTGCGTCGTCGGGGAACACCTCACCGATCAGCGCCAGCGTGGACGGCATCAGCGTGGCGCCGGCCACTCCTTGGAGAACGCGGGCGAGCAGCAGCATCTCAGGAGTCGCTGCGTACGCGGCCAGCAACGAGGCCGCGAGGAATCCCGCACAGCCCAGCAGCAGGAGGCGGCGCCGGCCGACCCGGTCACCGACCGCACCGGCCACGATCGCGAGCACGCCCACCACCAGGCCGTACACGTCGGTGATCCAGAGCTGCTGCGTCGCCGAGGCGCCGAGGTCGGCGGTGAGCTCGGGCACGGCGAGGAACAGGACGTTGAGGTCCACGGCGACCACGGCCGTGGGAAGAAGAAGGAGCGCGAGGCTCAGCCTGGGTGACTTCATGCCCCTAGGTCGTCGCGGGATCACGGGGATCGACAGCGCCGCCGGAATCCGGCCAAGATTCTTTCTGGCGTGGTGTCGTGCCAGCGACGACGGTGACGACCACCTGACGACACTCCGACCGGGGTGCGCCAGTCCAGAGGAGGACCCCATGAAGTACCTGATCCTGATGCACATCGACCCGGCCGTCCTGGAGAACCTTACCGACGAGCAGCAGCAGCAGATCGGCGAGGGGCACGGAGCTTTCATGGCCACGACCAAGGAGAACGGCGAGTTCATCTCCACCCAGGCGCTCGGAGACCCGAGCCGGTCGAAGGTCGTCCGCAGCAACGGGGCGCGACCCGAGGTCACCGACGGCCCCTTCGTCGAGGCGAAGGAGTTCATGGGCGGCTTCTACCTGCTCGACGTCGAGGACGAGGCGCGGGCGATCGAGCTCGCGCAGATGATCCCCGACGCCTCCATCCCCGGCCTCGCCGTGGAGATCCGGCCCGTCGTGTTCTCGGACCTGGGGGACGGGTGACCGGTCCCTCGCCTGTCGACGAGGGCCTGTGGCGCGACCTGGCGCCGCAGACCCTCGCCCGGCTGCTCCGCACGTACGGCAGCAGCCAGTTCGACCTGTGCGAGGACGCCGTCCAGGAGGCGCTCCTGGATGCGTACGTCCGGTGGCCGACCGATCCCCCCGACGACCCGCAGGCGTGGTTGGCCACGACAGCCCGACGGCGCTACGTCGACCGGGTCCGCAGCGACCAGCGCCGTCGTGTCCGTGAGGGGCGCGTCGCCCTGCTCGAGGAACCGCTGAGCAACGAGGGCGTGCAGAGCGACGATGCCCTGCTGCTGCTGCAGCTCTGCTGCCATCCCGCGCTGTCCCGGTCCGCGCAGGTCGCGCTGACGCTGCGGGCCGTCGCCGGGCTCACGACCGAGCAGATCGCGAACGCGTACCAGCTGCGGGAGGCGACCATCGCGCAGCGCATCACGCGGGCGAAGCGGCGGCTCGCCGACCACGGCGCGCCGCTCGACCGACCCGCGGACGTCGCCGAGCGGCTGGCCCCGGTGCTCGACGTGCTCTACGTCATGTTCACCGAGGCGCACCACACGACGAGCGGTGCGCCGGCGCAGAACACGGACCTCGCGCTGGAGGCGATCCACCTCGCGCGGCTGCTCCGTCAGGCGGCGCCCGAGTCGACCGAGGTCGCCGGTCTCCTCGCGCTCATGCTCCTCACCGAGGCACGCCATCCGGCGCGCGTCGGGTCGCGCGGGCAGCTGATCCCCCTCGACGAGCAGGATCGGCGCCGGTGGGAGGAGGCGATGGTCGCGGAGGGCCTGGCCGTGCTCGATGCCGTCGTCCCTGGCGCCGAGCCGGGGCCGTACCTGCTCCAGGCCTGCATCGCGGGGCTGCACGCCCAGGCTGCCGACACCGACTCCACGGACTGGGACGAGATCCACGCGCTCTACACGGTGCTCGACCACACGACCGACGGACGCAACCCCGCGATCGCCTTGAACCGGATCGTCGCGGCCGGCATGGTGCACGGCCCCGAGGCTGCGCTGATGCAGCTGGACGCGCTCGAGGCGGACCATCCGCGCGTCACCCGCGTCGACGCCGTACGCGCGCACCTCCTCGAGCGCGCCGGGCGTCCGGAGGAGGCGGCGGTCGCCTACCGCCGGGCGATCGCGGCGACCGTCAACGTCGCCGAGCAGCACCACCTCCGCGACCGGTTGCGCCGGCTCGGCGTCGGCCCGGTGGGCTGACAGGCTCCGCGTCAGTCCGCGTGCGGAAGGTCCCCCGGCGACTCCTCGGCCTCCCGGCGCGGAGCGGCGTCCGGTCCGGCGGTGCCCTCGTCCGCGTGACCGCTCTCGCTCGGCGGGTAGCCCGCGGTCGCGTCCCCGGGCGAGATCGGCGTGCTCGGATCCCTCATGCCCGAGACCTCCGAGACCTGCGCCGCGTCACCCTCGTCGGGCGACTGGTCCTCCGACGTCCGCTCGTCCGGCTTCTGACCGTCCGACATAGATCCTCCTCGTTGAGCGGCGATGTGCACACCTCTGGTACCCAGGCCCGTTCACCGCATGATCAGAAGCGGCGATTCGGGGTACAGGCAGGTCGTGGTGAGTGAAGAGCGTCCGGGCGCAGAGGCCTGGGTCCCAGAGCGCGTGAGCCTGCGCAGCCTCCACGAGGCGGCGCAGGCATGTCGCGGCTGCGAGCTCTATCGCGACGCGACGCAGGCGGTCGTCGGTGAAGGACGTCTCAAGGCGTCGCTCATGCTCCTCGGTGAGCAGCCCGGCGACCAGGAGGACCGTAGAGGTCATCCCTTCGTCGGCCCGGCGGGGCGTGTCCTCGACGACGCGTTGACCGATGCGGGCGTAGGGGCCGACGACGTCTTCACGACGAACGTGGTGAAGCACTTCCGGTGGGAACGGACCCGGGGCAAGCAGCGGATCCACAAATCGCCGAGCCAGGCGCACGTCACCGCGTGCAAGCCGTGGCTCGACGCCGAGCTCGGACTGGTACGGCCGAGAGGCGTGGTGCTGCTGGGCGCCACCGCGGGCAAGGCCGTCTACGGCCCGTCCTTCCGAGTGGGCGACGTACGGGGCGAACGCCTGCAGTGGCCCTCCACCCTCGCCGTACGACGGGCCCCGGACTGGGTGCTGGCGACCAACCATCCGTCCGCGGTGCTGCGGGCCGACGACCGCGCGACGGCGTACGACGCGCTGGTCGCAGACCTCACGGTCGCGGCGTCTCTGCTCCAGGAAGCGTGACGGCCGAGACCCGAGTCATGGGACGGACGAGACCGGGTACCGGAGTCGCATGACGACGACACCGGACGAACCGAACCCCGACCCCAAGGTCGTACCCTCGGGCGACCCTGTCCCGATCGATCCCGGCGAGGACCCGCGCAACGATCCCGACCTCCCGGAGCCGGAGATCGTGCCACCTCACGACGAGGGCGTGCCCATCGCCGACGCCGAGTGGCCCGAGGACCGCTGACGCATGACGCGATTCGGCTACACCCTGATGACGGAGCAGAGCGGTCCGCGTGAGCTGGTCCGGTACGCCGCGGAGGCTGAGGAGGTCGGCTTCGACTTCGAGGTGATGAGCGACCACTACTCCCCCTGGCTGACCGAGCAGGGCCATGCCCCGTACGCCTGGACGGTGCTCGGCGCCGTCGCCCAGGCGACGTCGCGCGTCGGCCTGATGACCTATGTGACCTGCCCGACGCAGCGCTACCACCCCGCGGTCGTCGCCCAGAAGGCGGCGACCCTGCAGGTCCTCGCCGACGGCCGGTTCACCCTCGGTCTCGGCAGCGGCGAGAACCTCAACGAGCACGTGGTCGGCGAGGGATGGCCCGCGCTCCAGGAACGGCAGGCCATGCTCGCCGAGGCGGTCGAGATCATCCGCGCGCTGCACACCGGCGAGCTCGTCGACCACCGGGGCGACTACTTCCAGGTCGACTCTGCCCGCATCTGGGACCTGCCGGACGAAGCCGTCGAGATCGGGATCGCCGTGGCCGGCGAGCGGGCGATCGCCACGTTCGCACCCCTCGCCGACCATCTCATCGGCGTCGAGCCGGACTCGTCCCTCGTCGAGCAGTGGAACGCCGTCGATGGAGCGCCTCAGATCGCGAGCGACGCTCGGGCGATCGGGCAGATCCCGATCTGCTGGGATCCGGACAAGGATGCCGCTGTGGCACGCGCCCACGAGCAGTTCCGCTGGTTCGGTGGCGGCTGGTCCGTGAACGCCGACCTCACCACGCCCGCCGGGTTCGCCGGCGCCACCCAGTTCGTACGACCCGAGGACGTCGCCGACGCGATCGCCTGCGGCCCGGACCTGGACGCGATCGTCGAGGCCGCGAGCGCCTACTGGAAGGCGGGCTTCACCGACCTCGCACTCGTCCAGGTCGGCGACGACGGTCAGGAGCGCTTCCTCAGCGAAGCAGCCGGGCCTCTGCTGGAGAAGCTCCGCGAGGCGGCGCCGGCCTGAGACGTCGCTCGACCTCAGGCATGGACCCGTCTCGTACTTTCGGTCAGGACAAGACTGGCCATCGAACCGATACGCGCGCGACGCGATGCCGCGAGCGTAGAGCCCATGATCACAGTCGAGTCCCTGACCCGGAGGTACGCCGGCTTCACCGCCGTCGACAACGTCTCCTTCACCGCCCAGCCCGGCCGCGTGACCGGTTTCCTCGGTCCGAACGGTGCCGGCAAGTCCACCACGATGCGCGTGATGGTCGGTCTGACCGTCCCGACATCCGGCTCGGCCACCATCAACGGAGAACGGTTCGCCGACCTCCCCAACCCCGGCCTCGAGGTGGGCGTCCTTCTCGACGCCTCGGCCCAGCACGCCGGCCGCACCGGCCGCGAGATCCTCGCGGTCGCCGCCGACACCATGGGCCTGCCCCGGACCCGGGTCGACGAGATGATCGAGCTGGTGAGTCTGACTTCCACTGAGGCCAAGCGCCGGGTGCGCAACTACTCCCTCGGGATGCGTCAACGCCTCGGCATCGCCACGGCACTCCTCGGAGATCCTCAGGTCCTGATTCTCGATGAGCCCGCCAACGGGCTCGACCCCGCGGGGATCCGGTGGATGCGCGACCTGCTGACGGGCTTCGCCAGCCAGGGCGGCACCGTGCTGCTGTCCTCACACCTGCTCCACGAGATCGAGGTCATCGCCGATGATCTGGTCGTGATCGGCAACGGCAAGATCGTGGCGGCCGGCACCAAGGAAGAGCTGCTGGCTGCCGCCGGGACGCTCGCCAGGTCGGCGTCGCCGCGCGACCTCGCCCACGCTCTGGAACAGGCCGGGATCCCCAGCACACTCGCCGGCGACGACTCGGTCCGCACAGATGCCGATCCCGCTCTTGTGGGGGCAGTGGCCCTGACCGCCGGCATCGCCCTCACCGAGCTCCGGTCCGCCGAGGGCGCCGGCCTCGAAGACATGTTCCTGTCGCTCACTGCCGACACCCAGCGCGAAGGAGTTGCGGCATGACCGCCACGATCGTCCCCCCGGCCACCACCCCGGCCCGCAGGACCGCCCAGCCCATCCCCATCACCCGACTCGTCAAGGCCGAGCTGCGCAAGATGTTCAACACCCGCTCCGGATTCTGGATGCTCATCAGCATCGGCGTCCTGTCGGTCGTCGCGACCGGGGCGGTCATCGTCTTCGCTCCCGACAGCGCCGTCACCTACGAGAGCTTCGCGACGGCGATCGGGTTCCCGATGTCGGTGATCTTGCCGATGATCGCGATCCTGGCCGTCACGAGCGAGTGGAGCCAGCGCAGTGGGCTCACGACGTTCACGCTGGTGCCGAGCCGCGGACGGGTGATCGGCGCCAAGGCGATCGCGACCCTCCTCGTGGGCCTCGGCTCGATGGCCGTCGCCTTCGCGGTGGGGGCCCTCGGCAACGTGGCCGGTTCCGCACTCGCCGGTGTCGACACCGTGTGGGACATCTCGTTGTCCATGGCGCCCCAGATGGTGCTCGGCAACCTGGTCGGCATGGCCATCGGCTTCACCCTCGGTGTCGTGCTGCGCAGCTCCGCGGCCGCGATCGTGGGCTACTTCGTCGTCTCACTGGTCATGCCGGGCATCCTCGTCCTCCTGGCCCAGGTGCGCTCGTGGTTCGAAGACCTTCAGCCGTGGATCGACTGGAACTACACGCAGGTGGCGCTGTTCGAGGGCGCCACGAACACCGGTGAGGAGTGGGCCATGCTTGGCTCGACCACGATGATCTGGATCGTCGTTCCCCTCGTCGTCGGGCTGCTGTTCCTGCGCCGCTCCGAGGTCAAGTAGTCCCGCGCAACGAGCGGCGTCTAATCCCGGATCCGGCCGGTCTCGTAGCCCCACATCGCGACCTCCACCCGGTTACGGGCGCCGAGCTTGGCCATGAGGCTGCCGATGTGGGTCTTCACCGTGCTGAGACTGATGTGCAGCTCGGCGGCGATCTCTGCGTTGGTACGACCCCGCGCGATGGTGAGCAGCACCTGCTCCTCGCGTTCGGTGAGCGGGTCGATGGGCTGGGCGGGAGGTGCTGCCCGACCCGTGCCCGCGAACGTCGACAGCAGCCGGCGGGTGATGCTGGGCGAGATGAGCGAGTCACCTCGGGTGGCCGCCCGGATCGCCTCGCCGAGCAGCTCGGGTCCGGCGTCCTTCAGCAGGAAGCCGGTGGCGCCGGCCAACAGCGCGCCGTGCACGTACTCGTCGAGGTCGAAGGTGGTGATCACGACGACCGCGACCGGGTCCTCGACGCCCGGCCCTGCCAGTAGACGGGTCGCCTCGACCCCGTCGAGGACGGGCATCCGGATGTCCATCAGGCACACGTCGGGACGGAGCTCGCGGACCAGCCGCACCGCCTCCTGCCCGTCGCGCGCCTCCCCCACGACCTCGATGCCGTCCAGGGTTCCGAGGATCAGCCGCAGTCCGGTCCGCACGAGATCCTGGTCGTCGGCGACCAGCACCCGGATGCTCACGCCGACACCTGCCGCGGCAGTGTCGCGCTGACGGCCCAGCCACCTCCGGGGCACGGGCCCGCCTGGCACGTGCCGCCCAGGAGCAGGGCGCGCTCGACCATCCCTGCGAGTCCGAAGCCTGCGTCCGGGGCGGGGTCCCCCGGACGGGTGTCACCGTCGTCACGGACGGCGAGGCTGACTGCTGACTGACCCCCTGTGACGCGCACGTCGACCAGAGTGGCGTTCCTGGCATGCCGCAGCGCGTTCGTGACCGCCTCCTGAGCGATCCGGAAGACAGCGGCGTCGATCGCCGCCGGGAGGGCGGCCAGGTCACCCGAGACCCTGACCTCCACCCGCGGCCCGGCCGGCGAGGCCCCGGACAGCCGCTCGAGGTCGGCCACACCGGGCTGCGGGGCGTAGTCGGCCGGCGCCGCGTTGCGCAGCACGCGGACCATGGCCCGCATCTCCGCGAGCGCGCGCGACGCCTCCACCTCGATCACCTCGAGTGCCTCGAGCGGCGACGACGGGCTGGTCGCCGCGAGAGCGCGCCCCGCCTGGGCCTGGACGGCGATGGCGGAGACGTGGTGGGCCACCGTGTCGTGCAGCTCACGCGCCAGCAGGACCCGCTCCTCCGACTTCACCTGTTCCATCCTTCGCTCCCGGGCGCCGTGCTGCGAACGTACGGCCCACCCCAGGGCAAAGGCGGACATCAGGACAGCGACCCCGCCGATTGCGTCGCCGACCCCGGTCCAGCTGACGACGAGCGCCATGGTGGCCGGGACCAGGATGATCGCCAGACCCGCCACCGCCTCTCGCCCGGAACCCCACCGGAAGAGTGCGTAGGGCAGCAGCAGGAGGTAGACCATCGTGTACATGTCGAGCGCCGGCGCGTCGGATGCGATCAGGCCGATGTCCACGATCGTGGTCACGCCGAAGGCGGTCGCGACCACGGCGAGCGGGTGGGTACGGCGCCAGAGCAGCAGCGGCGCCAGTCCGAGCGTCAACACCACCGACAGCACAGGTAGCGGCAGGTCCTCACGCAGGACACCCTCCAGCACCGCGGAGACCGTCACGACCGCCAGCAGCGCCCAGTCACGCCATACCCGAACAGGCGGGACCGAGGGCCGGGGTTCCTCCAGCAGGGACCGCAGTGGATTGCTCACCCCCTCAGCGTAGGGATGCAGCGCCGCCAGCGGACCGGCCGAAAGTCTGACCCGTCCCCCGGCCCATGGCACGACAGGGGTGAATCGGCCGGTTCAGCCGGTGACCATGATCTGAGCGGCGGTCTCCTTGACCTTGGCGTTGGCCCAACGCATCTGGCGAAGGGTCTGCGGGTGACAGCCCTCCGCGAGCTCGAGAAGCGTGCGGTCCTTCATCGCCTGTGCCGTCTGGGCCATCACCTCCCAGTCGAGGGACACCCCGGCGGCCATGCGGTGCACGCGTCGAAGGTCGGCGAGCAGGAGGAGCGCGGGTTCGTGGAACCGGCCCGTCAGCTCGGCGCCCAGCTGCTTGACCCGGGCGAGGAGGGTCGCCTCGTCCTCCGGCTCGGGGTCCAGCTCGAACCCGTAGTCGGTGCCGACCTCGGCGAGGCGGCGTACGTGCTCTTGTGACCACCGGGCGATGTCGCGGGCGACGTAGAAGATCTCGTGGTCGACCTTCTGATGGTCCGAGAGGTTGAGCAACGCACCGGCCAGGTCGTTCTCGGCACGGTGGAGCTCCTCGACGGCCGCCCCGACCTTGTTGCCGTGCAGCGAACGCAGGGTCGCGGTGATGCTCATCGTCGGCCTTCCGTGGTGGGGAGCTGTTCCGTGGCGAGGGCGTCCGGTCCGCCGGTCGTCGGTGGAGCGACATCGGGATCCACCGGCCGCGAGGCCGTCGTCGTCGGCGCGCGCGAGGGCGTACCGGTGGAGCGCTCGACCAGCGTTGCGGCAGCGGCTGCGGTCTTGAAGAGGGGCTGCTTCGAGGCGGGATCCCAGTCGGTGAGGGTGAGTTCGTTGGCTGCCCGTCCCGGCCCGTCGGGTTCATGACCGTTGATGGTGTCCCAGTAGCCGTAGTGGAAGGGCAGGAAGAGGACGCCCGGCCGGATGCCGCTGACGCGTGCGCGTGCGGTGACGTCTCCCCGCGGCGTCGTGATGCTCAGCCGGTCCCCCTCCGACCAGCCTTGCTCCGCAGCGTCTGCAGCCGACACCTCGACCCACACCTCGGGAGCCGCCGCCCGCAGCTGGGGTGCGCGGCCGGTCTTCGTCCGGGTGTGGAAGTGGTACAGCGTACGACCGGTGATCAGCTGGAACGGGAAGTCCTCCGAGGGCAGCTCGTGGGGCGGCAGGTACTCGGCTGCCTTGAGGACGGCCTTGCCCTGCGGGTTGAGCGCCTTGTACTCCGTCGGCTCGACCGGCGCACCGGTCACGAGGTCACGGCCGTAGCTCTCGCAGTAGTCCGGATCGGCCCAGAACGCGCCGTCGACGTAGATGTGCTCCGTGCCGTCGGGCCGCTCCTCGGTGCAGGGCCACTGGATGCCGCTCCCGCCTCGGAGCTTGTCGTACGTGATGCCGCTGTAGTCGCACGGTCGGCCGCGGCTGCACTCCTTCCAGCCCTCGAACGCCTCCTCGGGCGTGGTCCACTTCACCAGCGGCGCGCCGTCCTTGTCGCGCAGGTCGAGCCGCCGCGCGTAGTCGAGCAGGATGTCGAGGTCGCTGCGGGCGTCGCCGGGCGGGTCGACCGCCTTCTCCGACAGGTGGACGGTGCGGTCGACGTTGGTGAACGTGCCTGTCTTCTCGCCCCACGTCGCTGCCGGCAACACCACGTCGGCGAGCTGCGCGGTCTCGGAGAGGAAGATGTCCTGGACGACGAGGAAATGCCGGTCCTGGGACAGGATGCTGCGCATCCGCGACAGCTCCGGCATGGACACTGCGGGGTTGGTCCCGGTGACGTACAGGAATCGGATGGAGCCGTCCTCGACGTAGCGCATGATCTGCATCGCGTGCGTCGGTTCGGAGTAGTGCGGGATGTCCATCGGGTCGATGTTCCAGACCTTCGCCAGATCCTTGACGTGCGCGTCGTTCGACCAGTTGCGGAACCCCGGGAGATCGCCGTCAGCTCCGGCCTCCCGCGTGTTCTGCGCGGTGGGCTGGCCGTTCATCTGAAGGAGTCCGCAACCAGGCTTGCCGAGCATGCCGCGCAGGATGTGGATGTTGTTGACCTGGACGGCGGCCGCGGTCGCCTGGTGGGACTGGTAGAAGCCCTGCAGCACCGTGGACATCAAGCGCTCCGCGGTCCCGATCAGACGTGCGGCCTCGCGGAGATCCTTGGCCGACACCCCGCAGACCTCGGCAGCCCGCTCGACGGAGAAGCCCCCGAGCATCTTCTGCAGCTCCGCGAACCCGACCGCGTGGGCGGCGACGTAGTCGTGGTCGACCCAGTCGTTGCTCAGCAGCTCGTGCAGCAGCGCGTTCATCACCATGACGTTCGTCCCCGGGCGCGGCGCGAGGTGGACGGTCGCCGCGTCAGCGACCGGCGTCTGCCGGGGATCGACACAGATGACGCTCGGCGGGTTCGGGCCGGCGAGTCGGTCGAGGATGCGCGTCCAGAGAACCGTCTGGGTCTCCGCCATGTTGTGGCCGTAGAGGCAGATGACGTCCGCGTGGTCGATGTCGGTGTACGACCCTGGCTGGCCGTCCGAGGCGAACGACTCCTTGAGGGCGGCTGCCGCGGTGGCCGTGCACAGGCGCGTGTTGCCGTCGACGTGGTTCGTGCCGATGCCCCCGTGGGCGATGAGCCCCAGCGTGTAGTACTCCTCCAGGAACAGCTGGCCGGTGGTGTAGAAGGCGACCGAGCTCGGGCCACGCTCCTCGAGCAACTCGGTGGTGCGGCCGGCGACCGCGGCCATGGCGGTGTCCCAGTCGGTCTCGACGAGCTGGCCGTCTCGCCGGATCAGCGGCCTGGTCAACCGGTCCGGCGAGCCGTTGGCCTGCCATCCGTACAGGTCCTTCGGACCGAGCCGGCCGTGGTTCACGCGGTCCACAGCCCGACCACGGACGCCGACGATGCGTTCGTCCTTGACGGCGATGTCCAGGCCGTCACCGTTGGAGTGCAGGATCGTCGCCGACTGCACCCACCGGTCGACGTCGTCTGGTGACACCCCCTCGACGAGGTACGAGTCGACCCGTACGGGCCAGTCCTCGCCCGGACCGTACGGCGTCCGGCTCCCCCACGGCTGCGCGATCCGATCGATGGCGGTCACGTGGTCCTGGTACCCCACGCGACGCCGCTGTATGCCGAGGTCTCGAACCTCCTCCGGTACGACGTCGGAGTGGTGGCGAACGCTGCGACGAAGTTCTGCCGGAAGGTGACGGCGCTCCCGAATCCGCACTCGCGAGCGATGCGGTCGATCGGCCAGGTGGTGTTCTCGAGCAGACCGCGAGCCCGGTCGAGGCGGCGGGCCACCACCCAGCGGGCGGGAGTGGCCCCAGTGGTCTCGGCGAACCGCCGGTTGAAGTTCCGCCGGCTCATCCCGGCGTGGTCCGCCAGCACGTCGACGCACAGGTCGGCGTCGAGGTTGGCCAGTGCCCAGTCGAGCGTCGGCCCAAATCGGCCGCGTTCCTCCGGTTCGGGGATCGGGCGCTCGACGTACTGGGCTTGGCCTCCCTCCCGGTGCGGGGCCACGACGAGATGGCGCGCGACCGTGGCAGCTGCCGCGGACCCGAGCTCGGCGCGGACCAGGTGAAGGCACGCGTCGATGGCCGAGGCGGTACCCGCCGAGGTCAGGACGTCACCGTGGTCGAGGTAGAGGGATGACGCATCGACGGTGACCTGCGGGACGCGCCCGACGAGCTCGGGAGCCACCGCCCAGTGCGTCACGACCGCACGCGCACCCACCACGCCGCTGTCCACGACCGGGAACGCGCCCAAGCACAGTCCAGCCACGCGGGCACCACGCTGGTGCGCGCGCGATCGACGCCGTCAGCTCGTCCGGGGCAGGGCTCAGGTCGGCGTACCAGGAAGGGAAGACGAGGAGGTCTGCGCTCTCGAGGAGCTCCGGCCCGTCGACGTCGTCGACCCTGAGTCCCTCGACCGTACGCACGCCCCGCCCGTCGTGCGTCCAGACGCGGGTCTCCCAGTCCGGCGCGAGAGCCTGACGAGCGACCTCGCCGAAGACCATCAGCGGCACGGAGAGGTGGAACATCGTGATTCCGTCGAAGGCATGAACAGCAACCCGCATGCTGGCCTGATTTCATCGAAGAACGGCTTCTGTGCCACTCACGGTAGCCGCTTCCCCTTCGGCACGCTTGAGGTACCGGCAGCGAACCCGCCGGCGGTACACCCGAGACCCACAGGAGCTCACCCATGACCTCACCGCAGCGCGCCCTGATCGTCGTCGACGTGCAGAACGAGTACTTCGACGGCATCCTCCAGGTCCAGCACCCCGACCGCGAGACCTCGCTCGCCAACGTCCTGCGCGGCATGGACGTCGCCGCCGAGCAGAACCTGCCGGTCGTGGTCGTGCAGCACGAGCTCCCCGAGGACGCCCCCGTCTTCGCCAAGGGCTCGGCCAGCTGGGAGCTGCACCCCGAGGTCGCCAGTCGGGTGAAGCCGGAGTGGAAGCGCGTGGCGAAGGACAAGGCCAGCGTGTTCGCCGGCACCGACGTCTCCGCCTGGCTCGGCGCGCAGGGCATCGACACGATCTCGATCGTCGGCTTCATGACGAACAACTGCGACATCGCCACGGCCGCGGCAGCCGAGGAGCTCGGTCTGGCCGCCGAGGTTCTCGCCGACGCCACCGGCGCCATCCACCTCGCCAACGAGGCGGGCAAGGTGTCGGCCGAGCAGCTGCACGAGACGCTCCTCGTGCTGCTTCATTCCAACTTCGCCGCCGTCGCGACGACCGACGCCTGGGTCGCCGCCGTCGAAGGCGGACAGGCACTGCCGAAGTCCGACCTCGGCACCTCCGCGATGCAAGGCCGCGCCGCGTTCGCGGACTGACAGGCGCTCCAGCGTCTTCAAGGAGCTCAGGCTCGGTCTCCCGAAGGAACCGAGCCTGATCTTGTAGCGGGGGCAGGATTTGAACGTGCGACCTCTGGACAAGATCGGCGTCCTGTCCCGGGCTACCTCACACCTCGGGTCCCTCTGGGAAACCTCGGGTTGTTGAGGAGGTTCCCCATCGGACGGCTTCCAGAGTATCGGAACGTCTCGGAACCGTTGCCGGTCATATCTGATGCCTTTTCGATGACGGGTCGAATCCCGCCGACGATCGGTTCAATCGCCTCGCCAAAGTAGCGAAGACCCCTCGTGCGAGGCGCAGTACTCGGCCATGGCGTTGAGTCGCAGCAGGCCGCGCTTCTCAGGCCCCTCCCTGGCCCGAGGTACCGCCAAGGCAAGGTCGTGAAGAAGCATCGGCATTGGGTCAGCCGACATCTCGGTGTCAGCGTAGGGGTCGACAGACTGTAGGTAAGGAAGCCGAGGATCCTCTGGGTAGCCGAAGTACGCGGCGTGGATGAATCTGTCGAAGTCGCCAGCTGCGTCAAACGTGCCGCCGGCAGGATCGGGAAGGCGACGCACGGGACGTCCTTGGCCGTCACGCAACTCGACGTAGATGGGCACGATCGCCTCAGGATGCGTCTGCGTACGCGGTCTGTGTTCCGCATTGAAGGCAGCGGAATAGGTAGCCCGTCAGGTCGCCTTCGGCGCTCATGTGCGGAAGTACGTCCGCGGGCCATCCGTCGGCAATCAGTGACTGGATGACGTCAGGCAGCTCGGCGACATCTTGATAGCCGATCTTGCCGAGGAACGCTGCTGCATCCGAGCAGTGGAAGAGCCAGCGCTCCTGCTGCCATCCAGCGAATCCCGGGGTTCGGTGTACGACCTCGTCGAGCACCGTCGCGGGGACATCGTCGGGTGCCCCGTCGACCGTGCTGAATTCGGCGTCGAACTCCTGCGCGGCGCTGCCGTCTGCGATGCACCATGCGCAGGTGGTCTCGATCTCCTCGACCGAATAGGTGGGACCGACGTAGTTGAGACCGCGAGCCTGGCCGCAGCGCTCGCACTCGTCCGTGGACTCGACCAGCGATCCGGTCGCGAGGGGGTCGGGGTGATAGCGGAAGGCTGGCGGGGTGGCGCTCACGATCTGAGTCTGTCAGCAAAGGCCCCAAGGAACGCTGCCATTCGGCGTCGCGTGCATTAGGCCGGCGGCGAATGCTGCTGACGGTCCGCTTCACGGCGCAGGTCTGGGGGCCAGGATTCAATGAACGGCTGCATCGCAGGGTCTCACCAGCCCGTGTCTTCCACGAAGGAAACGGCGATGGCGTTCTGCACATCGTCGGCGCCCTCGATGAGCGCGGCGTTGAGGACTCCCAGCAATCTCAATAGTTCCGGCGATCGGCCTGCGTCGAAGGCCTCCATCGCGTGCCGCCGCAGATCGGCCGTGAGCAGGTGGAGAAGTAACTCGTCGTTGTCCTCAAGGTGCTCGAGGATGAGCGGCTGCACCTCCGGGACGTCGCGCTTGAGTTGCTCGACGAAGTCGTCGGGGGTCATTCGGCTTCCTCCTTACTCTCCGCGGCCGCGTGCTTTCCATCGATGAACCCCGGATCGTCGTAGCCCATGCTTTGGAGCTTCGCCGATGCGAAGACGACCATGATCTCGTCTCCGGGAATGAACGTGTCTTCCATGGACGGAGCCTGCGGGATTGCCGCGACGAACCAGACGGGACCGGCATCGAAGTGCAGGCGGAGTGCCGTGGGCAAGTCGACGTCGCGGGCAGCCTCGACGACCTCGCCGCTCGACAACGTGGCTGGGCCGAGTTGGAGCAGATCCCACCAGACCTGCGCACGCCGAATGGGGGTACCGAGGAGCGGCGACCACCGCGACTCCCCGTCTGGACCGATCCGCTGGGGACCTTCACTGCCAAGCACGAGGTGGCACTCGATCGGGTCGGCGAAGACTTCCACGCCGTACGGGTGGAAGGTGTTGGTCCAGGTCACGGTGAAGGGGCCTGAGTCGGTAGAGAGCTGAACGCCCATCACTGCGTGGTGCCAGTCGCCGTAATCCCAGACGGACGGCTCGGGGCCGAAGTTGTGGATATCCCAGTAGTCGACGGCTTGGAGCCGGGCGCCCTCCAGCGCACGGACTCGCGCTTCGAATGCGGTTCGCGCTCGTGTCGGGTCCGAGGTCATTTGCCCATCTGCTCCGATCACGGGCGGTCCCGTCGGGGCTCGGCCAGCCAAGCCAGGAACCTTCCTGCATCATTCTCGACGGACGGCCACGTTGCAGCTGCGATCCACTCCACGATCGCGCGACCGCAGATTCTTGAGCCCTCGTACATGCGAAGCTCATCACCAGCTCGGACGTCGTGCCATGCCTGAACGTTCTCGATGAACAGTGCGACGAGAACCGCACGAGTGTCGTCTCCGGGGAGGATGTCGGACCGAGAAAACCCGAAGACTGGGCCGGCTGTTTGTTCCCCGTCGGCCCAATCGGGCAGGCCCCAGTTCGGGCGATACGTGAAACGGTTCTCGGGCGCCGTGCCGCCAAGCAGGCCTGAGCTGCGGCCGCCATCCTCGGTCGAAACGAGGTGGAGCTCGACTCCGTATGCAAGTGTCTGAATCGGCTCCATGCGTCAAGCCTAAGAGCCAGCCCGTTCGCGTATGCGCCACCTCCGCTCCGGGGTGCCCGCGAAGGCGTACTGCTGGCGCGCTACAGACCGAGGTCCTTGCTCGATGTCGTGGCGAGGGCTTCGAGGGGCCGGATGTAGCGGGTGACGAGGACGGAGATGTCCTTGTGCCGCGTCTGCGCGGCGATCCGGTCGAGCGGGACACCAGCGAGTGCCGCGGTGGTGGCGTGTCCGGCGCGCATCGAGTGGGCGGTGATCCGGGTTCCGTCGAGGCCGGCCGCTTCGGCCCGTGCGCGGAGCATCCGGGCGGGGACGTGTCCGGTGAGCGGCTGGAGGCTGACGGTGCTGCTCCAGATGCGAGTGAACACCGGGCCGGGAGCTGCTCCCCTGATCTCGCGCCAGGCGTTGAGTGCCGCGACAGGGTCGGTGGCGGCATGCTGGCCGTGGGCGACACCGACCACCTCGCCGTGGCCCTCGGGGTCGGTCTTGGATCGCCGAATGTGGAGCATGAGGCCGGCGGGCTTGTCCTCGACGTCGGCGAGGGTTAGGGCGACGAGTTCGGAGCGGCGGAGTGCGGAGGCGTAGCCGAGAAGGATGATGGCGGCATCACGGATGCCGATCGGCGCGGTGCGGTCGATGCCGTCGACGATCTGGCGGATCTCGCCGACGGTCAGGGGTCGCGCCAGGCGCCGGGGTGCGGAGCCGTAAGTGCGGCGCAGGCCGCGACGCACCTGGTGGACGGCGAGGGCGTCGGTGGGATTGTGCAGGTCGCACGTGCGGTGGACATGGCGGATCACCGTGCAGATGAGATCGAGGGTGCCCATCGCGCGCCCGGCAGCGGCCTGTTCGGTCAGGTACGCGCACACTGCGAGCGGATCGCTCGGCAGGACCGCGACGCCCCGGCTGGAGCACCAGCGCTCCCAGCGGCTCCAGACCCCCGCGTAGACGCGGCGGGTGGACTCTGTGCGGGCCGCAGCGATCGCGGCGGCGATCCGCTCGCCGTCGGTGTCGGTCAGGCCCTGCGGCATGATGCCGACGGTGTCGATGGGGAGGACAAGGGCGGAGGCGGACGCCGGCATCGCGGCGCTCATCATCGTGGTCATGACCCTGTCGTAGCGGCGTCCATGCCAGCTCCGCCCACCGGCCGGACGTCTCACCACTGCTCACCGCGGTGGTTCGTCAGAAAAGACTGACTTTGTGATGACCGAGTCAAGTTAGAAAGCTTTCAGGCTCGGTTCCCCAGAGGGAACCGAGCCTGAATCTTGTAGCGGGGGCAGGATTTGAACCTGCGACCTCTGGGTTATGAGCCCAGCGAGCTACCGAGCTGCTCCACCCCGCGTCGGTAGGTACGACACTACCGGACGCCCGTTCAAGACCCAAACCCGGGTGAACGCGGCCGAGCGGCCCTGAACGGGCCGCAATTCGAAACGCCGACGTCATCGGGCTGGTCTAACGTGCGAGACATGAGCACTCTGCGCCGCACCACGATCGTCACCGCCGCGGCGTGCCTCGCCCTCGCGGGAGGCACCGTCGCGGTCGCCGCCAGCCCCGTCACGGGCCTCCACCCCACGCCGGGCGGCACGTGGGCCGGCGACCCCTACTTCCCTGCGCTCGGCGCCACGGGCTACGACGCGCTCACCTACCACCTCGACCTCGACTACGAGCCCGTCGACGCGAGTAGCGGCACGCTCGACGCCACGTCCACGATGACGTTCCGCGCCACCAAGACGCTGTCGTCGTTCAACCTCGACCTGCGCGGCCTCGAGGTCTCCTCGGTGCGCGTCAACGGGCTGCGCGCGACGTTCACGCACGTCGACGGCGAGCTCATCGTCACGCCGCGCCTGCCGTTGCTGGCGCGCCTCCCCGTGGTCGTCACCGTCGAGTACGGCGGGACGACCGGCCGCCCGCGCGACATCGAGGACTCCCTGTACGGGTGGGTGTCCACCGCAGACGGCGCGATGGTCGTCAACGAGCCCGACGGTGCTCCGACGTGGTTCCCGGTCAACGACGACCCCAATGACAAGGCCATCTACACCTTCCGCATCACGGTGCCGGAGGGCAAGACCGCGGTCGCGAACGGTCTCCCGATCGGCCAGCCGAGGACGCGCGACGGCAAGACGACCTTCCGCTGGTTCGAGCCGAGCCCGATGGCGAGCTACCTCACGACCGCCTCGATCGGTGACTTCGACATCACGACGACCAGGACGGAGGACGGGCTCCCGATCATCGACGCGATCGACCGCGACGTGACCGCGGCGAACCGGACGACGAGCGAGGCGTCGCTCGCCAAGCAGGCCGACATGATCGCGTTCTTCAGCGAGCACTTCGGCCCGTACCCGTTCACGTCGGCCGGCGCGATCGTCGACGACGACACGGTCGGCTATGCGCTCGAGACGCAGTCGCGGGCGGTCTACTCGCGGGTCGCGTCCGAGGGCACGGTCGCGCACGAGATCGCGCACCAGTGGTACGGCAACACCGTCTCGCCCCACCGCTGGGCCGACATCTGGCTCAACGAGGGGTTCGCGACGTACGCCGCGTGGATGTGGGGCGAGCACACAGGCGGCCAGACCGTCGAGGCCCGCGCGGCGGCCGTGTACGCCACCCCGGCGACCTCGCCGTTCTGGTCGACGGTGGTCGCCGACCCGGGCGCCACGGGGCTCTTCGCGTCCGCGGTCTACAGCCGCGGCGCGCTCACGCTGCACGAGCTCCAGCAGGAGATCGGCGAGGACGACTTTGCGGCGCTGCTGAAGGCGTGGCCGAAGGAGCGCCGAAACGCGACCGGGTCGACGAGCGACTTCATCGCTCTGGCCGAGCGCATCTCCGGCCAGGACCTGGGCGCCTTCTTCGACGCATGGGTCTACACCGGGACGAAGCCGACCACCTGGTGATCGATCACCTGCGCCGCAAGCGCCCGCAAGCGCCGCGGACGCCACGGGATCGGTCGTGAACGGCGTCCACGCGTGACGAGACCGTGCGGCGCACACGTTCAGGGTGGTTCGTCCGGTCTGATCGTCACGTGCGTGGCGTCAAGGTATGGCGTCTGAGGTGGTGGAGCGCGGTCACGTCGCCGACCTCGGCCTCGTGCTCCGGCGCCGTGGTGGCCGTGGTGGCCGTGGTGGCCGCCGAGCGAATGTCCGCCGTCACGGCCTGCGGGCCGGCCACGGTGGGGCCCTTCGGCCGCACGCCGTCTCTGACGGTCCCGAGCTCGCGAAGGTAGTCGGAGAGGCGTCGCCGATTCAGCCGTTCACGGTCGTCGATCTCACGCTTCGAGGCGCCGAACCGCCTCATGAAGACGAACCCGCCGGCACCGTCGACGGTGATCCCCAGCCGTCCGGCATGGGCGTTCATGTGACACGACCGGCACAGGCCGACAAGGTTCTCGAAGTCGGTCGGCCCACCATCCCGGCGCCACCACGACACGTGGTGGATGTCGGCGATCCGATGACGACAACCCGGATTCGCACAGTGCCCACGCTGCCGCGCGCGCACCGCTTCGCGCTGCTTAGCCGTCGCCAACCGCCGTGTCCGCCCCACGTTCAGCACGGCCGCAAACGGCGTCGGCCCACCGGTCACCCCATCCGTCAACACCTCGGTATGGTCCCCGGTACAAGCCAGATATCCATACAGGTCACGACCGATCGACCCGAAGCCTTCCAGCTCCGGCGGCGCGGCACCGGGCTGTTGGGCCAGCCAGTCCGCATCAACCGTCACGTGCACCTGCGGCCGCAACCGACGATCGGACGGGACCCCACCCGCGGCGGCCACATCCAACAACTCGCTCAGCGCATCCGCACGACGTTGTGCCGCCGTCCGCCGATCCTTGCGACCGCCGCGGTCGGCGTCGTCCGTGGCCTCGCATTCGCCTTGCGATCGCGGTGACGACGCTGCGATCAGAAACGACCGCAGCCGGGCACCTAGCTCGACATCGAGGAACCCCGTCAGATGGAAACCCTCACCGGCACGAGCGAGCTTGATGTCACGCTTGTCCATCCCGTCTTCCCACGCCTTGACCGCCCGCTCTGGCCGGACCAGCTGATCGACACGGTCGATCGCCTTCCGCAGATCCGCCGGCGGTGCCTGCTTCGCCAACGGCAGCAGCACGCCCTCGGTCGCATCCACCAGCACCTCGTGATCGATCCGCCGCAGCGCCCCGGTGAACGCCGCCAGATGATCCAACCGGATCTCCCCGGCAGCCATCGCCGCACCAACGCCCGGCAACATCCGCATCGTGCGACCTGCCGCCCGGAGCCGAGCAGTCGTCCTGTCATCCAGGCGGAGCTCACGCCGTGCCCACGCCACCGCCGACGGGGCGCCGTCATCGGAATACGCGGCGGTCTCGTCAAGCTGATCCAGCAGCTGTGCTCGCCAGCCCTCCAGAAGGTCGGCCATCTCCTGGGCCGTCCGCAACGCCGCACGCGCCTGCACGCCGTCAGCCAGCGCGACCGGCATCTCAAGGGCACCCTCGAGAGCGGCCTTCGCCATCGCGACCCGGCTTGAATCGAACATATGTTCATTGTCCTCGGCGCCGCCGACACTCACCAGAAGGCCGACGCCGACTGTGGACGACGACAACCGTCCACAGCCGAACCCAACCTGACCCACGCGCAGGATGGTGGGTGTCTCGATCGCTTCGCGCCCCGACCAGCGGGGTAGGGCCGCGCCTCGACCAGCGGAGTGGGGCCGCGCCTCGACCCAGCCGGCTCAGAGGGGCGTGAGGCCGGTGACCTTCCACGCCCCGTCGACCTTCTCGGCATCGACGGCGAGCTGCGCCGCGGACACGCTCGCCTCCTTGTCCGTCGCGCGTTGAGACGACTGGTCGAGGAAGACGAGCAGCTCGGCCGAGTCGTCGGTCAGCGTCTTGACCGCAGCGACCTGCACCTGTGCGGTGAGGGTCAGCTGCTGCCCGGGCGCCCGCTCCTGAAGCGACGCGAAGAGCTTGTCGTACTCGGTGCGCGCGTCGCCCGCGAGCACCGCGTCAGCGGCCTGCTCGGTCGGCGTCGGGTCGGCGTAGTCGTACGACAGCACGCTGACGAGCGCCTGCGACACCTCCGACTGCACGGCGGCGGTCGCCTCCTCGTCGACGACGGCGAGGTTCTGGGCCGCGTCGGCGGAGCGGATGTCGTACGCCGTCCAGAGTCCGACCACGCCCACGGCGAGCATGATCGCGGACAGGATCAGGACGAGATGCTGTCGTGCGGATGCGAGGAGCGGCTTCACGGTGCTCATGAGATGTTCACCGCGACCTGCTCGAGGCTCTCGAGGAGCCACTCGCCGTCGACCTTCACGAGGTCCGACGTGAAGCGGTTGCGTTTGAGCGACGGCACCTCGTCGGGCTTGGCGTCGTCCTTCACGGTGACCTCGACCGACGCCACGACGGTGGCGGTCTCCTCGTCGACCGAGAACACAGCGGCGTCCACGACCTTGCCGGTCGAGACCTTCTTCTGGTCGGCCAGGAGCTGCCGCTCCTCGTCACCGACCTGGGCGAGCTGGTCGTGGAGGGTGCCGGTGGTGACGTCCTGCCAGGCGTCGAGCCCTTCGTCGACCTTGCGGTAGTCGAGGGTGTTCATCGTCTCGATGTTCTGCGTCGCGGCGATGAGGACCTCGTCACGGGTCTCGGCGAGGCTCAGCTGCTCGTCGCTCGCCGCACGCCACCAGAGGAGGGCACCGACCACGAGCACGAGCGCGGCGACGGCCGGCACGGCGTACCGTCTCCATCGCGGCGGCGCAGGACTGGGCTCGGGCGTCTCTTCGACATCGTGTTCCGCCTCGTCGGCGCTCTCGACCTGGTCGATCATTCGTTCCCTCCCAGCAGGTCCCCGAGCGTGTCGGGGACCGTCACCCTAGCCGCCGCAGGGCTCTTGCCGGCGGACTTCGGCAGGGCGTTCGGTCCGCGGACGTTCGTGCCGGACGACGGGCGTACGGCGCAGCGGGCCTTGGTGTTGAACGGCTTGCCCGGCGTCGTCACCGTGCCGGGCCGCATCGTGGTGCCTCCGTAGCCGGCTGTGCACGGCAGCGGGTCGAAGAACGTCGTGGCCAGACCGAGGTTCATGCCCTTCGACCCGTTGACCGCCCAGCCGACGCTGATCGCCTCGGGCACGCGGACGAGCGCGTCCTCGACGCCGCCCGCGTTGGTGCCGAACACCTGCGCGGTCGACACGAGGTTGCTCATGAGCACGCCGAGCGGCTGCCCGACCTGGCCGATCAGCTGGTGGACCTCGCGGGCGGCGGCCGGTGAGCTCGCGATCAGCGTGCGCAGGTCGCCGTCGGTGTCGGCCATCGTCTCCGCGAGCAGGCTGAGGTCGGCGCTGTACGACTTGATGCTCTCGGCCGCCTCCTGCTGCGTCTGCAGGACGGTGCTCGAGTTCTTGATGAGCGCCTCGGAGACGAGGAAGTTGCGGTCGGCGACCTCGTGGAACTCCAGGGACGTGTCGACGAGTCGACGCAGCGGGAGGTTCGCACCCTGCGAGAGGTCGTAGCTCTCGTCGATGACGGTGTTGAGAGAGTCCTCGGGCACCGACGCCGTGAAGTCGCGCGCAGTCTCGAGCAGCACGTCGATGGCCTGCGGGATCGCTTCGTCCCCTCCGCTCAGCTGGTCGCCGTCGGCAAGGACCTGGTCGGTGCCGGACGTGCCACGGAGGTCGACGTACTGCTCACCGATCGTCGAGCGGTTCGCGACCTGCACGGTCACGTCGGCGGGGATGTCGGGTGCGTCCGAGTCGATCCGGAGGACCGCCTCGACGCCGCCGGCGGGAGCGTTGGTGAGCGTCTCGATCCGCCCCACGGGCACGCCGAGGTACGTGACCTCACCGTTCTCGAAGATGCCGCCGGTCTCGGGGAGCGACACGGTCACGTGGTAGTCGGAGCTGAACGGGTCGATGCCGACGTACTTCCCCGCGATGTACGTCGTACCGACGAGGGCGACCACGACGAACGCAGCGAGCTGGGTCTTCGTACGGCTGGTGAGCATCAGTCGTCACCCTCCTTCGGCGCGGCGGAGTCGTCCGACGTCGGTGACGGGTCGTTCGGGGTGGGAGCCGGGTCCGTCGACGGCGCGGGGCTCGTCGGCGGGTCCGTGGGGCTCGAGGTAGGCGCGTCGGACGGCGACGGCGTCGCGGGGACGGGGATCGTCTGCTGCGGCGCGCCCGGGGTCGGCGAGCTGGTCGGCGGGAGCAGCGTCGGTGGCGCCTCGGGCACCCCTCGCTCGTCCGGCTGGCCCTCGGCAGGCGTCGGCGCCCCGAGCAGACCACCGGGTACGCCGACGCCGGAGGCCGCGCCCACCTGCGGCCAGGGGCAGCTCGTCGTGGTGCAGCCGGACGGCAGCGTGCGGAAGTTCGTCGTGACGAACACGTTGAGGTAGTCGCCCTTGATCGCGCCGAGCACCGAGTCGGGGAACGGGTACGTCAGGAGGATCTCGAGCGAGTTCGGGAGGTCGGAGCCGGCCTTCGCGAGCTGCGTGAGGATCGGCTCGAGCAGCTTGAAGTCGGCGACGATGTCTTCCTGCGCCTTGTCGAGGGTGTCCACGGTGACCTCGGACAGCTTGTCGAGCGACTGGAGCATCGCCACGAGGTCCTCACGCTGGTCGACGAGCACCTCCATGCCGGGGCTGAGGTCGTCGAGCGCGTTCGCGATCTTGTCCTTGTCGGCGTTCAGCGTGGTGGACAGCGCGGCGAGGCCGTCGATCGCGTCGGTGATCGCGCCCTTGCGCTTGTCGAGCGCGGTGACGAACGTGTTCATCTCCTGGAGGAACGCCTTGATCTCCTCCGGGCGGCCGTCGCTGACCTGCTGGAGCTCGCGCGAGATCTCCTGGAACTGCCCGATGCCACCGCCGTTGAGCACCATGGACAGCGCACCGAGGACCTGCTCGACCTGGGCCGCCTGCGAGGTGGACGCGAGTGGGATCGCGTCGCCGTCCGACACGGGCGTGCCGGCAGCGGGCTTGGCGGGGCGTACGAGCGCGACGTACTTCTCGCCCAGCAGCGACGTCTGCTGCAGGCGCGCCGTCGTCCCCGCGGGGAGGGCGGTCGCACCGTTGACGACGAGCTCGACCTTGGCGCTCTTGCCGTCGGGGTTGAGCTCGATCTTGGAGACCCGGCCGACGTCGACGTTGTCGACCTTGACACTGGACTGCGGGACCAGGTCGAGGACGTCCTCGAAGTCGGCGGTGATGGTCATCGGGTCCGAGCCGACATCGGCCCCGCCGGGCAGCGGCGCCTCGTACACACCGCCGCTCAGCGCTCCGCACCCGGACAGCGTGAGGACACCCGCTGCGGCAAGGACGATCAGGGATCTCGATCGCTTCGCGCCTCGATCAGCGGGAGATCGCTTCGCGTGAACCACCGCTGGTCGAGGCGACGGAGTCGATCGAGACCACACTCCCCTCATCGGTCCTCCCCCAGCCCGGGCAGCAGCACCGGAGGTGCAGCGTCCGAGGTCTGCGCGTCCAGCCCGTTGGTCGACCACAGCGACACCTCGTTGAGGTTGCCGCGGCCGTCGACGGTGTTGGTCTGCACGTTGTACGCCTTGAGGAAGTTCTGGAGGGCGAGCGGGATGGTGCGCACGGCCTCGTCGAGCGACTTGCGCTGGTTCACGAGCACCTGGGTCGGTCCCTTGAGGTTGTCGACGCTGGTCTTGAGGTTGTCGCGGTTGTCCTTGATGAAGTCGTCGAGGATCACCATGGCGTCGCCGAGGTTCTTGACGGCCTCGGCCATCTGCTCGCGGTCCTCGGCGAGGTAGTCGCTGACGGAGGCGAACTGCCGGTTGACGTCGGCGACGCTCTGGTCGTTCTCGACCAGCATGTCGTTGAACGACTTGAGGTTGGCGATCGTCGCGAACAGGTCCTCGTCGCTGTTCGACAGCGTGCCGGTGGCCTTGCCGAACTCGCTGATCATCGTGTTGAGGTCGGCGCCCTGACCGTCGAGGTTCTCGGCGGCGACGTCCAGGAGCCGCGACAAGGCACCGTTCTTGTTGGCGCCGTCGGGCCCGAGCTGCTGGCCGACGTCGTTGAGGCTCGCGTACAGGTCGTCGATCTCGACCGGCACTGCCGTCTTCTTGATGACGGCGCCCGACTCGAGCGCCTCGCCGCCGGTGTACGGTTCGGTGAGCTGGACGTAGCGGTCGCTCACCAGCGTCGGTGCGACGATGACGGCCGCTGTGTCGGCGGCGACGCTCTGGCCACGGTCGAGCGTCATCGTGACGCGGACCTTCCCGTCCTCGGGCTCGACGGCGGTGACGGTGCCGACCGGGACGCCGAGCACCTGCACGTCCGACCCGGGATACAGACCGACGGTGGAGTCGAACAGCGCCGTCACGTCCGTCCCGCCGGCGGCGAGCACCCGGTCGCTGGCGAAGCCGGAGAGTCCGAGCGCGGCGATGACGACGGCACCGATCGCCCACTGCTTGGCGTTGATCCTCATCGGGCGGCCTCCTTCGGGTCGCAGTCCCGGACCACGTCGTTCTCGAGCACGGGTCGCTGCTGCTCGTCGAAGAGCCCGCACAGGTACGAGTCGACCCAGCGGCCGTTGCCCATCGCGGAGGCGATCATCCGGTAGTACGGGCCGATCTTCTGCAGCGCCGCCGTCAGGTTGTCCTGGTTGCGCTGGAGGATCTCGGTGACCTTGTCGAGCTCGGCGAGCGCCGGCTTGAGCTGCTTCTCGTTGTCGGTGACGAGACCCTGGAGCTGCGTGCCGAGTGCCGCGGTGCCGTCGAGCATCACCTTGACGGCCTTGCGGCGGGTCTCGAGCTCACCGAGCAGCGCGCTGCCGTCCTCGATGATCTTCGCGAACTCCTCGTTGCGCTGCTCGAGCGTGCCGGTGACGCTGGCCGTCGACGCGAACAGGTCGGCGAGCTCCTCGTCGCGGCTCGAGATCGTGCGAGAGAGAGCCGTGAGACCGGTGACCATCCCCTGCACTGACTCCGGCGTGTCCTTGAACGCCCCGGACAGAGCGTCGAAGCTCTCCTCGAGCTGCTCGGTGTCGATCGTGTCGATCGTGGTCGAGAGGTCGGAGAACGCGGCGTTGACGTCGTACGGGGTGGTCGTGTTCTCGACGGGGATCGCGTCGTCGAGGGTCTCGCGGCCCGCGGGGGCCAGCGCGAGGTACTTCTGGCCGAGCATCGTCTTGACCTTCACGGCGGCGGTCGTCTCGCTGCCGAGCTCGACGCCCTTGATCCGGAACTTCACGACGACCGTGTCTCTCTCGAGCGAGATCTCGGTGACCTCCCCGACCTTCACACCGGCGACGCGGACCTCGTTGCCCTCCTTGAGCCCGCCGGCCTCCGCGAAGTGCGCCACCTGCACGTCACCACCGCCGATCACCGGCAGCGCCTGCGCGTTGAAGGTGAGGAGGAAGACGAGTGCCGCGGCGAGCATCCCGACGATCGCGATGACGACCTTGTTGCGCTCGGCGAAGGACGTGGGATAGCGACGGACCTTGCGCGACATCAGCGGCACCTCCCCGCGACCGGCTTCACGCCGAGGTCGCCCATGTAGCCCTCGGGCAGCGGGATCCTGCCCTCGATCGAGCAGACGTAGAAGTTGAGCCACGACCCGTACGACGCCAGGCGTCCGATCTTGTCGAGCTTGACCGGGAGGGTCTTGAGGAAGTCGTCCAGCACGGGGCCTGCCTCGGAGAGGTTGGTCGAGAGCTCCTGCAGCGAGCCGATCGAGTCGTCGAGCGGCGGCCGCGTCTCTTCGAGGAGACCGGCGACGCTCGTGGTGAGGTTGCCGAGGCCGACGACGGTGTCGCCGATGACCTCACGGTCCTCGGCCAGCCCGCTGACGAGCTTCTGCAGCGTGATGAGCGTGGTGTCGAGCTGCGTGGAGCGGTCGTCGACGACCGTCAGCACCTCGTTGAGGTTGGTGATGAGCTGGCCGATCACCTCGTCGCGCTCTGCGAGCGTGGAGGCCAGGTCGGCGGTGCTCGACAGGAGCCCGTCGACGGTGGCGCCCTCGCCCTGGAACACGGCGACGATCTGCTCGCTGAGCCGGTTGACGTCCTTCGGGTCGAGCATCCGGAACAGCGGCTGGAACCCGTTGAACAGCATCGTCAGGTCCAGCGCCGGTCGCGTGTCGTCGAGGGTGAACGTGTGGCCGGCGGGGAGGCCGACGCCACCGGGCGTCTCGGAGGGCGACAACGAGATGTACCGCTGCCCGACGAGGTTGCGGAACCTCAGCTCGGCCCGCGCGCCCGACGTGAGGCGTACGTCGTCGGTGACGCTGAAGGTCACCTCGGCGACGCTGTCGTCGGTCACGGTGATGTCGTGGACGGTGCCGACCTTCACGCCTGCCATCCGTACGTCGTCGCCCTTGTTGAGGCTCGTCGCGTCGGAGAACAGTGCGGTGAACCGGCGGCCGTCGTCGCCCGTGGTGTTGCGGATGGTGCCGGCGAGCGCGACGGTCGCCAGGACCGTCACCACCGTGAAGACGATGCTCTTGATCAGGGTGGAGGTCATCGCACGACCACCGTCGCGTTGCGGAGGGCGGGCCCGACGAGGAGGCTGCTCCACTCCGGGTAGTCGGACGGGGATGCGCCGTCCTGTGCGGCGAGGATCTCGCTGATCAGCGTGTTCTCGGCGGGCGAGTTGGCCTCGCCGAGCCCGGCGCCGGCGGCCATCTGCTGTGCGAGGCGGCTGGTCGGCGGCGCTGGGATGGTCGGCGGCTGGTCGGCGTCACCGCCCGCGGTCCGGGCGGGCTTCGTCCCCGTCTGGCCGTTCACGTACGGGCAGCGCGGCGCACCACCGTCGCGGTAGGTGACCTTGTCCTTGCCGGGGACGTACTTGCCGCGGCCCTCCACGACGTTGAGCACGACGTGCATGCCCGGCTCGTCGGTCCCCTTGCCGAGCACCCTGTCCATCTCGGGGATGAACGAGCGCACCGCCTTGAACAGGCACGGGAACTGCGTGGCGTACGGCGCGGTGGCGGAGAGCGCCTTCCGGCTCTCCTCCGAGAGGACGACGATCGTGTCCTGGTTGTCCTCGAGCCAGCCGGTGGAGGTGTCGGCGCCGGCGATCACGTTGGCGTACACCTCGCCGAGCTCGGTGCGCTGGTCGACGAGGGTGTCGGCCGTGGTCGTCATCGTGTCGAGCGCGTTGAGCAGGTCGGGCACGGCTTCGTCGTACTCCATGGCGACGTTGCCGAGCGCCTCGAAGTCGTCGGCCATCTGCGGCACGAGCGGGTTCATCTTGGTCAGGTAGTCGCCCCAGGCCGACATCGACGCACCGATGTCGTCCCCCTCGCCGCGCAGCATCGTGGACAGCTCGCCGAGCGTCGCCGAGAGCTTGTCGGGCTGGATGGACTGGAGCACCGGGAGCAGCTCGTCGAAGACCTGCTCGAGCTCGACGGCCTCGGCCGACGAGTCCTGGTGGATGGTGTCTCCCCCGGACAGCCCGCTCGCAGGCACGTCCGCCGGGACGACGAGCGAGACGTAGCGCTCGCCGAACAACGTCTTCGGCAGCAGCCGCGCGGTCGTCGTCGGCGGGAGCCGGTCGGCGGTGTCGGGATCGAGCGCGAGGGTCAGGACAGCGCCGTCGTCGGCGGCCTCGATCGTCGTGACCGTGCCGACGGGCACGCCGTCGAGCTTCACGTCGGAGCCCGTCTGCAGCGCGTTGCCGATCGTGCCGGTGGTGAGCCGGATGTCGGTGCTGTCGGCGAACGCCTTGTTGTACATGAGCAGTGCTCCTGCGAGGAACGCGGCGACGACCAGGAGGTAGCCGACACCGATCAGGCTGTCGAGGACGCGCGTGGACCTCATCCGGCGATCCTCACCGTGGTCGTGGTGCCCCACATCGCCATCGACAGCACGAGGTCGAGCACGGCGACGGTGACGATACTGGTGCGGACCGAGCGGCCGACAGCAGTGCCGACGCCGGCCGGGCCGCCGCTCGCGGTGTAGCCGAGGCGGCAGTGGATGAGGATGATGAGCACGCTGAAGATCAGCACCTTCCCGAACGACAGAAGGATGTCGATCCCCGGGAGGAACAGGTGGAAGTAGTGGTCGTACGTGCCCGCTGACTGCCCTCGGAAGAAGACGGTGACGATCCGGGCGCCGGCGTACGACGTGAGCAGGCCGATCACGTAGAGCGGGATGATCGCGATGAACCCGGCGATGACGCGCGTGGTCACCAGGAACGGGATCGCACCGATGCCCATCACCTGGAGGGCGTCGATCTCCTCGCTGATCCGCATCGCGCCGAGCTGCGCGGTGAAGCCGGCGCCGACGGTGGCCGACATCGCGAGGGCGGCGACGAGAGGAGCGATCTCGCGGGTGTTGAAGTACGCGGAGATGAAGCCGTTGAGCGTCGCCGTGCCGATCTGGTCGAGCGCGGCGTAGCCCTGCATGCCGACGACCGTGCCGACGAAGAGGCTCATGCCGACCATCACACCGACGGTGCCGCCGATGACCGCGAGGGCGCCGGAGCCGAAGCTGACCTCGGACAGCAGCTTGAGGACCTCCTTCGGATAGCGGCGCAGCGCCATCGGGATCGCGAGGATCACCTGTGCGTAGAAGCGCAGGTCCTGCCCGATCCCGGCCAACCGGTCCACGCCCTTCGACGCCACCTTCGCTGGTCGAGGCGCGAAGCGATCGAGACCCGGTCGAGGCGCCGTATCGAGAGCCCTCTTCGCGGGACGAGGCGCCTCCTCCCCCGATGGAGGCGCCCCTTCCCCCGCTGGTCGAGGCGCGAAGCGATCGAGACCCATGCCCTACGCCCCCTTCCCCGGGAACAGCTGCAGATACAGCGTGGTGATGACGAAGTTGACGAAGAACAGCAGCAGGAACGTGATGACGACGGACTGGTTCACCGAGTCCCCCACACCCTTCGGCCCGGGCCGCGTGTTGAGCCCCCGGTACGCCGCAACCACGCCGGCGATGAACCCGAAGATCAGCGCCTTGACCTCACCGACGTACAGGTCGGTGATCTGGGCGAGCGCGGTGAAGCTGGCCAGGTACGCGCCAGGGGTGCCGCCCTGCACGACGACGTTGAAGAAGTAGCCGCCGAGGACACCGACCACGGACACGAGTCCGTTGAGCAGGACCGCTGCGCCCATGCACGCCAGCACCCGTGGCACTACGAGCCGTTGGATCGGCGACACGCCGGTGACCTTCATCGCGTCGATCTCGTCACGGATCGTGCGCGCCCCGAGATCTGCACAGATGGCGGCACCACCCGCTCCCGCGATCACCAGCGTCGTGACGATCGGGGCCGCCTGCTGCACCACCGCGAGCACGCTCGCCGCACCGGTGAACGACTGCGCGCCCACCTGCACGGTGAGCGTCCCGAGCTGGAGCGCGATCACCGCACCGAACGGGATCGCGACGAGCATCGCCGGCACCCAGGACACGCTCACGACGAACCAGAACTGGTCGAGCAGCTCACGCCCCGCGAACGGCCGCCTGAACGTCGCCCGGATGGAGTCGAGCCCGAGGGCGAAGAGGCTGCCGACCTGGTTGAGGCCGCGGGTCAGAGCGTTGGGTCGTCGCGGTGGGGCCGCTAGGTGATGCTCCTCGTCGTCGGCGACGTACAGGGAGGCCTTGCCGGACGCGACGCGTCCGCCGTGGCGTACGGCGCCGGAGCGGACCGCACCGTTGGTCGGGACGAGCTGGCGCGGCAGCACCTCGATCGCACGCGCACCGGCGCGCACCATCGTGGTCGTCGAGCCGTTGGGGTAGCCGTACGACGGCTCCTCCTCGTACGAGACGTCCGTCGTGCTGTGGTCGACCTCCTCGCTCATGCCGATCGGCCCGTCCGGGTCGCCGCTCATGAACTGCGAGACGACGGGGTGGTCGGTGAGCAGGAACTCCTCGCGCGGGCCGAACATGACGAGCTCGCGGCGGTACAGCATGCCGAGGTTGTCAGGGAGCGTGCGCGCGAGCTCGATGTTGTGCGTGACGACGAGCATCGTCGCGTCGGTCTGCGTGTTGACGTCGAGGAGCAGCTGGGCGAGGTTCGCCGTACGGACCGGGTCGAGGCCGGAGTCGGGCTCGTCGCAGAGGATGATCGACGGGTCGGTGACGAGCGAGCGGGCGAGGCCGGCGCGCTTGCGCATGCCGCCCGACATCTCACCGGGGAGCTTGTGCTCCTGGCCGACGAGACCGACCATCTCGAGCTTCTCGAGCACGACCTGCCGGATCTCCTTCTCGGAGAGCTTCGTGTGCGAGCGCAGCGGGAAGGCGACGTTGTCGTAGATGTTCATCGAGCCGAACAGCGCGCCGTCCTGGAAGAGGACGCCGAAGTTCTTGCGCAGGTCGAGCCGCTGCGACTCCTTGGCCCGGCACATGTCGACGCCGTCGATGTGACAGGTGCCGTGCTCGGGCTGGATGAGCCCCATGAGCGACTTGAGGAACACCGACTTGCCGGTGCCGGAAGGGCCGAGCAGCGCGGTGATCTCCCCGGGGGGCAGCGTGAGCGTCACGTCGCTCCAGATGTTCTGGCTGCCGAAGCTCTTCGTGAGGCCGGTGACCTCGACCGTCCCGCCCATGGGGGTCCCTCCATCATGTGTACGCGCCGGGGTGCGCGTCCGAAGTAGGCGGCACCGAGTCGCCCCCTCAGCCGATCCGGTGCCTGGCGATGAAGGTAGGTGTGGCCCGGGTCACGCGGTAGAGGGTCAGGTCGAGATGATCGGTTCGTAACCTTTTCGTGACCCTGACTTGTCACGCAGGTGACAAATGAATGAGGTGTGACGCAAAGGCTCGATGCCCAGATAGCCTCTGCTCGCGCTGCACTCACGGCCAATTTGACCGACATCACCCGGGCGCGCCGCCGCAGCTGGCCGGCAGCGCAGTACGCCCCTACGTCGCTCGTCCTGCACGCGAAGCGCCGTTACCTAGTCGTTACCTGTTCTTGTCATGCGCATGACAAGAACCGTGGTTCTTGGCACCCAATATCGCCAGATCGGTTGCCGATGTGGCACTCCCTGTGGCTTGATCGGCTCGTCGCCCCCTACCGACGGATGCACCGGCATGTGTATCGACTGGTGGAGGGAGCTGGCATGACACTCGTGGCACCTGAACGCGGCACACGACCCTCTCGGGAACCCGCACTTCGGAACATCACCCGCGACCGCCTCGCGATGCTCGCACGACAGATCGTGCGAGCAGCGATGCCCGGTCTGCCCGACGACTCCAACCTGACGAGCATCGTCTCGGAGGCCATTACCGCCTTCGTCGACGCCGAAGGCTCCTGCGTTCTCGCCTCTCAGCAGGTGGAGGTGCGCATGCGTGACCTCGGCGGTCGCCTGGCGGACGCCGACACTCCGCTCGAACGCGTCGACGAAGCCTTCGACACCATCCACGCAGCAGCTCAGCGGGGCCTCCAGATGGCATTGGGCAGCTCGGTCTCGGGTCACGTCGTGATCCGACTGCGCGAGGGCATCGTCGCCTATCTCGCCCAGCTGCAGACTCAGCTCAACAGCGGCTGGGAGCATCGTCAGCGGACTCGCTCAGCTCCCGCGCCTGGCCTCGAAGACCTGCGTGTCAGCGTCTTCCGGGGTGGCGGCTCTCGGCTCGACCATGCGCTCGAGCTCTCCGGCTTCGACCCGACGGCAGAGTTCACGGCGATCGTCTCCGTCATCGATCCTCTGCCGGCCCGGGTCCTGCAGGACCCGAACGTGCTCGCCGGCAACGATGTCCGGGAGGCGCTCGTGCCCGTGGCATGGTCGACGACTCTCGGCGACCACGTCACGCGCCAGGTCGTCCTCGGCCCACCAGCGGGCCTGCAGCGGATCGGCGACTCGCTCGACCTCACCCGCCGCGCCGCGGCCCTCCTGCGCGAGTCCGTGGCATACGACGAGCGCACGATCGTGCCGTGCACGGACCTTCTGGGTCCGCTGCTCGTCGGCGGCAACCGTCTCCTCGTCGAGCTCCTCGTCCAGAAGCACCTCGGTCCACTCAGCGACGCTGGCCCGGAGCGACGCGTGCACCTCGGCGAGATGCTCCTGCTCTGGCTCGAGTCCGGCCAGTCGGTCGCAGCCGTCGCCCGCACCCTCAACATCGCCCCGCAGACGGCGCACAGCCGTGCCCAGTCGCTCCGCAAGATCTTCGGCGACGACCTCGATGACCCGGCCGCACGGCTGGAGCTGATCCTCGCCCTGCGTACGGCGCTCCCCGGTTGGACTGCGGAGACCGCCCGATGAAGATGCACGACACCCATCCCCCGATGAAAGAGAGTACGACCATGAAAACCCTCGTACGGCGCGGCGGCGCCGGCCTCGCGGCGAGCGCGCTCGTTGCGGGTGCGTTCGCCGCGCTCCCACCTGCCTCCAACGCGGCCGTGCCCCCCGAGAAGGCCGGCAAGGTCGCGGCGTGGGGCACCGGTACGGAGACGATCACCGTGCCGGAGTCGCTGAACGGGAAGGTGGTGACCGCGGTTGCAGCAGGCAACAACGTCACCCTGGCGGTCGCCGATGGGACGGTGACACCCTGGGGGGTCCTGGGGCAGGCTCCGCTGGTAGTGCCTGAAGACCTGTCGGGCGTCGTCGACGTGGCTGTCGGGACGAGCAACGCGGCAGCGTTGAAGGCAGACGGCAGCATCGTCGCCTGGGGCGCGGACTTCAGCGGCATCAACACCGTTCCCGCTGATGCGACTCCGGCGAAGTCCGTCGAAGTCGGCGGCACTCTTGCCTTCTCCGTGAAGACCGACGGCACTGTGAAGTCCTGGGGAAGCGGCGCAGCGACCCCTGCGAATGTCATCCCCGATGGCCTCGCCAATGTCACTGAAGTCGCGGCTGGAGCCGTGCACCAGCTTGCCCTCCAGTCCGACGGCCATGTCGTCGGCTGGGGAAACAGCGCCCTCCCCGCCGCGTTCACGATTCCGGACGCAGTTCAGGGCCACGTCACTCAGATCGCGGCCGGCAACATCAGCTCGGCGCTGGTGACAGATGACGGCAAGGTGACAGTGCTCGGCACTCTTGCGTCCGCACCGCAGCCTGCGGGCCTCGCCGATGAGACCGTCGTCGACGTGGATGTGACAGGCTCGATCACGGCCCTCACCGCCTCTGGCAAGGTCTACTCGTGGGGCGGAGCCCCCGCGCTGAACGAGGTTCCACCTTCGCTCGAGGGTGCGCCCGTATCGGCGATCGCTGCTGGCGCAACCCACAACGTCGCGCTGGTGACCACCCTTCACGCACTCGTCGATCCGACGATCTCCGGCACGGCGAAGGTGGGCCAGACACTCGCGGCAACGCCCGCCACCTTCACCCTTGATCCTGGCGTCACGACCCAATGGCTGGCGAACGGTGTCCCCATCGCCGGTGCGACGGGCACGACTCTCGCCCTGACCACGGCGCACGTCGGCAAGCGCATCAGCGTCTCTCAGACAGCGACGAAGGGCGAGGACGCCGTCACGGCAACCTCAGGACAGACTGCGGCCGTTGTTCCGGCGACGGTCTCCTCTCGCCTCACGGCATCGGCTGCCACCGTCCGCTATGGCACGGCGCCGCAGGTTCAGGTGAACCTCGCCCCGCACAATGCGACCGGCACCGTCGAGGTCCGGAAGGGCAGCGCCCTTCTCGGGCGGGCATCGGTCAGGGCTGGGCGCGCCACCGTTGTCCTGTCGCGTACGGCGCTCGGGCCAGGGCATCACGTCCTCAACGTCCGTTACATCGGTGATGCGACGACGACGCCGTCGACGTTTGCTCTCCGCCTCAATGTCGCCAAGGCGAACGCGAAGGTCGCGACGAGGGTGAAGACGAAGAAGATCGTGGCCAAGAAGACCAAGGCCAAGATCGCCGTCACCGTCCGCGCCACCGGCGTCCGCGCAGGCGGCACCGTCGCCGTCTACAGGGGCAAGAAGAAGATCGGCACCGCCCGCCTCAAGAGCAACGGCACCGCTGTCGTCACCCTCAAGAAGCTCAAGAAGGCCGGCAAGACCAAGCTCACCATCCGATACCTCGGATCCAGCACCATCAACAAGGCCACCAAGACGATCAAGGTCAAGATCCGCAAACGCTGACCCGTCTCTCTACCGCCGTGTGGTGCCGCACCCGTGACCCGGGTGCGGCACCATCCCCCTTTCGGAAGGAACGCCCGCATGATCAGCAGACTCACCCGCGCCACCGCCGGGCTCACCGTGACCGCCCTCGCCGCGGCCACCCTCACCCTCGCCCCCGCTCAGACCGCACAGGCGAACCCCAACGGCTCTGTGCCGTTGGAGGACGCTGGCAAGATCGTCGCCTGGTCCAGGCTGGGCACTATGGAGCCAGTCCCGAGCGTGGTGAACACCAAGGCCGTGGTCAGCGTCGCGGCGGCGGGCGACGCCAACTTCGCAGTGATGGCAGACGGAACCGTTGCCGGTTGGAGCCAGTCGATCCCGCGGTCGACGCTGGTGTCTGGGATGCCAGCGGGCCTCAGCAACGTCGTGCAGATCGCCGCCAATGGAACCAACGTCGCCGCATTGAAGGCTGACGGCACGGTCGTCGCGTGGGGCGCCACCTCCTCACTGATCAACCGCGTCCCCGCCGGCCTGCGTGACGTTGTCGACATCAGCCTCGGCACCAACATCGCCTACGCCCTCAAGTCCGACGGCACCGTCACCGGTTGGGGCGCCTTCTGGACCGGTCCCTACCTCCCGCCCGCGGGCCTCGCTGACGTCGTCGATATCTCCGCCAGCGCACGCATCGCCTTCGCGCTCAAAGCGGATGGCACCGTCGTGTCTTGGGGGGATCCAATGGTTCCCGAGTGGCGGGAGGTGCCGCCCGAGGTCCAAGGTCACGTCGATCGCTTCCTGTACACGTGGGGGCACGCCAACGCCTTGCGCACAACGGACGGGAAGATGCATACCTGGCCACTCGCAGGGGCTTTCAACAACCAACCACCGGATGGCCTCAGCGACGATTCAATCGTCGATGCCTCGTCGACCGGAGCCAACCACATCGCTATCGCGGAATCGGGACACGTCTACCTGTGGGGTCAGGATGGTCCCGCGTATGAGGACCTCCTCACCGCGCCCGCGGCACTCGACGGCAAGACACCGGTCGCTGTCGCGAGTGGCGCCAACGGCACACATGTCGTGCTCTACAAGGCGCTCGCCACCGCACGTGCCCCCCGCATCAGCGGCAGCTCGCTCCTCGGCAGCACCCTCACCGTCACCCCAGCAACCTTTTCGGGCACCCCCGAGTCCACGACCACGCAGTGGCTCGCCGACGGAGCCCCGATCCCCGGCGCCACCAACGCAACGCTCTCGTTGACGACAACATTGCTCGGCAAGCGGATCAGCATCGAACAGACCGCCACCCAGGGCTCGGAGACCGCTAAGGCAACCTCCACCGCCACGGCACCGGTCGCCCGCCCGCAGGTCGCCTCATCGCTGCGTGCGAGCGCAGGAACCGTCCGCTACGGCACCACCACCCCGCGCGTCAGCGTGACCCTCTCACCGTCCAACGCCACCGGCCGCGTCGACCTCTACAAGGGCACCCGACGCCTCTCCAGCGGCAACTCCATCGCGGGCCGCGCGACCCTCACCCTCGCCAAGACGACCCTCGCCCCTGGCACCCACACCCTGACCGTCCGCTACGCCGGCAACACCACCACCAAACCCTCAGCCACCACCGTGCGCGTCGGTGTAGCCAAGGCCAACGCCGCGATCGCCGCCAAAGCCAAGACCAAGAAGATCGTGGCCAAGAAGACCAAGGCCAAGATCGCCGTCACCGTCCGCGCCACCGGCGTCCGCGCAGGCGGCACCGTCGCCGTCTACCAGGGCAAGAAGAAGATCGGCACCGCCCGCCTCAAGAGCAACGGCACCGCTGTCGTCACCCTCAAGAAGCTCAAGAAGGCCGGCAAGACCAAGCTCACCATCCGATACCTCGGATCCAGCACCATCAACAAGGCCACCAAGACGATCAAAGTCAAGATCCGCAAACGCTGACCCGTCTCTCTACCGCCGTGTGGTGCCGCACCCGTGACCCGGGTGCGGCACCATCCCCCTTTCGGAAGGAACGCCCGCATGATCAGCAGACTCACCCGCGCCACCGCCGGGCTCACCGTGACCGCCCTCGCCGCGGCCACCCTCACCCTCGCTTCAACCTCCCAAGCCGACCCGGACGGCGACGTGCCGCTGTCGGACGCAGGGCACGTGGTCTCTTGGGCGCAGAACAACGACGACATGGACCCCATCCCGACCGCCGTCACCTCGAAAGCTGTGGTCAGCATCGAAGGGGCCGGACAGGCCACGTTCGCGGTGATGGCTGACGGGACGGTCGCCGGCTGGAGCCAGTCTGTCCCGCGCTCCACCCTCGTCACCGGGATGCCAGCAGGGCTCAGCAACGTGGTGCAGATTGCAGGCAATGGAACCAACGTCGCCGCATTGAAGGCTGACGGCACGGTCGTCGCGTGGGGCGCCACCTCCTCACTGATCAACCGCGTCCCCGCCGGCCTGCGCGACGTTGTCGACATCAGCCTCGGCACCAACATCGCCTACGCCCTCAAGTCCGACGGCACCATCACCGGCTGGGGCGCGTTCTGGACCGGCCCCTACATCCCACCCGCCGGACTCACCGACGTCGTCGACGTCTCTTCCAGCCAGCGTGCAGCGTTCGCCCTCAAGGCCGACGGAACGATCGTCGGCTGGGGGGACCCCCTGGGTCTGCCCAGTCCACTCGACGTGCCCGACTCGATCCAGGGTCACGTAGAACGCATCCTCTTCACGGGAGGGTCGCATAACGCCGTCCGCACCGACGACGGGCGCATGCACACATGGCCGCTCGGAGCCTTCGGGTATGGCGCGGCCGGAATCGAGCTCCCCGAGGGTTTGGTCGAGGACTCGATCGTTGACGCTTCGTCGACGGGCGCAAACTTCATCGCCGTCGCGGAATCGGGCCACGTCTATTTGTGGGGGCAGGCGGGTCCCCCGCTCGACAATCTCCTCGTCGCACCCGCCGCCCTCGACGGAAAGTCACCGGCCGCGGCGGCGAGCAGCAGTGTCGGGCATACGGTGCTCTACCGGGCGTTGACACCGGTACGTGCCCCCCGAATCAGCGGCAGCTCGCTCCTCGGCAGCACCCTCACCGTCACCCCAGCAACCTTTTCGGGCACCCCCGAGTCCACGACCACGCAGTGGCTCGCCGACGGAGCCCCGATCCCCGGCGCCACCAACGCAACGCTCTCGTTGACGACAACATTGCTCGGCAAGCGGATCAGCATCGAACAGACCGCCACCCAGGGCTCGGAGACCGCTAAGGCAACCTCCACCGCCACGGCACCGGTCGCCCGCCCGCAGGTCGCCTCATCGCTGCGTGCGAGCGCAGGAACCGTCCGCTACGGCACCACCACCCCGCGCGTCAGCGTGACCCTCTCACCGTCCAACGCCACCGGCCGCGTCGACCTCTACAAGGGCACCCGACGCCTCTCCAGCGGCAACTCCATCGCGGGCCGCGCGACCCTCACCCTCGCCAAGACGACCCTCGCCCCTGGCACCCACACCCTGACCGTCCGCTACGCCGGCAACACCACCACCAAACCCTCAGCCACCACCGTGCGCGTCGGTGTAGCCAAGGCCAACGCCGCGATCGCCGCCAAAGCCAAGACCAAGAAGATCGTGGCCAAGAAGACCAAGGCCAAGATCGCCGTCACCGTCCGCGCCACCGGCGTCCGCGCAGGCGGCACCGTCGCCGTCTACCAGGGCAAGAAGAAGATCGGCACCGCCCGCCTCAAGAGCAACGGCACCGCTGTCGTCACCCTCAAGAAGCTCAAGAAGGCCGGCAAGACCAAGCTCACCATCCGATACCTCGGATCCAGCACCATCAACAAGGCCACCAAGACGATCAAAGTCAAGATCCGCAAACGCTGACCCGTCTCTGACCATCATGAGGGCCCGGGTGAAATCACCCGGGCCCTCGGCGATCCCCCGACGACTCATGTGAACATCCGAAGCCTAGGCGGGGCTCGGGTAGTCCGCGAAGCGTCTCATCCCTGCGAGCGTGAAGTTCACCTCGGTCAGGGCGATCGGATTCAACGTCCCGCTGGTCGGCATGGGCTGCAGCTCGTCCATCGGCACGGGGTCGCTCAAGGTCGGCGCATCCGTCGCCAACCCGCACGCCAGCATCGGCTTCACCGGCTGCAGCTGGATCGGTGGTCTGCCGATGACCGCAACCCTAGCGGGCTGGAACCTGTCCATCACCGGCGGCGGACCCACCGTCTGGAACGGAACCATCACCAGCGGGTCCCACGGTGAGCAACATGACGGGCGGTTGCGTCGGCCTCATCGCCAACGGCGACCCGCTCACAGCCACCGCCACTTACCACGCCGCCAACCTCGCAACCGGCCTGCGTCGTAACGTGACCCGACCTGGGTCCGTACGGACCCAGGTCGGCTCGGCTCACAGTTCGTACGGCAGATCAGTCTCGCGGGGGAGACGGATACGGCTTTGGATAGATGCACGTTGCCTCATCGCGGGGACACGCGCGCCCCGTCATCGACGACTGGAACATCTTGAGCGGGAAGCCCTTGCCCGACGCGAGAGCGGAGATCATGGGGCTCAGGTCTTCTCTACCTGCTCCACATCCGCTGAATCGTGGAACGTCCAACGTCCCGTTGAGCTCGCCACCTATCGCGGCGTAGTAGCCCCCGATCGGGACGTTTGGCACGTCGGGGTAATTCTCCTGCCCCACCTTAGGACCGAAGTAACCAATTCCACGAGCCTCCAGGTGCGCCCCTCGGGCCCAGCAACGGTCTCCAACCTCGACCTGGCGGCCGTCGATTTTCACGTCCCGAAGTCGAACGTCCACGGTGCCGGAGACCGGTGTGTCGTGGACGTGGTCGTAAGAGTTAACCCCGTGGCCGCATTCCTTCGGGCAGGGCCCAGTGCCAGACAGATACCGGTCGATGATGGTGACCGCGTATAGACCGACCGGCAATCCTTCGTCGTTTGCCTGCAAGCGAATTTGTGCGGTCGCCGTCACCGGGACCGAGCCGAAACCGACAGTCCTCACCGGAATCTCCGGGAAATCGAAGAACGTCGTCTTCTCGATCGGCTTGGCGTGGTTGGTCGGGTAGGCGAGAGCGTCAGCGATGATGCGCTGAAACGCGCCCGGCGCCGGCACACAGTCCGCGTCGTCGAAGTACTCACGGCACAAGACGTCCGGCGGCGTGGTGATGGTGACGATATCTGCAGCCATCGGGATCTTCGTCGCCCTCACCCACTGCTGTGCGGGGGCGACGTAGGCGAGGGCTGTTCCCCCGCCGCCCCTCAAGCCTTCAAACCTTGTTGCAGGCACATTCGGAAACTCAGCATCGGGTTCGGCGCTGGCCACGCCGCCGAGAAGGAGCGGGCAGACGACCGCCATCAGGCCGACCACACGGCGCACACGGCCGCCGACACTCAAGTTCATGGAGCCACGCTCGCATGGAGACGCCGCCTCCCTCAACGCATGCGGTCAATCCGGGCGGCAACTCGGACGAATGTCTGATCGCTGGTTCAGATGAAAATCCGAATCCTGCAGTGTCGACGGGACCGATGCGGTGGATTCATCCAGATGTGGAACCAATTCGCCCTGTGGGTGATGTGGATCACGTCGTGCTCTGGTGGAGTCGGTTCCACCACCGCAGCGACCCCGCTGCACCCAGTCACAGGAGGATGTCCCGTGAAGAAGCTCATCCGCACCGCGGCAATCGCGGCCAGCGCCATCGCACTCGTCGGCGGAGCCGCCGGCACCGCCCACGCCAACGCCCCGTGGGACGTCAAGGTCGGCGGCGGGTACGGCAGTGGCGCCGCAACCTTCGCGTCCACCGGCGCACTCAGCTTCACCGTGCCGCTTCTCCCCATGTCCTGCACCTCGTCCAATGGCTCCGGGGCGGTCACCACCGGCGCAGCGGTGAACAACCCGGTCGCCGCGATCACGTCCATCGGTTTCACCGGGTGCACCGGCCCCGGCGGTCTGCCGATGGGCGTGACGAAGGGTGCTGGCAACTGGAACCTCAACCTCGCCAACGACCCCAATGGTCCGACGGTGTGGACTGGAACCATCACCGGAATCAATGCGCGCGTGACCGACCAGGTCGGCGGAACCACGTGCGACTTCCAGGTGACCGGCTCCGTCGCTGCGTCGTTCAGCGAGACAACCCAGGTCCTGTCCATCAACAACTCGACCGGACTCACCGTCACCCTCCTGAACGGCACGACCTGCCTTGGGCTCGTCGCGAACGGAGACCCGGCAACCTTCGACGGCGACTACCTCGTGACCACCGCCGGCGGCGCGGTCAACATCACCTGATCTCTCGGTCAGGGTGACCACGGGCGGATGCGGACGGCTGTTCCGCATCCGCCCTTGTCGATCCATCCATCCCACGTCCACACCCCAACGCAGAGGATCCCCCCATGAAGAAGCTTCGTGCCCTTGCCGTGGCGGCCGCAGCCGCCGCTCTCACCCTCCTCACCGCCGTACCCGCCAACGCCGTCACCCTCAACTACGAGTACGACGCCAACGGCTGGACCCACATCCACTCCACCGACTCCGACCTGTGGATCAAGCCCACCAAGATGCAGCTCGCCATCCAGGGCGCCGACGGCACCTTCACCGGCCACATGCCGATCTCCCCCGCCGACACCAAGTTCGAGGTCCTCGGGTTCCTCCCGATCAAGGCACAGGTCAACTTCGAAGAAGCTGCCCCGTTGGACGGCGGAGTCATCCGCGTGGGCAACATCGCCCGCGTCGAGTCCACCGCCTCGTACTACATCCGGCTCTCCAACGTCCTCATCGGCGGCATCCCTTCGCCCGTCGGGTCGAACTGCCGCACCAAGGATCCGGTGACGCTGAACGTCAGCACGCCGGCCGGCGAGATCTTCAACATCGCGACCGGCGGCAACCTCGCCGGATCCTTCACCATCGGCGACTTCGAGCACTGCCTGCTCAACACCCTCATCATCAACCAGCTCGTCCCCGGCGACGGCAACATGACCCTCGCCGTCTCCAACGCCAAGTTCATCTCTGCCACCAACCCCTGACCCACCACCAAGCCCGACCCGGGGGTGGCACGAGCGATGCTCGCGCCACCCCCGACCTGTGTCGCGACCTCGGACGACTATCCGAGGCATGGACTCCGCTCAGCCTCGTGATCGTTGATTCATCCGGGATTGTCTCCCGGACGGCGGTGATCGCTGCGAGCTTCATCACTCTTCTGGTGGGCTCAGCGCATGCAGCGTCCGCTGCATGCGCAGATCTCAACACACGTTTGGGAGCCCACCAATGAAGAAGCTTCGTGCCCTTGCTGTTGCGGCGTCGGCTGTCGCGCTCACCCTCCTCACCGCGGTGCCTGCCCAGGCAGTCACGCTCAACTACGAGTACGACGCCAACGGCTGGACCCACATCCACTCCACCGACTCCGACCTGTGGATCAAGCCCACCAAGATGCAGCTCGCCATCCAGGGCGCCGACGGCACCTTCACCGGCCACATGCCGATCTCCCCCGCCGACACCAAGTTCCACATCCTCGGATTCCTCCCGATCAAGGCACAGGTCAACTTCGAAGAGGCCGCGCCGCTGAGCGGTCGGATCATCCGTGACGGCAACATCGCCCGCGTCGAGTCCACCGCCTCGTACTACATCCGGCTCTCCAACGTCCTCATCGGCGGCATCCCCTCGTTCGTCGGGTCGAACTGCCGCACCAAGGACCCGGTGACGCTGTCGGCCAACACTCCTGCCGGCGAGAGCTTTAACATCGCCAACGGCGGCAACCTCGCCGGATCCTTCACCATCGGCGACTTCGAGCACTGCCTGCTCAACACCCTCATCATCAACCAGCTCGTCCCCGGCGACGGCAACATGACCCTCGCCGTCTCCAACGCCAAGTTCATCTCCGCCACCAACCCCTGACCCACCACCAAGCCCGACCCGGGGGTGGCACGAGCGACGCTCGCGCCACCCCCGACCTGTGTCCGGACCAGCTGCGGTGGGATAGCGATCCGAAGGACTGTGGCTGTGAAGGGGCACCGATGGATATCCGTCCGAGTCCTGCCCCAATCGCGCGCATCGACTGGCACACCTCGAGAATGCGCTGATTTGCTTGTCCTACGCCCCGCAGGGCAGCCGGATACCCTCCCTCCTTTCGGCGCCCTGCGGGACCGTAACGTCGTTTCTCTGTGATAGGAAATGTGATGCACGGCACACCGCAGGAGGGGCGGCCCAGCCATGGATCACCATCAAGCCATCACGAGGACCCCGGCATGATCGAGGCTGGGACCGACCACATGCGCTCGCCGGACGAGATCCCTCCCGGCATCGTCAACCTCGTCAAGCCGACCCTCGACGGTCTGGTCGAGCGGATCTCCAGCAAGATCCAGCGCGAGGTCCCCGCCTTCGCAGGATCGGCATCCGGCCGACGTCACAAGCTCATCACCACCGCCGCGACGGGCGCGATCAGCCACTTCCTCGACATGGTGCTCGGCAAGCCGTCCTCGACCGGCGCCCGAGTCGACGATCTCTTCCGACGGATGGGCCACGCCGAGGCAGCCGACGGCCACGACCTCACCGCGATCCGCGAGGCCCTCCAGGTCGCCGGACGGGAAGCGTGGACGGAGCTCCGCACCATCGCGTCGACGCACGACCTGTCAGCGGATGTGCTCGGCAAGATCGGCGACGACGTCTTCGGGTACCTCGACCATCTCAGCAACCAGGTCACAACGGGTTACGATGCGGCCCGGCGCGCGCAGGACAGCGACGTCGGAGCGGCACGTCGACGGTTGATCGAAGCCTTCTTCGACGACGCCGGGCAGGACGAGATCGACGCCCTCGCGATGAACGCCGCTTGGGCGATTCCCTCGCGACTTGTCGTCCTCAGCGCCGACGCTTCGGGCGGGCGGGAGATGCCGGAGCTCGTCGACTCCGGCATCGATGTGCTCGTCCGCCTCTCGCCCGGTCCAGCGACGTACCTCTGCTCCGCCGACGATCGTGATGCCGTCGTCGGACAGCTGCGCGATGTCGCGCCCACGATCAGGATCGCGGCGAGCTGGAAGGTCGCGACCAGCGACGTCGGCGACGCACGGCGGTGGACACTCCGTGCGCTCGAGCTCGCCGACAAGGGCATCATCTCCGCTGACGACGTCATCGAATGCGTCGACTACCGCACGCTGCTGTGGCTGCACTCCGAGCCCGCGCTACGCCGTCAGCTGGCGCAGGAGCTCCTCGTCCCCCTCTTCGCCGAGACCCCCAACTCTCGAGAGATCCTCTCCGAGACCCTCCTCGACTGGTTGCAGACCCGTGACAGCGCTCCCGCGATCGCGGCACGCCTGGGAGTGCACGCGCAGACGGTGCGCTACCGCTGGAAGCGCATCAACGAGCTGTTCGGCGAGGCGCTGCACGACCCGGAGTTCGTCGTCCAGCTGACCCTGGTGCTCAAGGCCAGCGTCCCGTTGTGGGTCGCCGGCGACCAGAGCGACTTCGAGCGCTACCTCAACGAGGAGCCGTCGTGACGACAGCCTCGACCGATGCACGCGCGCCCAGCGACGGGCGTACGCCTGCGACTGCGCACCGCCCGCACGCATCCCCGGCGGGGCGGATGGCGCTCGGGATGATCGCCGCGCTCGCGATCGGCATCGTGGTGGTCTGCTCGACTCCGGTCGTCCGGTTCCCCTCGTGGCGTGAGGTCGTGGTCGCGACCGGGAGCGCCGTCTCGCTGGCGTGCCTCTGGACGCTCCGTACGGAGGCACTGAGCGAGCTGCGCCATCGCCGGCTTGCCCTCACGACCCTCTCGCTCGTCGCGGTCGCAGCCTCGTGCGCGTGGTCCATCGGCGCCCTCCTCACGAACGGTCCCGCGCCCGACCTCGGTGTGGCCGCCGTCGTCGGCGTCGTCGTCCTCGCATGTCGGGGGATCCGCCGAGAGGCAGAGGCCGGGCAGACGCCGGTGCCCACCTGGATGGTGCCGACCGCCCTCGTGATCGCCATCGCCACGGCGGGCGTGTGGCTCGCGATCGACGCGCGTCCGGCGCGCGCGCTCGCGGCAGGTGTCGCCGTGACGGTCGCGGCGTGCCCTGGCGCTGTGGGCCTCGCCCTTCCTGCGGTCTACCGGTACGGCACGCGCCGCGGCGATGCACTCGGCGTGGTGATCGACGACGTCGCGACGTTGACCGCGAGCCGACGCGTCGACGTCGTCGTGCTCAACGGCCTGAGCACCGTCGCGTCCGGCATGCGCGTCGCGTCGGTCGACCCGTTCGTCTCCGATCACGAACGCAATCTCCGCTGGTTCGCCGGTGCGCTCGAGCATGCGTCGAGCCACCCGGTCGGCAAGGCGATCGCGAAGCTCTCCACGCGCGGCCGGCTCTCCGACGTCGAAGCGCTTCCGGGGCTCGGCATCACGGGGTCGGTCGATCGCCATCCCGTGCGTGTCGGCCGCCCCGACTGGATGGGCATCGACGTCACCGACCGTGTCGGCACGACGGTCGGGGTCGAGGTCGACGGGCGACCTCTCGGCACGATCACCGTCGTCGACGCCGTACGCCCGACGGCGAAGGCGGCCAACGACGACCTCCGCCGGATCGGGGTCGATCCGGTCCTCGTCATGGCGACGGACCCCCTGACCGCCAAGGACATCGCCGAGCAGGTGGGCATCGACCGGTTCGTCGCCGAAGCTGGCCCGACGAGCACGGCTGCGCTCGTGTCGGACCTGCGGGACGCCGGTGCTACGGTCGCCGTGCTGACCGACGCCGAGCTGGCCCTGAGCGCCGGTGCGGACGGGTCGGAGACGTCGGTCGTGACCCTCACGGAGGGCGACGTCACCGAAGCCGTCACCGCGCTCACGCTCGCCCGGACGATCGACGGCACGGTGCGCTCGACAACACGCGCCGCCTTCGCGTACACCGGGGTCGCCATGGTCGCCGCCGCTGTCGGCCTGCTCCCGCCGATGGGCGCCGCGTTGGCGCTTGCGGCAAGCTCGCTCGTCGTGCTGGCGAGCGCGTCACGGCTGCGCCGCTTCGCCGGCTGAGCGGCTTCGCTTCGGACGAGCGGCTTCGTTCGGGTATCCCATCAGGTCCGCACTGACCCCAGCGGGGAGGTCGGGTCGGTGCGCGTCCGTTGGGGTACCCCAACGGACGCAGCGGAGTGAGCCGACTCAGCCCGCGTCGGCGGGCACGCGGTGGGCCTTGCGGTTCGCCATCGCGACCAGCACGCCCGATCCCGTCACCGTGATGTACGACGTGAGCACCGCGAGCGCGATCGGCACGGTCTCGACCGCGCCGAGGTCCATCATGAGCGCCGCCAGCATCACGAGCGTGAACGGAGCGGCGACGATCGCGCCGGGCAGTGCCGCAAAACCACAGCTGAACGCGAGTGCCACGGGCACGTCCGGCACCAGCAGGTGGATCGCGTAGCCATACGTCCCGCCCATGAACAGCATCGGGAAGAACGGCCCGCCGATGAACCCCGTCTCCATGCAGACAGCGAACGTGATCATCTTCGCCAGCACGACCACGAGGAGGAAGCCTGCGCCGAGGCTCGAGCCTGACTTGATCACCGTCTCGAGCTGGTCGCTCCCGGTGAACAGCGTCAGCGGGAGCACGACTGCCACCACTCCGAACACCAGCCCGCCGACCACCGGGCGCAGCACGGTCTTCCCCTCGAGCGGGGCGACCAGCTTGCGGACGACACCCGTGATGACTGCCAGGACGAGGGCCGCCACCGCCGCAGCGAGACCGAGCACGACGCCGCCGAGCAGGTGCCAGTCCTTGAAGTCGTACGAAGGCACGTCGTAGAGGCCGAGGAACGTCGTCCCCGCGATCGGGTAGAAGATCGCGAACGCCACCGTCGACGACACGAGCGACCCGAACACGATGTGGGTGAACCGGCGACGGTGCGGCTTGGCCAGCTCGAGCACGAGCAGCGTCGCGACGATCGGTGACGCGAGCAGACCGCCGTACGCACCCGAGATGCCGGTGAGCGTTGTCGCCTTCTGCATGTCCGGATCGGTACGCCGCTGGCCGACCAGGGTGCCGAGACCGCCGCCCATCGAGCCGAGCGCCGCCTCCGGACCGAGGCTGGCGCCGCCGACGAGCGACACCGCCGACACTGCGACCGTCCCCGGCACGCTTCTCGGCTCGACGTGCTCGTCCTCGAGCTCGTCGATGAGGCCCGGAGGGTGCTCGGGCATGTGCAGGAAGTGCCGGATGAGCCCGACGACCAGCCCGGTCGCGACGGTCACCGCGACCCACCACCAGTGGCCGCCCCACCACTCGTTGGTGGTCGGGTCCCCCCAGAAGTTGCCGTTCTCCACGACGAACAGGAACGCGAGTCCGCCGAAGGCCAGCACGACGCCGAAGACGACGGCGTCGCGGATGAGGCGCCAGAAGTCGCGCGACTGCGCGAGCGGAGCGATCTGAAGGGTGCCTGGTTGGTCCGCCACGAGCGCCTGCCTCCCCGCCGTCCGCGCGTCAGACGACGAGCGCCATCGTTGCACCTCCCCGCTCGGCCCGCGACACGCTGGCGATTCCCGACCGGGTGTGTGACTTCTCCTTCGTGAAACTAGACTTGGTCACTACACTTACCCGAGTCCATTCCCGCTCCGCCGAGGAGAACGCCGTGGCGACCACCCGCAGCACCCGACCATCGATCGTGATCGTGGGAGCAGGCGCCGCCGGCACGCTCGTCGCCCTGCACCTCGCGCGCACCGCCGGCCGACGTTCCACCGGCATCGACGTCGTGCTCGTCGATCCCGCCGACCGGTGGGGACGCGGCACGTCCTTCGGCACGCTCGACGACCAGCACCTCCTCAACGTCCCCGCAGCCGGCATGAGCGCGCTGCCCGAGGACCCGGCGCACTTCGTCGGCTGGCGGACACGCGAGGAGATCGACGGCGGAGACCCTGCGACGTTCGCTCGGCGCCGCCAGTACGCGCGCTACCTCGACGAGACGCTGACCGAGACCTATCAGGGTCCGCCCGGCGAGTTCGCCTCCCTGCACCACGTACGAGCGCGCGCGGTCAGCCTGCGCCGTACGGGTTCGGGCGCCGTCGTCGCGACCAGCGACGGTCGCGAGCTCGAGGCCGACGCCGTCGTGGTCGCGACCGGCCTCCCGGCCGCCGGCCACGCCTGGGCACCCGAGTCGCTGCGCAGCTCCGCGTTCTTCGTACCCGACCCGTGGGCAGCCGGTGCGCTCGACGTCGTACGCCGCGACCGCTCAGGGCCCGGCGACGTCCTCCTCGTCGGCACGGGCCTCACGATGGTCGACGTCACGCTCTCCCTCACCGACCAGGCCAACCGGTCCGACCGTGTCGTCCACGCGATATCCCGCCACGGGCGCCTCCCCCGTGCGCACGTGCCGGCGCTCAAGCTTGCGGCGATCCCGGACGTGTCGGAGTGGGGCACGTCGCTGAGCGACATCCGCGCGCAGGTCCGCCGGCACCTCGAGACGGTGGAGCGCGACAGCGGTGACTGGCGTCCGGCGGTCGATGGGCTGCGGTTCCAGGTCAGCGCGCTCTGGGGACGGCTCAGCGAGGAGGACCGCGCCGCGTTCCTCGCTTCCGACGCGGGCGCCTGGAACGTCCTCCGCCACCGCATGCCTCCGTCCAGCGCCACTCTCGTCGACGGGCTTCGCGACGCGGGGCGCCTCGTGCTGTCGGCGGGATCGGTGGTCGACGCCGAGCCGTTGCCGACCGGCGGGCTGCGGGTGCGGGTCGGCGGCAGAAGCGATGAGGGCAGCACCTCGTACGACGTGGGCTGGGTCGTGAATTGTACGGGTCCACAGGCCGACATCAGGCTCCTCGGCGACCCGTTCCTCGACGACCTGCTGCGGCCGCGTGGCGGCGCGTCGACCGCCGTCGTGTCGACCGCGGGCATGGGTTTCCGTACGGAGCAGGCGCGGCTCGTCGACTCCGAGGGGCGCACCGATGCTCCGCTGTGGACGCTCGGCGCGCTTCGACGCGGCGAGCTCTGGGAGTCGACGGCGGTTCCCGAGATCCGTAGCCAGGCGCTCGCCCTCTCCACCGCCGTGCTCGACGCGATCGCGCCGCTACCGCGCCGCCTTGCCGACGGACGCATCGTCAGCGGCCACCACCCGGCGGCACGTCCGCGCGATCCCCTCGGCCTGCCGATCTCGACCACGGCCGAGGCGGCGACCGCGTACAACGCCGGGCTCGAGCGGCTCATGCGGCTCCAGGACGACGTCGAGGTCCCGCTGCGCGAGGCCGTCGCGCTCGACCCGGACTTCGCTCTCGGTCACGCGACCCTCGCGCTCCTCGGTCACGAGGCGGGTGCCGACGCCGACGTCCAGGCCTCGCTCGAAGCCGCCTTGCAGGCGGTGCTCAAGCGCGGCGACGAGCGCGAGCGCAGCCTCGTCGACGTGGTCGCTCAACGCGTCAAGGACGTACGGCACCAGGGCGCTCGCGCATTGATGAACCACATCGCCGGACACCCGCGAGACATCCTGGCGGTCTCCGCTGCGGTGCCGACGATCGCCTTCTCCGGCGTCACCGACGTCCAGCAGGAGGCGTGGGACCTCGTCGAAGGACTCGCACCCGCGTACGGCGACCACTGGTGGTACATCTCGCTGCTGGCGTTCACCCGTCAGGATCAGAATCGCTTCGAGGAGGCGGGGCTGCTCGCCGAGAGTGCGCTGTCGTGCGAGCCGTCGTCGGGCCACGCCGTGCACGCGCAGACCCACGTCATGTACGAGACGGGCCAGCACGAGGGAGGCCGCGTCTGGCTCGACCACTGGGTCACCGAGAGCGGCCGGTCGGCCAGCCACCGCGCACACTTCTCCTGGCACGCGGCGCTGCACGAGCTCGCGCTCGGGGACACGGAGGCCGTACGCCGTCGGTACTACTCGCAGCTGGCCCCGCCGACCGTCACTGGCGTCCGCGCGCTCATCGACTCGGCGTCGCTGCTGTGGCGCTGGCGCCTGACCACGTCGGACTGGGATGCGGCCGTCAGCCGTGGCGTACCCGGTGCTGCCGGCGGCGCGTTCGACGGCGAGACGGCGCCGCCACCGATCGCCAGCGTCCTCGACGCCGTCGACCCGGCGATGGTGGATCGGCCGGAGACACCGTTCGTCGCGCTCCACGCGGCGATCGCGCTGGCCGCTTCCGAGCAGCCTTCGCGGCTCGCCGCGCTCGCGCAGCACTGCCGCCGGTCGGACGACGCCACGATGCGTTCGGTCGTCGCGACCGTGTGCGACGCGCTGCTCGCCGCCGCCGAGCGTCGGTGGGACGATGCCGCGACGCTTCTCGAGGACACCGTGCCCGTGCTCGCGAAGGTCGGCGGGTCTGCCGCTCAGCGCGAGATCGTCGAGGAGACGCTGCTGTTCTGCCTCGTCAGTGCGGGCCACGCCGAGCGCGCGCAGGCGCTGCTCGGTGCACGGCTGCACCGTCGCCCGTCCCCGCTCGACTCGCGCCGCGCGGGATCGCTGGTGACGCGGACGCCGACACCCGCCTGAGGCGGATTGAAACGGACACAGCGACACTCACGCCCACTGAGCGACGCGGATAGACGTCGCTCAGTGGGCGTAGGCGTCGCCGAGTGGTCTCGATCGCTTGTCCTGAGGAGCCCGAGCTTGCGAGGGCGTCTCGAAGGGCTTCACGCCTCGACCAGCGACCCACCCTCGCTGGTCGAGGAGGGCGAGGAACGAGCCCGTCTCGAGACCCGTCTCGAATCGCTTCGCGCCTCGACCAGCGGCACTCCCGTCGGTCGAGGAGGGCGAGAGACGAGCGCGTCTCAAGACCGCCGCTAGGGCGTGGGTGTTGCCGTCGGTTGGCCGACCTGGCCCTTGACACGGTCGAGGATGCGCGCCATCTCGTTGACCTGCGCCTGGTACTCGCCGAGATCGCCGGCCTCGAGCGCCTTCTGGGCGGCGTCGTACGCGGCGTCCGCCTGCTCGAGGAGCTGCTCCACGCTCTGCGGCGTCGGCGCCGGGGTCGGTGTGGCACCGCCGTCACCGTCACCGCCGGTGCCGCCCTCTTCAGGATCTGGCGCCGGCGCACCCTCGATGCCGAGCGCGACCCGCAACGCCTCGTCGAGGTCTGTGCCGAAGCCGATGCCCTCGCCGAACGACGCGATGACGAACTGGAGCACCGGATAGGAGCCCTCGGTCGCGCTACGTCTGATGTAGACCGGTTGGACGTACAGCAGTCCCTCGCCGACAGGCAGCGTCAGCAGGTTGCCGAACAGCACCTTGGTCTCGGCCGACTTGAACGGCAGCAAAGCCTGCGAGACGCGACTGTCGGCCTCGAACTTGTTGGCGACCTGGTTCGGGCCGTCCACCGTGGTGGCAGAGCCCAGCTGCAGGACTTGTAGCTTGCCGTAGTTCTCGGCGTCGCTCGCCTCCGAGTTCACCGACACGAACGAGGCCAGGTTCTGGCGGTTGTTCGGGAGGTACACGCTCGTCAGCGAGAACCGCGGCTCTTCCTCACCGGGACGCTGGATCGAGAGGTAGTACGGCGGCTGGAGCGCACCCTTGGCGGTCGGGTCCTCCGGGATCTTCCAGCGCTCGCCGCCCTCGTAGAAGGTCTGCGGCTCGGTGACGTGGTAGGCGCCGAGGATGTTGCGCTGCACCTTGAACATGTCGACCGGGTAGCGCAGGTGCTGGAGCAGGTCGGCGGAGATCTCGGACTTCGGCTTGACCGTGTCCGGGAAGACCTTCATCCAGGTCTTGAGGACTGGGTCCTCGGTGTCCCACTCGTACAGGTCGACCGTGCCGTCGTACGCGTCGACGACCGCCTTGACGGCGTTGCGCATGTAGTTGACCTGGTCCGACGGGAGCAGCGCCTGCGCTCCGGAGCCGGTGAGGGTGTCGGAGGTGGCCTCGTCGAGCGAGACCTTCTCGGAGTACGGGTAGTTCGACGACGTGGTGTAGCCGTCGATGATCCAGACGACGCGGCCGTCGACGACCGCGGGGTACGGGTCGCCGTCGATCGTCAGCCACGGCGCGACCTTGGAGACGCGGTCGCGCGGGTTGCGGTCGTACAGGATCTTGGAGTTCTCGTTGACACGGTTCGAGAGCACGATGTTGGGCTCGCTGAACTTCACGGCGTACAGCAGCTTGCGGAACATGCTGCCGATGCCGACGCCACCCTCACCGTCGTAGATGTTCTGGGTGGCCGTCTCGCCGTCGGCGTCGGCGGCCGCGGCGTCGGCATCGTCCGTGTCCTCTTCAGTGGTGCCGTTGCCGCGCGGGATGTCGACCTCGATCGGCTCGGCGCCGTCCGGGCGACCGACGATCGAGTACGACGGGGAGCCCTCGCCGAAGTAGATGCGCGGCTGCTTGTCGAGCTTGAGCTCGCCCACCGGCGGGATGTCGCGCTCGACCCAGACGGGCTCGCCCTGGCTGTCGCGCTGGTTGCCCTGCGCGGCGATCACGCCGTAGCCGTGGGTGTAGACGGTGTGGTCGTTGGCCCAGTTGCGCTGGTTGTCCGGCAGACCGGAGAGGTCGAGCTCGCGGGCGGCGATGACGATGTCCTGCGGGGTGTCGCTGCCCTCGATGGCGTAGCGGTCGACGTCGAGCGTCGGCGGGACGTTGTAGTAGCCACGGACCTGCTGCAGCTGCTCGAACGCGGGCGAGACCAGCGTCGGGTCGAGCAGGCGCGTGCTGACACGCGACTCCGCCGACTCGGTCAGCTGCTCGGGCGTCAGCGTCGTCTTGGCGTTGTAGTCGCGCACCTCGACGTCGGCGATGCCGTACGCGTCGCGCGTCGCCTCGATGTTCTTCGCGATGTAGGGCTCCTCGCGGTCCGGCTCGTCCGGGTTCACCTGGAACGACTGCATGATCGCGGGCCAGATGCCGCCGATCAGCACCGAGGTGAGGACGAGCAGCGCGAGGCTGATGCCGGGGAGGAGCCAGTTCTGCCAGATCGCGTTCGCGAAGAACAGGAGCGCGCACAGCAGGGAGACGGCGAGCAGGATGTTCTTGCTCGGGATGCGCGCGTTGGCGTCGGTGTAGGAGATGCCGGTGAGCAGGCTGCCGCTGTCGACCGAGAACCCGAAGCGGTCCAACCAGTACGCGAAGGCCTTCAGCAGCATGATCAGGCCGATGAGGATCGACAGGTGCGTCTGGGTCGCGCGCGATATGCGGCGGTTCTTGCCCGACAGCGAGATGCCGCCGTACACGTAGTAGACGAACGCCACGGCGAGCACGGACACGATCAGCAGCGCGAACCCGTACGCGGTCAGGAACCGCAGCCACGGGTAGTCGAAGACGAAGAACGAGATGTCGCGGCCGAACGTCGGGTCGTCGTTGCCGAACGAGGTGCCGTTGCGCCACATCAGGTATGTGCGCCACTGCCCGGCCGCCGACGATCCGGCGAAGAGCAGGAGCACCACGCCGAGCGCAGCCATCGCCGGCTTGCGGAGCGGGTGGATCGCGTCGCGGTAGCGGACGACCGGGTCGTTGGGACGGGCCATCGCCGGCGTCCTGGGACGCGCGCGGTACGCGAGCCACACGTTGAGCAGCACGACGGCGGCGAACAGCACACCGAACACGACGAACAGCAGCACCCGCGTGCTGAGCATCGTGGAGAACACGCTGGCGTAGTCGACCGAGCGGAACCACAGCCTGTCCGTCCACACACCGGTGAAGATCGCGCCCAGGAACAGCAGCGCGACCAACGTGATGATGGTGGGGATGAGGACACGTCGTCCTTGCCGGCCTACGTCAGGCTGAGGTCGGGCGGCGGCGGATCCTTCGCTCACGAGTCTCCTTCATTGGGTGTGCTCGCGCACGGCTGCGTTCCGGGATGCCAGTGTGCCAGGTCACTCCACAAGAGTCTGCCGAAGCATCGTCACGAGTCCCGGAACGAGATCCGGGCCCTCGGCGAGTGAATCGCTCCCGCGTGCCTCGACGATGCAGTGCGCCTGTCCGTCACGGGTGACGGCGACCGTCAGCCGCACCTCCTGGCGGTCGGGGTGCTCGGCGGCGAAGTCGACCACCGAGTCGTCCTCCGGGAGGGCGCCCTCGGCCTCCGGCGGAAGCATCAGGCGCTCCAGCACCACCGCCGTACCGTCGACCTGCGGCGGCCACACGATCTCGGACACGAAGTCCTCGAACGACCGCTCCATGGGGAGCTCGTCCTGCTCCACCGCGGTGTACGAGTCGTCGGCCTCGTCGGGGCCGACCCCCAGCTCGCGGGCGAGCGCCGGCTCGTCGGCGATCAGCGACGCCGTGCGCACGAGCGCGTACAGGCGCGGCGGCACGTCCCAGCCGGAGGACTGCGCGACCTCCGCGATCTCGAGCGCGGTCTCGCGGAGGGGGTTCGTGGGTGTCAGCTGCATGTCGGCACCTCGGCCTTCGGATCGTCGGAGAGCTTCTCGAGCGCATTGATGGCGTCGTCCAGCGTGGCGACCCGTACGAGTCGCATGCCGAAGTCGTCCGAGGCCGCCGCCTCTTCGCAGTTGCCGTCGGGGACCATGAACACGGTCGCGTCCGCGTCGGCAGCGCCGGCGAGCTTCTGCTGGATGCCACCGATCGGACCGACCGTGCCGGCGGCATCGATCGACCCGGTGCCGGCGATCGTCTCGCCGTCGGTGAGCGCGCCCGGGGTGAGCATGTCGTAGAGCGACAGCGCGAAGACCAGGCCGGCGCTCGGGCCGCCGATCGACGCGCCGAGGTTGTTGGTGATCGTGAACGGCAGCTCGACGTCGGAGCCGAGGCTCACGCCGATGCGTGCCTTCGTCGGGTCGTCGGGCGACTTCTCGGACGTCACCTCGACGGTCTTCGGCTTGTCGTCGCGTCGGATCTCGACCGTGATGACCGATCCGGGCTCCTGGGACGAGACGAGCGACACGGCCTGCTCCGTCCCGGTGACCTTCTTCCCGTCCACGCTCACGAGGACGTCACCGACCTCGAGCACGCCCGCGGACGGTCCGTCCTTGGCCACCGACGCGACCGTGACGACCGACTCGACCTCGTAGCCGGCCTCCGTGAGCGCCGCTGCCTCGGAGGTCAGCTGCGACGACTGCATCTGGACCGCGTTCTCCTGCTTCGACTCCTCGGCCGTCTGACCCTCGGGATAGACGAGGTCGCGCGGGACGACGGCCTCCTTGGGGTTCACGTACGCCATGACCGCCTGCGGCAGGCTCACGCGCGAGTCGGCACGGGTCACCGAGACCGTGGTCAGACGGATCTCGCCCTCGGTCGGGTACGTCTTGGCGCCCTCGATCTCGAGCACCGGCTTGTCGTCGTAGTCGCCGAGCGCGTCGACCGTCGGGCCCGGGCGCATCGTGACGTACGGGACGGGCAGCAGCATGGCCACCGCGAACAGGCTCACGACCAGCAGCCCGGCCGCAGCCAGGGTGGAAGTACGTCGAGTCATCGCTTCCCGTTCACCGGCCCCGAACGGCGTACGACGACACCGCTGGCGCGCTGGGGAGCCTGCCGTGCGTGGACCGCCTCGGGCAGCGGGCGGCGTACGGCGTCGCTGAACCGCGCGTACGCCGGGTCGCCGGGACCCCACGTACGGCCGGGGCGGGCGCCGCCGCGCGCTGACTCGTCGGCGCCGCGGCGGGCGTACCACGCTGCCCACACCATCGCGAGCGCCGTCACGGCGAGCGGCACCGCCAGCCACAGCAGGATCTTCACCCGCTCAGTCTAGGCACCCGGGCCGCACGGCCGCCCCAGGCGCGCCCCTACGGGGTGCCGACCCACTCGTCGGTGCCGTCGTCGAACAGCTGGTGCTTCCAGATCGGGACCTCGGCCTTCAGCCGCTCGATGAGCGCGCGGCACACCTCGAACGCCTCCGGCCGGTGCGGGGCGGACACCGCAGCCACGACTGCCAGCTCACCGACGTCGAGGTCACCGACCCGGTGCACCACCGCGACCCCTCGTACGGGCGTCCCGGCCGACACCTCGGTGGCCAGCGCCTGCAGGACCGGGAGGACCCGCGCGTGCGCCGAGTACTCGAGGCCGTCGACCTCCTTGCCGGAGTCGTGGTCACGGACAGCGCCGACGAAGAGCACGACCGCTCCGGCGGCGTCGTCGGCCACCGCGTCGTACACCTCGGAGATGTCGAGAGGCTCGTCCCGCACGTCGATCAACCGGAGTACATCGCTCATGGCGAACAAGCCTAGGGTGCCGCGGGCCTCGCGGGTACGTTGGAGACATGCCTGACGACGCGGACCGCCAGCCCGACGACCTTCCCGACGACCCGGAGGGGAAGCCGAGCGGCGACGACCGCACGCCCGATCACGGCATCGGGTTCGGCAAGGTCCCCGGTCCTTCCCAGGGCGGCGGCGACACCCCGGCCGGCAGCAACCCGTTCGCCGGGACCCCGATGGAGGGACTGTTCGGCGGGTTCGGCGAGATGTTCGGAGGCGGAGGCGGGCAGATGCCCGACATGAACCTCCTCATGCAGCAGATGCAGCGCATGTTCGCGCCCCACGAGGGCGCCGTGAACTGGGACCTCGCGACCGACGTGGCACGCCGTACGGTCGTCGCGTCGCCCGACCCGTCTCCGCTGAGCACCGAGTCGTCCGCCGTCGACGATGCGATGCGTCTCGCCGAGGTCTGGCTCGACACCGCGACCGACATCCCCGCCGCGTCCACGCGCTCCGTCGCGTGGAGCCGCTCGCAGTGGGTCGAGTCGACGATGCCGACCTGGCGCGCCATGGTCGAGCCGATCGCGGAGCACGTCGTCGCGGCGATGGGCAACGCGCTCCCCGAGGAGGCCAAGGCGATGGCCGGGCCCCTCGTCGGCATCCTCAACCAGGCCGGCGGCGCGATGTTCGGCAGCCAGGTCGGTCAGGCGATCGGCACGCTGGCGACCGAGGTCCTCTCCACCACCGACGTCGGTCTCCCCCTCGGGCCGGCCGGCGTCTCCGCACTCCTCCCGGCGAACGTCCGCGCGTTCGGCGAGGGCCTCGACCAGACCGACACCGACGTCTTCCTGTACGCCGCGCTGCGCGAGTGCGCGCACCAGCGGCTCTTCGCCCACGCCCCGTGGCTGCGCGGTCGGATGCTCGCGACGATCGAGGAGTTCGGCCGCGGCACGACGATCGACGTCTCCTCGATCGAGGAGAAGATGCGCGGCCTCGACCCCACCAACCTCGAAGCCGCCCAAGAGGCGCTCCAGGGTGGCCTCTTCGAGCCCGAGCGCACCCCGCAGCAGCAGGCGGTGCTGACCCGGCTCGAGGCGCTCCTCGCGTTCGTCGAGGGCTGGGTCGACGACGTCGTCACGCAGGCCACCGACGGCCGGATGCCGAGCGCCCCGGCGCTCCGCGAGGCGATGCGGCGACGCCGTGCAGCCGGCGGTCCGGCCGAGCAGACGTTCGCGGCGCTCGTCGGTCTCGAGCTGCGTCCCCGCCGACTCCGCGACGCCGCGGCCCTGTGGGCGGCGCTGCGCGACCGCCGTGGGGCCGAGGCACGTGACGCCGTCTGGTCGCACCCCGACCTGATGCCGACGCCTGCTGACCTCGACGACCCGCTCGGCTTCGCGTACGGCGACGACGACGTGGCGCAGAGCACCAGCGACGCCGACTTCGACGCCGCGCTCGCGGACCTGCTCGACGGCGGGACGCCTGATGCCGACAAGACGGACGGCAACGCTCCGGCCGACGGGTCTGGCGACGGCGACGAGGGTGCTGGCGACGAGGGTGCTGGCGGCGAGGGCGAAGGCCGCCCCGGCTCCGACCGTTGAGCCTGCACTCCGACGCGTACGCCGTCCTGTCCGGCTGGGCCGCGCCCGACGCCGAGCAGGACGCGCTGCGCGAGGACTACCTGGCGCACCTGCGCGACCGGCCCGACGCGCTCCAACGCACCTGCCTGCCGCACCACCTGACGGCGAGCGCACTCATCGTGTCGGCAGACGGCTCGCAGGTGCTGCTGACGCTCCACCGCAAGCTCCAGCGATGGCTCCAGACCGGCGGGCACTGCGAGGACGGTGACGTCACCGTGCGCGGGGCGGCGCTGCGCGAAGCCACCGAGGAGTCCGGCATCGCGGGGCTCGACGTCGACCCGGAGCCGCTGCGCCTCGACCGCCACAGCCTCGTCTGCGGCGGACGCGACGACGCCCAGCACCTCGACGTCCAGATGCTGGCCGTCGCCGCGACCGGCGCCGTACCCGCGATCAGTGACGAGTCGCTCGACCTCGCCTGGTTCGACGTGGATGCGCTCCCGGACACGGACGACTCCGTACGCGCGCTGGTCGCCGCCGCGCAGTCGCGCCTCGCCCTGGCCTGACGCTGCCGTTCCGCGCCGCCCCGCCGCCACGCCGCTTCCGCCCCGCTTCGCCGCCACGTCCGCTCCCCGTTTGAGGTGTTCACACCCGATGGGGCGCGATCGCACCCCATATCTTCGGTGCGATCGCCGCGCTTGAGGTGTGAGCACCCCAAACGGGGGGGCGTGAGGGGCAGGCGCGGCGGCCGGAGACGCGTGCGGGGCTACGCGGTGACGGTGATCGGTGACCCCGCGTGGACGAGGCGCCAGTCGAGCGACGCGAACAGCGCCGGATCGATGGTGCCGACCTCCGTGACCCAGTCGATCAGCAGCTGCCGGATCTCCACCTGCGCGTTGTAGACGACCGGCGCGGTCTTGACGCCCGGGAAGTTGCCGCCACCGGACTGGCGGTAGTTGTTGATCGCGATCACGAACCGCTGGTCCGCAGCCACCGGTGCCCCGCCGTACGCGAGCCCGACCACGCGCGAACCGACCGGCTGCGCGAGGTCGATGTCGTAGGTCAACGCGGCGTCGAGGCCGCCCATGATGTCGTAGTTGTAGTCCGGCGTGCCGTTCGGCGCGGTGTCGGTCACGGCGTTGGTGACCTGGCTCGACGGGAACGGCCCGGTGCCCGAGACCGGCTTGAAGTAGCGGGCCGAGAACTCGAGGTACGCCTTGACCTCCGCCCCGGTGAACACGATGCCGAGCAGCGTGTTGTCGTAGATGTAGAGCCCCGCCACGTCGCGTACGGAGACCTCACCCGCGGGGATCGCCGCCGCACGGTTGAACGGGGCCGCGATGCTCAGCATCGGGAGATCGGCCTCGGGCGTGCCGGCGATCGCCTTCTTGACCGCGTCGGCCTGCACGTAGTTGATGAAGTCGATCGCCGCGGTGTCCTCCCACGGCGCCGTCGCCGCCGACATGGCCGTGAGCGACGTGCCGATCACCGAGTTGACGTAGGTGACGACCTTCTCGTGGTCGGCCGTCAGCATCTTCACGATCTCCGGGTCCTCGGCCACCGTGTTGGCGTTGAGCACCTGCGAGGTGACGCCGACGACCTCATAGCCCGACCCGCGCCGCTTGCGCTTGACCGTGACGTCGATCGCCGACAGCCGCATGCCCCACCGCAGCGGCTCGGTCAGGATGACGTCCTTGCCGGTCGCCTTGTTCTTGACGATCCGCTGTCCGATCTCGACGTGCGCGTGGCCGACCAGGATCGCGTCGATGCCGGGCACCTCCTCGGCGACCAGGCTCGAGGAGTTCTCCGGGTACGGGAGGGCGTCGCCGTACGAGGAAGACGTGTCGGCACCGGAGTGCGCGGAGACGATCACCACGTCCGCACCCGCGCGGCGCATCTTGGGGACCCAGTGCTTGGCCACCTCGACGAGGCCCGGGAACACCATCTTGCCCTCGACGTTGGCCTTGTCCCAGATCGCGATGCCCGGGTTGGTGAGCCCGAGGATGCCGACGCGGATCGTCTCGCGCCCGACCCGCACCTTCTTGATGACGAACGGCGGGAACACCGGCAGACCGGTCACCGCGTCCTGAGCGTTGGCGCCGAGCAGCGGGAAGTCGCACTGCCGCTCGAACGTGCGGAGCAGCGGGATGCCGTAGTTGAACTCATGGTTGCCGAGCGCGGCGGCGTCGTAGCCGATCGCGTTCATCGCGCGGGCCATCGGGTGCACGACCTTGCGGCCGATCGGCTCGATCTTGGCGTAGTAGTACGCGAGTGAGGTGCCCTGGAGCGTGTCTCCGGCGTCAATGAGCAGCGGACACGGAGAGGTGTGGCCCTCGCGCATCGCGTCGACGAGCGTCGAGATCTTGGCGAGGCCGATGTCGTTCGAGGCCGAGTCGGTGTATTCGGCGTTCTTGAAGTAGTCCCAGTTGAAGACGTTGCCGTGCAGGTCGGTCGTGCCGAGGACGGTGAAGGTCGTGGTGCCACGACCGCCGTGACCGTGACCGTGGCCGTGGCCCTTGCCGTGGGCGGACGCGGGTGCCGCGTAGCCGGCGGCGGCCAGCGCCGCAGCGGCGGCGGATCCGGTGATGACGGTGCGGCGTCGAAGCGGGTGCGACGGCGAGGCCGCACCGGGCTCGAGCTGCGGCTCTGGGTTGTGCTGCGCAGTCATGGGGCTCCTCCGGGGGCGGGCACATCTGATGGGCCCATCTTCACCCCAGGTCGCCAGAACCGCGTCGGCAGAACCTGACGGGATCTGGTCAGATCTCCGGCACCTCCCTCCAGTCGGGCTCAGCCCACCAATGGGACAGCCTTCAGTCGGGCTCAGCCCTCCCAGTCCTCGTCCGTCTTCCACGCGGCGCCCGCGGCGACGCCTTCGAGGAAGCCGCGGGCACGCTCCGTGCGCGGGTAGCGCTCGACGTACGCCCAGAACTCGGGCCCGTGGTGCGGCACGAGGAGGTGGACGAGCTCGTGGAGGAGGACGTAGTCGATCACCCAGTCGGGCAGGTCGCGCAGCCGGCTCGACAGGCGGATGGTGCGGTCCTCGGGCGTGCACGACCCCCAGCGTCGCTTCTGGTTGTCGACCCACCGCACGCTCGCCGCGTCAGCGGCACCGTCGAGGAACTCCGCGCTGAGCGCGTCGGCTCGGGCGTGGAGGTCGGTGTCGTCGAGCCGCGTACGGCGCTCGCGCTTCTCGATCTTGGCCACCATCGTCTCGACCCAGCGCTTCTCCTCGGCACGCGAGAAGCCGGCCGGCATGAGGATGACGATGCGGTCTCCGTCGCGGTACGCCTGGACAGACTTGCGTCTGCGGGCGCTGCGGCGGATCTCCACCTGGGGCGAGGCGGTCGTGGGACCCGACGTCCGGTCGAGGGGGGAGGCCATGACGCCACGGTACGCCTGCCGCGGGGACGAATTTTCTGTGTCCACAGGTGATCCAGGGCGTTCTGGCAGGTCACAGGCTGTGCAGAAGCTGCGACCGCTCACGACGTCCCCCCGTTGTGCACCGGTCGCCACACGATCTCCACAGCCTTCCTCGGCGGTTCCCACAGGGTTTCCCCAGGGTTGTCCACAGGCGTGGACAACGACACGCGACTTGGGATTGCCGACCTCACGAGGTCGACCTAGCGTGGCGTGAGATCGGGTCCTGGCCGGGCTGGGCGTCGGCAAGGGGAAGGCAGGCGGCTGGCCTGGCCGGGACCACCTCGTGCGGAGTCTGTGGATCGTCGACCCACCTGTGGACGGCGTCCCTCCGCACTCCGTTCCTCGGGCAGGGTGGACCGACCCCCTCGCCCACCATGCCCGAGGAGCACCCCGGATGAAGCCCTTGCTCCGCCCCGGCAGCACGGTCGTGCGCCGTAGCGCCCATGCTCTGCAGGTCGGCACCGTCCCCGGCTCGGCGGTCGTCGTGACCGACAGCTCAGGGGTCTCCGAGGTGCTCCGCTCGGCCGACGGCACCCGAGACCTCTTCACCATCGCGGCGACGTCGGGCGTGCCGGTCGACGAGCTCGTCCAGGCCGCCGACGCGCTCGTGCGGGCCGGGGCGGTGGTCGACGCGGAGTGGTGGGACGACGTCCGCGGCGACGCGCTGATCGGCGAAGCACGTGCACTCGCGATCGGCGGCATCACCCGTACGGAGGTCAGCGCGCGCCTCGCGACCCGGGCCTCCGCGCCGGTCGAGATCACCTGCGAACCCCACACCGAGCAGCTCGCCCACCGCCTCCGGCGAGTCCTCACCGACGCGGGCGTGTCCGCGACGCTCGGCCCCGTCGACCTGCCCGCGCTGGTGGTCGTGATCTCTGCCGGGCCGGGCCCACGGGAGGCGCTCGACGTCCTGACCGGCGCCGGCATCCCCCACCTCCCGGTCGTGCAGGAGGCCCACCACCTGCGCCTCGGCCCCCTCGTACGCCCCGGGCTGACGCCCTGCGTCCGCTGCGACGACGTGGACCGGGCTGGCTACGACCCGGCGTGGCCCGTGCTTCTCGAACAGCTCTCGCGGCCCATCGCCCAGGCTCCGCTCTCGCACCCGCACGCGTTCGACGCGCTCAGCGGCCACGCGATGGCGGTCGAGCTGGCCGCCACCGTCCTCGCCTACTGCGACGGGCGGCCGACCGACGTCGACGGCGCTGTGGTCATCCTCGGCGACGACCGGCGTACGAGCCCGCCCTCCCCCGTGGCGCTCCAGCCGGACTGCCCCTGCCAGATCCTCTCGGTCGGCTCGGGGTTCGACCGCCGTGTCCGGGTTGCCCGAGGTGTCAGAATGACGGCATGAGCGACGGCGGCAGCATGTCCGACGACCGCGCCGGCACCGGTGGCGATCAGCCCCGCAAGGGCAACCGCGATTCCGGTGTCCCCCAGCGGTCCATCGCGCGCGCGGCCAAGCTCGCGTCGCTGCCGATCGGGTTCGCCGGCCGTACGACCCTCGGCATGGGCCGCCGGCTCGTCGGGGCGCCCGCCAACGCCGTCCTGACCGAGGTGCAGATCCGCACCGCCGAGCAGATCTTCGCCGTCCTCGGAGAGCTCAAGGGCGGCGCCATGAAGTTCGGTCAGGCCATGAGCGTGTACGAGGCGGCCATGCCGCCCGAGCTCGTCGAGCCGTACCGCAACGCCTTCACCCGGCTGCAGGACGACGCCCCGCCGATGCCCACGTCGACGGTGCACCGGATCTTCGCCGGCGAGCTCGGCCCGCGGTGGCGGGAGCAGCTGATCGAGCTCGACGAGCTGCCCGCCGCCGCGGCGTCGATCGGCCAGGTCCACCGAGGACGCTGGTACGACGGCCGCGAGGTCGCGGTCAAGGTGCAGTACCCGGGCGCGGCCGGAGCGATGCGCAGCGACCTGCGTCAGATCGGGCGGCTGAGCCGGCTGTTCGCGATCGCCTTCCCGTCGATCGACGTCAAGCCGTTGGCCGAGGAACTGGCCGAACGCGTCCGCGAGGAGCTCGACTACGGCCTGGAGGCTCAGGCGCAGCGCGAGTTCGCGGCGGCGTTCGCCGACGACCCGCAGATCGTGGTCCCCGACGTCGTGACCCACACCGAGACGATCCTCATCACGACGTGGATGGAGTCCAAGGGTTCCCTCGCCCAGGTGATCACCGACGGCCTACCCAGCGAGCGCGACCACTACGGCGAGCTGTTCGCCCGGTTCCTGTTCGCCGGACCCACCCGCGCCGGCATGCTCCACGCCGACCCGCACCCCGGCAACTATCGGGTGATCGGCGACGGGCGGCTCGGCGTCGTCGACTTCGGCGCGGTCGCCCGCGTCCCGGGCGGACTCCCACCGGTGATCGGGCGGCTCCTGCGCGCGGCGGTCGACGACGACTACGGGACCGTCGTCGACGGCCTGCGCACGGAGGGCTTCCTCAAGCCCGGTGTCCGGATCGACGAGGAGATCATCCGCTCCTACCTCGAGCCCTTCGTCGAGCCGGCTCGCCACGACCTCTTCACGTTCGACCGCGACTGGATGCGTGAGCAGGCGCTGCGCATCTCACGTCCGGCGCGCGAGGGCCTCGGCACTGCGATGAAGATCAACCTGCCTCCCTCGTACCTGCTCATCCACCGTGTCTGGAGCGGTGGCCTCGCCATCCTCAGCCAGCTCGGCGCCACCGCGCCGTTCCGCGGGATCCTCGAGGAGAGCCTGCCCGGCTTCGCCGACTGACGGTCGCTCAGGCGGCAAACAGCCCTGGGCGAGAAGCAGAACGGGCGGCACCCCGCGTGCGCGGGGGCCGCCCGTTTCTCGGGTGGGGCTAGAGCATCCGGGCGAGCCGGATGCGCGCGCCGTACGCAGCGCGTACGAGGCGATCGAACATCGTGGAGCTCCTTCAGCATGTCTGTGACTCCGTCAGGCGACGGCGTCCTTGCGCGGACGGCCCCGCGGGCGCTTGCGGGGGATGACGGTGCCCTTGAGGAAGAGCTCGCCACCCCACACGCCCCACGGCTCCCCCCGCTCGAGAGCGCCCGCCAGGCACTCGCGTCGGATCGGGCACTCGAGGCAGAGTGCTTTTGCGTCCTCGACGCCTGCGGGCGTCTCGGCGAACCAGAGCTCGGGATCGTTGGCGTGGCACGGGATCGTCGTGTGCTGCACCGAGTGCTCGAGCACGGCGGTCGTCATGGTTTCTCCTGGTCATGAGAGAGGCGGTTGCTGGTGGTGGGGCAACGCGACCTGCCGATAAACGACAGAAAGGCCGCGGATCCCGGGTGTGGGTTCCGCGGCCTGAGTGGCGTCTGATCAACCGTTAGGTCGAATCAGGACTCCGGCGGGCAGATCCCGGGGACTTGTGCTTCATGGCGGTCGGCGACGTGAGGTCGGCGGCAGGCATAAACCACCCGAGGGCTCGCGTACGCGACGTGACGACATAGGTGCCACAGACACCCACGCCGTTGATGTTGATCGCTGTCATATCCATCACGCGTACGCTCCTCTCTCAGTTCGTTCCGGGGCTGACGAATCAAAACCCTACGCTGCCCCTGCGACAAGGCGCAAACCAATTAACGCCATGTTTGCGAAATATTTTTCAAGCCCGATCAGGCCGACCCGCACAGCGCGAGAACCTCGGCGCCGTACTTCTCGAGCTTGGTGCGTCCGACCCCCGGCACCTTGAGAAGGTCGGTCGGCTCCTGCGGCTTCGCCTCTGCGATGGCGGTGAGCGTGGCGTCGGTGAACACCACGTAGGCGGGGACCTTCTGGGCGGTCGCCTGCTCGCTGCGCCATCCGCGGAGGCGCTCGAACAGCTCCTCGTCGTAGTTGGACGGACAGTCGAGACAGCGACCCAGCTTGCGCTCTGCCCCCGTCGTCAGGACGGTGTCGCAGGTGCGACACCGGGCGATCGAGCGTTCCTTGCGCGTCCGGCGGCTCCGTGACGCGCCTGACGACATCTGCTCGTCGGCCGGGCGCAGACCGTCGAGGAACCGGGTCGGACGGCGGTTGCCGCGGCCTCCCGGGGTGCGTGCGAGCGACCACGAGATCTCGAGCCGGTCGCGAGCGCGGGTGACGCCGACGTAGAAGAGACGCCGCTCCTCCTCGACCGCCGTGTCGTCGGTCGCGTACGTGATCGGGACCGTGCCCTCCTGCATGCCGACGAGGAAGACAGCCTCCCACTCGAGACCCTTCGCGGCGTGCAGCGTCGTGAGCGTGACGCCCTCGGCGATCGGGGCGTGCGCGTGCTTGGCGCGGCGGTCGAGGTCGTCGACGAGCGCCGCAAGGTCGGCGTCGGGCTGCGCCGCCTGCAGGTCGGTGGCCATCGAGACGACGGCGTGCAGCGACTCCCACCGGTCGCGCTGGGCTCCTGCGGTGGTCGGCGCGGTCTCGGTGTAGCCCATGGACGCCAGGACGGTGCGGACGTCGGGGACCAGCCCGTCCTCCCCCGCATCACCGCTGCGCGCCTGGCCACGCAGCAGGGTCACCGCCTGGCGGACCTCAGGCCGGTCGAAGAAGCGCTCGACACCGCGCAGGACGTACGGGAGGTTGCGCGCGGCCAGCGCTTCCTCGTACGCCTCGGACTGGGCGTTGGTCCGGAAGAGGATGGCGACGTCACGCAGGTGGGTGCCGCCCGCCCGGAGCTGGAGGATCTGGGCGGCGACCGACTCGGCCTCGGCAACCTCGTCGGGGTGCGGGGTGTAGGTGACCCCGACCCCGGCGTCGCGCTGCGCGCGGAGGACCACGCCGTCGCGGCCCGCCCGTGCGAACACCGCGTTGGCGGCGGCAACGACCTGCGGGGTTGAGCGGTAGTTGCGGACGAGCTCGATGCGCTGCGCGCCGGGGTGGTGCTTGGAGAACTCGCGCAGGTGCTTGGGCGAGGCGCCGGCGAACGAGTAGATGGTCTGCTGCGGATCGCCCACCACGCAGATGTCGTGGCGCCCGCCGAGCCACTGGTCGAGGAGCGCGGCCTGCAGGGGATTGACGTCTTGGTACTCGTCGACGACGAGCCACCTGTACTGCCGGCGGATCTCAGCGCTCACCCGCTCGTGCTCGGCGAGCATCGAGACCGTGCAGAGCAGCACGTCCTCCATGTCCATTCGGCCGCGATCGCGCTTGACCTCCTCGTAGGCGGCCATGACGCGCGACACCGTCGCGTCGTCGACCGCGTCGAGGCCGCGGTGGGCGTCGGGCGCCAGCTTGGGGTAGTCGTCGGGGCGGACGTTGGAGACCTTCGCCCACTCGATCTCGGCCGCGAGGTCTCGCAGCAGCGCCGAGTCGGTCTGGACGCGACAGCGCTTCGCTGCCTCGGCCACCAGCGGGATCTTGGACGCGATCAGCTCGGGCAGCCCCGTGCCGTACAGCTTGGGCCAGAAGTAGCCGAGCTGCCGCAGGGCGGCGGCGTGGAAGGTGCGCGCCTGGACCCCGTCGGCGCCGAGCTGACGCAGCCGCCCACGCATCTCGCCCGCAGCCCGTGCGGTGAAGGTCACCGCCAGCACCTCGGTCGGCTTGTAGACCCCGGTCGCCGCGCCGTACGCGATGCGGTGCGTGATCGCGCGCGTCTTGCCGGTCCCGGCGCCCGCGATGACGCAGACCGGGCCGCGCAGCGCCAGGGCGACCTCTCGCTGCTCGGGATCGAGGGCGTCGAGCAAGGTGTCGGCGGACGGCACGGATCTCCTCGGGGGTCTGTGGCCGGGCGCGCTGGGCTGCACCCGATCGTCGGAATAGGCTGGCCGCCGCACAGCGTTGTCTCGTACGGCGGCGACCGTTCCGCCACCCAGCGTAGTTGGAGAGAAGGACACGAATGTCGGCCACGTTCACGATGTACTCGACACCTTGGTGTGGATACTGCAAGCGCCTCAAGAGTCAGCTCGACCGTGAGGGCATCGCGTTCGCCGAGGTCGACATCGAGCAGGACGAGGACGCCGCGTTCGTCGTCGAGCGCGCCAACGGTGGCAACCAGACCGTGCCGACGCTCGTCTTCGCGGACGGCTCCGCGCTGACGAACCCGTCGGTCGCTCAGGTCAAGGCCCAGCTCGCCGCGCTCAACGTCTGAGGCGTCTCAGGCGCCTGAAGGTCAGCGCCAGGAGCCGGCGAGCGGGGCGCCGTACCAGCGCTCGATCAGCCAGCGCGAGATCGACACCGACCCCGGCAGCGCCAGCTCGCCCGACGTCGTCATCCGGCGGACGTCCTCACGGCTGAACCACCGCGCGTCGGCGGTCTCGGTGCCGTCGACGGTGACCTCGGTCGTACGTGCCTTGCCGAAGAACCCGAGCATCAGGCTCGACGGGAACGGCCACGGCTGGCTCGCGGCGTACGACACCTCGCCGACCTCGACGGCCGTCTCCTCCAGAGTCTCTCGGCGCACCGCGTCCTCGAGCGACTCCCCCGGCTCGACGAACCCCGCCAGCGTCGAGAACCTGCCCTCGGGCCAGTCGGGACGGCGTCCGAGGAGGGCCCGATCGTCGTCGTCGGTGATGAGCATGATCACCGCGGGGTCCGTACGGGGGAAGTGCACTGCGCCGCACTCCGGGCAGCGGCGTACGTGTCCGCCCTCGGCCACGGCGGTCGGCGCTCCGCAGCGCGAGCAGCGCGGGTGGGTCCGGTGCCACTGGGCGACGCCGACCGCGTGGACACCCAGGCGGGCCTGTGCCGTCGACAGCTCGTGCGCGGCGACCCGCAGCGCGCGCGCCGGGTCAGGCACCTTGTCGAGCAGGACGGCGGCGTGCTCCGCTCCGTCGACCGTGCCGAGGTAGAGCCGGTCGCCAGCGGGGACGTCGTCGGGGCTGTGCCAGACGAGCCCGTCGGCATCGGCCGAGACGTGCTCACCGCCGACCAGGAGCACCCTTGTCGCCGGATCCGTCCACAGCCTGTCCATGAAGGCGTCGTCCACACGCCGCTCGGAGTGCCGGTTGTATGCGCCGTCCGCGAACGTGAATCCCTCAGCCACGCGGCGAGCCTACGCCCCCGTCGATCGGCTGCACGAGGCGCTCGAGCGCAGCGCGGTCGGGCAGGTCGGGCGGCGTCACAGAGGTGCCCAGCCGCACGTAGTGGAACGTCGCCTTCACCCGCTCCAGCGGGACACCGTGCTTCTCGGCCCACGCCAGGCGGTAGACGGCCAGCTGCAGCGGATCGGCGTCGGGCCGGCGGTTCGTCTTCCAGTCGACGATCTCGAACTCGTCGCCCGACCGGTAGACCGCGTCGATGCGTCCGCTGACCAGCTGACCGCCGAGCCGCAGGGTGAACGGCTCCTCGATCGCGTACGGGGTGCGGTCGCCCATCGGACCCGACTCGAACGCGCGGATCAGCTCGGCCAGCTCGACCTCGTCGGCGATCTCGTGCCCACGCAGCCCGGGGAGCTCGTCGTCACCGATCAGGGTCTGCTGGCCGAAGTGCGCCTCGATCCAGGCGTGGAACCGCGTGCCGAACCGTGCGGCGGGCGCGGGGGGACGCGGGAGCGGCCTGGCGAGGCTGCGGGCGAAGGCTGCCGGATCCTTGCGCATCGCCATCAGGGAGGTGGTCGACAGGTTCGGCGGCAACGGCACCTCCAGCGTCTCGCTCTGCGTGCGGCGCGCCTCGGTCAGGAGTCTTTCGACCTCCTCGTCGATCTCGGCGAGCCTGGCGAGCTGCGCGGACTCCTCCGGCGACTCCGCGTCGCCGACCTCGATGAGCATCGGCTGCGGATCGGACGGCGGGTCCGCCGCGTACGCCCGGACGAGCGCGGCGGCCTCGCGGCGGCGTACGAGCTCGTCCTCGGGCGGCTCCACCGGCCAGACGACGGCGTCGGCACGACCCCGCAACGGGTTGTCGGCATCGTGCTCGGGCTCGGGGACCCACAGCTCGGCGTCGGAGCCACGGCTGCGCAGCCAGGTCGCCACCGTCTCGAGGTAGGCGCTCGGCTCGGACGGGTCCTTGCGGGTCCGGCTCCACCGATGGCCGCTCGCGATCAGCAGGCGGCGGGCGCGCGTGAACGCGACGTAGGCGAGCCGGACCTCCTCCATCGCCGCGTCGGCCTTCATCGCCGCCTGGAACTCCTTGTGACCGGCGTTGCTCAGCTCCTCGACCACCGGGAGCTCGGCGCCGTCGCCGCGGAGGTCGTGCGGAAGCGCGGATGCGCTCTTCGTCCAGGCCGGTCGCGACCGGGTCGAGGGGAACACGTCGGCGGTGAGGAACGGCACGAGGACGACGTCCCACTCCAGGCCCTTGGCCGTGTGGACCGTCAGGAGCTTGACCGAGTCGGAGTCGCTCGGCGACGCCACCTCGAGGCCGCCGTTGTAGTCCTCCTCGGCGTCGAGGTAGGCCAGCACCGCCGACAGTCCGGCCGACGGGTCGGTCGCCACGACGTCGGCGACGACGTCGAGCAGCCGGGAGACGTTGTCCTGAGCGACCCGCGCCGCCGTGCCGGGCGTCGCGGCGAGCTCGACGTCGATGCCGAGAGCCGCCACCGCGAGCCGCGCGGTGTCGGCGGGCGAGCCGCTCGAACGGCGACGAAGCCCTCGCAGGAGGCGCGAGACCTCGGCGAAGCGGACGCGCGCCTCGTCGGAGTACGGGAGGCGGTGCCCTTCGTCGTCCGGACTGTCGACCGCATCGGCGAGGGACACGATCTCGGTCGGGTCGGTGCCGCGGACCGAGCGCTCGAGCTCTTCCTCGAGCGACGCGCTGGGCGCCTCGCGCATCGCCCCGACGAGCTGCTTGGCGCGGCGGCCCAGGAGTGCGAGGTCGCGCGGGCCGATCCTCCACCGTGGGCCGGTGAGGAGCCGGAGCAGGGCGGCGTTGGCCGTCTGGTCGGAGAGCACCCGCAGCACCGACACGACATCGGACACCTCCGGCTGCGCGAGCAGGCCAGAGAGCCCGACGACCTCCACCGGGACGCCCTCGGCGCGCAGCGCGGCGACCAGCGTGGGGACCTCGGTCTTGGTGCGAACGAGGACGGCGATCTCCGACCACGGAGTCGCGCCGTCGCCATGGGCTCCGGCGACCTGGTCGACGATCCAGTCGACCTCGTCGGCCACCGACTCGTGCAACGCGGCACGGACCGTCCCGCCGTCCGTGCCGTCGGCCGCCACCAGCGGGCGTACGACCTCGGTCGCCTGGTAGTACGGAGCGGCCACCCGGTTGGCGACCTCGAGGATCTCGGCCCGGCTGCGGCGGTTGACCAGCAGGTGGAAGAGGCTGCCCCGGGTCGCGTCGTCGTCACGGCTCGCACCGCGCCGGTCAGGATCGGCCGGAAAGTCGTCCAGGAACGCCGTGAGGTTGCTCGCCGCTGCACCGCGCCAGCCGTAGATGCCCTGGCACGGGTCGCCCACGGCGGTCACGCAGTGTCCGAGGCCGTCGCCGCTCCCGCCTGAGAACAGCCCACGAAGCATGTCGCGCTGGGCGACGGAGGTGTCTTGGTACTCGTCGAGGAGAACGACCGAGAACCGCTCCCGCTGCGACCGCGACACCTCGTCGCACTCGAGCGCCAGGCGGGCCCCGCGCTCCATCTGGTCGGAGAAGTCGACGACCCCGTCCTCGGACTTCGCGGCACGGTAGCGCTCGACGAGCGTCACCAGCTCGTCGCGGCGCCGTGTGACCTCGACGAGCTCGCCGTGGAGCTTGACCGGCTTCATCTCGGCCGTTGCTCGCTCGACGTCGACACGCATCTCGGCGTCGAACGCCCGCACCTCGTCGGGCGTCACGAGGTGCTCGGCCATCTGACCGTCGAGAGCCAGCACCTCCCCGATGACGGTCGGCAAGGACGTGCTCGCGTGCGTGAGGGAGCCGGGGTACGAGGCAATGGCGCGGAACGCACGCTGGAACCTCGAGGCGTCGGTCGTCACCCGCAGGTCGGGCTCGAAGCCGCGCAGCAGACCGTACTCGGTGATGAGCGTGCCGGCGTAGGCGTGGTAGGTGGACACGGTCGGCGTGCCGTACCGCTCGAGCAGGTCGGGCATCCCCGCCTCACGCGCCAGCGTCTCCAACGCCTGACGGACGCGGTGCGCGAGCTCGGAGGCAGCCTTGTTGGTGAACGTGAGGCCGAGGATCGCGCCCGGCAGCACTCCGTCGTGGCCGACGAGCCAGACCACCCGTGCGGCCATCACCGTCGTCTTGCCCGAACCGGCGCCGGCGATGATCGCGCTCGGCCGGTCGGTCGGCGCCTGGATCGCCGCCATCTGCTCGGCGGAGAACGGGATGCCGAGGACCGTACGGAGGTGGTCGGCGTCGTGGATGAGCTGCGGGAGCTCGACGGCGGTCGCGGTCGCCTCGGCGGTTGCGGTCACGAGGCCTGCTCCTCCGCGGTGAACCCGGTCGGCGCGACGGCGTCGAGGACCGACGAGCCCTCGGGCTTCGCCGGACACACCCGGGCGAACTGGCAGAACTGGCACGCCTTCGGGCTGGGCGTCGCGACCCACTGCTCCGATCGGACGGTGCGGACGGCGTCCTCGAGCAGGGCGTAGGCGAAGAACGGCGCGTCGTCGCGAGGCGGGTCCTGCGGCTGCACCTTGGGTGAGGTGGGGCGTCGTGAAGAGTCCTGGAGACGCAGCTGGACGAGCTCGGCACCGCCGCTGCGGGCGATCGCGGCGGCCTCGGCGTCGGCGTCGGCGGCGTCGTCGGCTTCGGTGCCGTCGGCTTCTGTGTCCAGCGCCGCTGCCGCTGCCGCGCTCGGGTCACCCGCCGGCTCCAGCAGGTCGTCGGCCACGCCGTGCTGGATCGCGAGCTGGTAGACGCCGAGCTGGGCGTGCTCGGCGATGTCGCTCCCCGTCGGGGCGTACTTGCCCGTCTTGAAGTCGACCACGTGGACGAACCCGTCGACGTCGACCTCGACGCGGTCCATCGAACCCCTGAGGATCACGTCGTCGTCGGCCACCCGCAGGCGTACTTCGAAACCGAGCTCGGCCGCGAGCGGACGACGGCGTGCGGCCTGCTCCTGCTCGGCGTGCCACTGTGCGAACCGCCCGATCGCCGACCGGGCCTCCTCGCGTTCACGCTGAGCGACCCAGGGCGCGGCGTAGGCGAGGCGCTCCCACACGACGTCGAGCGCCGCGTCGAGCGCGCCGGGATCGGCCGCCGTCCCGCCGCGTACGACGTCGGCTGCGAGCGCGTGGACGAGCAGGCCGAAGCCCTGGGCGGTCGAGCTGACCGTCTCGCCCTTGGCTTCGTGGGTGAGGAACCACGACAACGAGCAGGAGCTGATGGCGTCGAGCGAGCTGCCGGAGAGCTGAACCGGCTTGTCGAGCGCCCGGACGGGTTGCTCGGACCGGGTGACCTCGCGCAGACCCCACCACGCGTCGGGGTGGGCGGGCGCCACGGCGGGCACGGCGGTGGCCGCGAGAGTGCCCAGCCGTCGCGCTGCGGCGTCGCGCACAGCGGGCGTCGCGCCGTACTCGGCGAGCTCGCGCAGCTCGGCGATCACTCCGCGCAGCGACATGCCACGGCGAGGGCGGCGCTCGGGGAACGTCGACGCGCTGTTCGCGTGCCGCTCGATGTCGGCGACGAACGCCGACGGCTGGTCGCCGTCCGGGTCGGGGCTCGCCACCGCGGTGACCACCAGCCGGGTGCGGGCGCGGGTCACGGCGACGTAGAACAGCCGCCGCTCCTCCGCGACCAGCTCGGCGGCCGTCGCGGGCAGGCCGAGGCGGGCAGGAGCGACCGAGGCTCCGTCACCGGGGCTGAGCCGCTCGGCAGCCAGCAGCGAACCGCGGTGGCGTACGTCGGGCCAGGTGCCGTCCTGGACCCCGGCGACCACGACCATGTCCCACTCGAGACCCTTGGCACGGTGCGCGGTGAGCAGACGAACGGCCGCACCCCGCTGCCCGCGCTCGGCGAGGGTGTCGGTCGGGACCTCGTGGTGCGCGACCTCGTCGAGGAAGGCCGGGACCTTCTGGCGGCGCTGGCTCTCCTCGGCCCGGGCGGCGAGGGCGAACAGCGCGACGACCGCGTCGAGGTCGCGGTGGGCGGCCGCGGCGGCGTCGGCATCGGTGACCTGGAGCTCCGCGGCAGCATCCTTGCCCCCGACCGCCGCTCCGGCAGCGCCACCGTGCACGTCACCTCGAGCACCCTCGATCGCGGCGAGCAGCCGCCCCTGCCAGCCCGTGCCGCGCCAGATCGTCCACAGCACCTGCTCGGGTGACGTCTGCGACGCGATCAGCCGGGCTGCGTCGGCGAGTAGAACCGCAGCCGCGTACGCCCTGCGGGCGACGTCGCCCGCACGGCCTCGACGAGTCGCGCCGTCCACAAGGGGAGCGACCGTGAGAGGCACGCGGACAAGCTCGACCAGCAGCTCGCGGGAGCTGCGCGGGAGTCGTCGCTCGCCCTCGTCGTCGTACGCGTCGCGACGGCGCAGCTCCTGGCAGAGGATCCGCAGCTCGGCAGCGTCGAGGTCGCCGATCGGTCCGGTGAGGTAGCGCTCGACCGCCTCCGGGTCGGGATCGCGGCCCTCCGCGAGAGCCACCGAGAGTCGCATCGCACCGAGCAGCGCCGCGACGGCCGGCTCCGTGCGCAACGGCACCTCGGCACCCGCCATCTCGACCGGCACCCCCGCGGCCTGCAGCGCACGCTGCAGCCGCGGCATCGCCGTACCCGAGCGCACCAGCACCGCCATGTCGTCCCAGCCGACCCCTTCCTCGAGGTGCGCGCGGCGCAGCATCAGCGCGATGTGCTCGGCCTCCGCGGCCGGGTCGGCGAACCTGCGGACCCACACCTCGTCTCCGGCCGCGCGTGAGCTCGGCTCCGGGTCACGGAACCCCCGTGCCTCGACGGCGAGGCGCCCCAGGGGGATGCGCTGAGCGACCTCGCGCGACGCCGCCAGGATGCGGGGGCCGAACCGACGCGTACGGCGCAGGGACACCACCGGAGCGGGTGCCCCCGTCGTCGTACGGAAGGTGTCGGAGAAGCCGAGGATGCCGGAGACGTCGGCGCCCCGGAACGCGTAGATCGACTGGTCGGGATCACCGACCACGACCAGCTCGCGCCCGTCACCGGCGAGGGCCCGCAGCATTGCGACCTGGGCGGGGTCGGTGTCCTGGTACTCGTCGACGATCACGAACCGGAACCGGTCGCGCAGCGCCGGCTGGTGCTCCGGGTCGCCGGCCACGATGCCTGCGCGGTGCACGAGCTCGGCGTAGTCGATGAGGTTCTGGGCGTCGAGCACGTCGAGGTATTCCTCGAAGAACTGCGCCGCGGCCGCCCAGTCACCGCGTCCGGTCTCCGCGCCGGCCGCCGCGAGGTCCTCAGGGTCCAGGCCGAGCGCCCGCGTGCGGGTCATCAGCCGCTCGAGCTCGACGGCGAAGCCACGCGTGCGCAGGGCGGGACCGAGCCGCGCCGGCCACGCGACCGTACGGTCGTCCAGCCCGCCGACCACCAGCTCGCGGATGCGCGAGTCGGACTCCGACGCGGACAGCAGCTGGAGCGGCTCGGAGTAGCTCTTGGGGTCCTGGAACTCCCGCACGAGCCCGTAGCAGAACGAGTGGAACGTGGTCGCCAACGGCGTCGAGACGGAGCGGTCGAGCCGGTCGCTCACCCGGTGGCGCAGCTCCTCGGCGGCCTTGCGGCTGAACGTGAGGACGAGCACCTGTTCAGGGCGCAGTCCGTGGCGCTCGATGCGGTCGACCACGGTCTCGACGAGCGTCGTGGTCTTGCCCGTGCCGGGACCGGCCAGCACGAGGAGCGGCCCGGCTGCATGGTCGACCACGGCCTGCTGGTGAGCGTCGAGCGAGGGTGCGGGGGCGCGCTCGCTCGGGGGTGGCACCAGCGCGTACGCCGGGGGCCCGGGGTGGTCGGTCATGGCTCCTATTCGATCAGAGCGGGCCGACAGTTCCGTGGACCTCGTACGCCGCGGCGCGCATGTCGACGCGGACCTCCTGGTCGAGCCGGCTGCGCAGCGGCGTGCCCTCCTCGAGGTAGTGCTCACGGGCCCGGCCGCGCAGCTGTTCCGCCAGCGTCCCGTCGGCTCGGATCACCCGCCACCACGGCACCGCCGCGCCGTACGTCGCCATCACGCGTCCGACCTGGCGCGGGCCTCCGCGGCCGAGTGCGGCGGCCACCTGGCCGTACGACACGACGTGCCCCGGAGGCACCTGCTCGGCGATCCGCAGGACGGCCTCGACGTACGCGTCCGGGTCCAGCCCGTCGTCCTCGCTCACGCGCCCAGGTTCCCACGTGCCCCCCGTTTGGGGTGTTCGCACCTAAAGGGCGGGCATTGCACCTCGCATTCGCGGTGCCATCCTCGCGGCTCGGGTGCGAGCACCTCAAACGTGGCGACCGACGGCATGGCAGCGGGATCAAAGGAAGCGACGGCGTCCCCACTCGAGGTCGTCGCGAGTCCGCGCGATCGTCGCGCGTGTCGGTGCCCAGACCTCGCCCCAGAGGAACCGAAGCATCCCTCGGCGCGTCCCGCACATCTTCAACTCGCGTTTGCGTTCGTCAGCGACGACGTCCTCCGGCGACTTCCCGGGAACGAAGCCGCGGCCGTACTTGATCTTCCCGTCGAACTCACCGAGCATTCCGTGCTCGAGCCACGCGAAGTCCGATCGACCCACGAGCATGCCGTGGTCGTCGAAGACGTCGTGCTGGAGGTCCGGCATCGGGAGCCGGAACGCGTAGAACATCCAGCGGGTCAGCGACTCGCCCGGTGACTCGGCGCGACCGTCGGCGAGCGTCAGCGCGAGGCGCGGGCCCTGCGAGCCCTTCCACGAAGCGAACGCCTCGCCGGTCGCTTCCAGCTCGGCTCGCGTGACGTCTCCGCGGTGCAGCGCATGGTCCATGAGCACGAGCGAGCTGCGTGGGGGCAGCTTCACGCCCGCTTCCCAGATCGCCCGCGCCTGAGACGTCACGATCCGCCCGTCGACCACGACGAGATCCGCCTCGTCAACGGTGAACACGCGGTGGTCGACGCCCGCGCGTCGGCGGCCGGGGAGCTGGTCGAGGCGGACGACATCGACCCACCTACGGTCGATTCCGACGAGTGGGAGCCGTTGGACCGCCGCGGATGACGCGCCGCAAAGGACCGCGTTGGGTCCGACCTTGTCGGCGACCGCCAGGCAGAGCACGGCGTACTGCTCGTCAGGCGTGAGCGAGTCGTACGTCTTGGCGAACGCGTACGCGCCGTGGCGGACGCGCCGGATCGTGCTCGCCTTGCGGAGCGGGACGAGCACCTCGGGGTCGATACCGATGGCACGTAGATCCGCTCGACCGAAGTAGCCGCCGCGCGCGGCGGCGAGCACTTCCAAGGCCGCCAGGTCGTCGGGATGCATCTCTCGACGGTGACGGAGCTGAGCTCCCTGCGCGGACGTGAATCCACAGGTCGGTGCGCTGGGCGGCGCTCGTACACAGCCTCCCCGAGTCCCCCGTTTGAGGTGTTCACACCTCAAACGGGGACAACCCACCTCGAACTCGGGGTGGGATCGGGACCTATGAGGTGTTCACACCTCAAACGCGGGTGGGGGACGCCGCAGATGGCGTGAGAGCGGCCGCGCGCCCGGGCGGCGGAGCCGGGACGCAGCGACGCCCGGCACCGCCGTACGAGCGGGGCCGGGCGTCAGCGCTGGTGCGTCAGTACGACGGCTGCGAGGGATCGATCTGGTTCACCCACGCGACGACGCCGCCGCCGACGTGGACGGCGTCCTCGAGGCCCGCACCCTTGACGATCGCGAGCACCTCGGCCGAGCGGGCGCCCGACTTGCACTGCAGCACGACCTGCTTGTCCTGCGGCAGCTGCTCGAGCGCACTGCCGGCGAGGAAGTCGCCCTTGGGGATGAGCACGGAGCCCGGGATCTTGTTGATCTCGTACTCGTTGGGCTCGCGCACGTCGACGAGGACGAAGTCGCGCGTGCCCTCCTCGCGCTCCTTGAGCATGCTCGCCAGCGTCGTGACGGAGATCGTCGAGTCGGCGGCGGCGTCGGCAGCCTCGTCCGAGAGCACCCCGCAGAACGCCTCGTAGTCCTCGAGCAGTGCCGTCGGCGGCTCGCCGTTGGGGTCGCGGCGGATCTTGAGCTCGGTCCAGCGCATCTCGAGCGCGTCGAAGACGAGCAGGCGGCCGATGAGCGGGTCGCCGATGCCGGTGATCAGCTTGATGGCCTCGTTGACCATGACCGACCCGATCGACGCGCACAGCACGCCGAGCACGCCGCCCTCGGCGCACGACGGGACCATGCCCGGCGGCGGGGGCTCGGGGTAGAGGTCGCGGTACTGCGGGCCCTCCTGCGCCCAGAACACCGACACCTGGCCCTCGAAGCGGTAGATCGAGCCCCACACGTACGGCTTGCCGAGGATCACGGCCGCGTCGTTGACGAGGTAGCGGGTCGCGAAGTTGTCGGTGCCGTCGAGGATCAGGTCGTAGTCGGCGAAGATCTGCAGCACGTTGTCGACGTCGAGGCGCTCCTCGTGGAGGACGACGTTCACGTACGGGTTGATCTCGGCGACCGACTCCTTGGCCGACAGGGCCTTGGACTTGCCGATGTCGCTCTGGCCGTGGATGACCTGACGCTGGAGGTTGGACTCGTCGACGGTGTCGAAGTCGATGATGCCGAGCGTGCCGACACCCGCGGCCGCGAGGTAGAGCAGGGCCGGGCTGCCGAGACCGCCCGCGCCGATCACGAGGACCTTGGCGTTCTTGAGGCGCTTCTGGCCCGACATCCCGACGTCGGGGATGATCAGGTGCCGGCTGTAGCGGCGAACCTCGTCGACGGTCAGTTCGTCGGCGGGCTCGACGAGGGGTGCTAGTGCCACGACGTCTCCTCGGTCGGTGCGTTGCGTTCAGGTGTACGGGGAACGAGCCCCGCTGGTGTCGTCAACACCGTGCGACGGCGCGGTGTTCCCGCGACCGGCGTCCCTCCATGATGCCTCGATCGTCCCGCCCACCGGACACCCGTCTTACTCTCCGGACCCCGGCGCCAGGACGGGCGGTGAGACCGGTACGCCCCGGTTTGACCGACGCGCCGCGCGTACCCGTCAGTAGGAGCGAGATACGATCGCCCACGTGACCGAGACCACTACGACTGCCCCCCGCCCTCGCGGCGGCCGTCTTCCTCGCAGCGCCCGGCGAGCCCAGCTCCTCGAGGCCGCCCGCGAGATCTTCGTCGACAACGGCTACCACGCGGCGGCGATGGACGACATCGCCGAGCGTGCCGGAGTGAGCAAGCCGGTCCTCTACCAGCACTTCCCGGGCAAGCTCGAGCTCTACCTCGCGCTGCTCGACACCGCGTGCGACACCGTCGTGGAGGCGGTGCGCGAGGCGCTCGCCTCGACCGACGACAACAAGGCGCGGGTGCAGGCGACGATCGACGTCTTCTACAGCTACGTGGCGAGCGACCAGGCTGCGTTCCGGCTGGTCTTCGAGTCGGACATCACGAACGACCCCGAGGTACGCCGCCGCGTCGACCGCGTCAACAGCGAGACCGCCTCGGCGATCGCCGTGGTCATCCACGAGGACACCGCCCTCCCCGAAGTGGCCGCCGAGCTCCTCGCGATGAGCCTCGTCGGCATGGCGCACGTCAGCGCCCGCTACTGGCTCGACCAGGGCTCGGCGATGACCAAGGAAGAGGCCGTCGCGATGGTGAGCATGCTCTCGTGGCGCGGCATCGGCGGCTTCCCGCGGACCGACGAGCCCGAAGCCGACTGACCACGCCGGGCGGCGCCGCGTACGCGGGAAGCGAACGCGTGCGAGCCGGACGACGGCGGCGAGATAGCGTGAACCTGCCTGCAGCCCTCGCAGGCGGCAGGCACCTGTGAGACGAGAAGAGAGGCCACGACGTGGAGGTACGGATCGGCATCCAGCACAGCCCGCGCGAGCTGTCGCTGGAGACCTCGGACAGCAAGGACGCGATCCTGGGAGCGTTCAAGGAGGCCGGATCCGGTGACGGGCTGCTGGCCCTCTCCGACGAGCGCGGCCGCAGCGTCGTGATCCCGGTGGACAAGATCAACTACCTCGAGTTCTCCGGCGAGGGCGGCCGACGGGTCGGCTTCGGGGAGTCCTAGCCCGGTACGACGGGGGCCGGGCTCAGGAATCGAGTCCGAGCTCGGCCATCCGTCCCGCGTGGTTCTCCGTCATCCGCGCGAACATCCGCCCGATCGCAGCGAGGTCCATCCCGCCCGCCCGGTCGGCGCCCCCCACCAGCACCGTGGTGAGCCCGTCGTGCTCGGCGGCCACCAGCTGCGCCTGGCTCAGCGCCTCGCCCATCAGGCGACGCCCCCACAGCGCGAGGCGCCCCGCGATCGTCGGGTCTGCCGCGATCGCCTCCCGGACCCGGGTCACGACGAACGCCGAGTTGCCCGTGCCGTCCAGGCTCTCGAGCACGAGGGCGCGGGTGTCGACGTCGAGGTACGCCGCGATCTCACGGTAGAAGTCGGCCGCCAGCCCGTCGCCGACGAACGCCTTCACCAGACCCTCCAGCCAGTCCGACGGAGCGGTCTGGACGTGGAACCGCGTGAAGGACTCCTCGAACGGCTCCATCGCCGCGTACGGCTCGACCCCGAGGGTCTCGAGGCGGTCGCGCAGGCCGAAGAAGTGGCCCAGCTCCGCCTGCGCCATCTGCGCGAGCTCGGCCTTGTCGCGCAGCGTCGGGGCCAGCTTGGCGTCCTCGGCGAGACGCTCGAACGCAGACAGCTCGCCGTACGCGATGACGCCGAGGAGCTCGATCACACCCTTCCGGTAGAGCGGATCCTCGAAGGCGGCGGGCGTGTCAGGAGCGGACGTCGATTCGGCCATGGACGAAGGGTATCGACCTCCGAGGGTGTCGCCTGCCCCGTCCCTTCGGGGCACCGGGATAGAGTGGTAGTGCCCAGGCGTGGATCGAGTGCACTCTCGGACCACGGTCGCCGGGCCGCGCGGTCGCTGCTGAGCGGTACGCCGGGACCTCCCGACGCGCCGCCGCGTACGACCACAGGAGACCAAGCCGCCCAAGACGCGCGGCACGAACGACGAGAAAACGAGTAGACCCCTGACCACGTTCAAAGACCTGGGCGTTCTCCCCGAGATCGCCGAAGCCCTGGAGGACCAGGGCATCACCGACGCATTCCCGATCCAGGAGATGACGCTCCCCATCGCTCTGATGGGCAACGACCTGATCGGACAAGCCCGTACGGGTACGGGCAAGACGCTGGCCTTCGCCATCCCTCTCGTGCAACGCTCGATCGCGCCGCACGACCCCGAGTTCGAGATGTTGAGCGCACCCGGCAAGCCGCAGGCGCTGATCATCGCGCCGACCCGTGAGCTGGCGCTCCAGGTCTCGGCTGACGTCTCCGCGGCGTCGTCCAAGCGCGGCACGCGAGTCCTCACCGTCTACGGCGGTGTCCCGTACGAGCCGCAGCTCGAGGCGCTCGAGACCGGTGTCGAGATCGTCATCGGTACGCCCGGACGTCTCCTCGACCTGGCCAAGCGCCGGGCGCTCGACCTGTCGCACGTCAAGGCGCTCGTCCTCGACGAGGCCGACGAGATGCTCGACCTCGGGTTCCTCCCCGACGTCGAGGCCCTCATCTCGCGCACGCCCGAGCTGCGTCAGACGATGCTGTTCTCGGCCACGATGCCGGGCGCCATCGTCTCCCTCGCCCGCGTGCACATGCGGCACCCGGTCAACATCCGTGCGGAGTCCAGCGCGGACTCCGCGATGGTGCCGGCGACCGCGCAGTTCGTCTACCAGGCGCACGACCTGGACAAGCCCGAGATCGTCGCCCGCATCATGCAGGCCGACGACTTCGGTCGGGTCGTCGTGTTCACGCGCACCAAGCGCGCGGCGCAGCGTCTCGCCGACGACCTCGCCGAGCGGGGCTTCAACGCCGCGCCGCTGCACGGTGACATGGCGCAGGTCGCCCGCGAGAAGGCGATGGCGCGGTTCCGCGAGGGCAAGGTCGACGCGCTCGTCGCGACCGACGTCGCCGCCCGTGGCATCGACGTCGCCGACGTGACGCACGTCGTCAACTACAGCTGCCCGGAGGACTCGAGCACGTACGTCCACCGGATCGGACGGACGGGGCGTGCCGGCAAGAGCGGCAACGCGATCACGCTGGTCGACTGGGCCGACGTCGCACGGTGGAAGACGATCAACCGCGACCTCGACCTGCCGTTCGACGAGCCGCTGGAGACGTACTCGACCTCGGAGCACTTCTTCCACGACCTCGGCATCCCGAGCGACGTCACCGGCCGTCTCGTGCCGGCTGCGCCCGCCGCGCCGAAGGCCGAGCGTTCGCGCGGCAGCGAGCGTGGAGGCGACCGTCGCGAGGGCGACCGTCGCGAGGGCGACCGTCGCGAGGGCGACCGTCGCGAGGGCGGCGACCGTTCGTCGCGCAACCGCAACCGTCGCCGTACGCGTGGCGGGCAGCCGGTCGTCGAGGGCGCCGAGGACTCCTCGAGCGCTCCGTCGGCCGAGACCCCGTCGACGTCGGCTGCTCCCGTCGAGGACGGGGCTGCCGCTGCCGAAGGCGCGCCGCGTCGTCGCCGTCGCCGCCGTCGTCCGTCGGGTTCGTCCGGCGAGTCGGCCGCGTCGACCGACAGCGCCCCGGCGCCCGCCGAGTAGCCGCTCGGGTCCGACTTCTGCGTCGGGCCCACTGAAGAAGTCAGGCCCCACCGCACACGTGCGGTGGGGCCTTGCTTCTTCGGTGGGGCCTCGACGGGTGGGTCGACGGAGGCAGGCCGTCAGGCGACGACGACGACCTTCGTGCCGATCGGCGCGAACCCCCACAGGGCGATCGCGTCGGCGGACCGCTGGCGGATGCACCCCGACGAGAGCGGCGTGCCGAGCTGGGCCCGGGTCTGCAGCGGCTCGCCGGCGTCGTCGACCGGGATGGTGTGGAACCCGATGGGGGCGTTCGCCCCCTGGGTGAACCGGACGAAGTACTCCATCGTGCTGCCGAGGTCGTACGAGGTGGCGTGCCGCGAGCGCGAGTAGACCTCGTACGAGCCCGGGTCGAGGTTGTCGGTCTTGCTCCCCGAGCCGAGGTAGGTCCGGGTGACCGTGCCGTCCTTGCGGACCAGCCACACCCGTTGCTCGCTCATCGAGAACACGATCCGGCGACCCTTGCCGGACCTCGCCGGGAGCGGCGCCTGCGCCGTGCGCAGCGATCGCGAGGAGTCGTCCGGCACGGGTGCCGACGGCCGCGTGCCGCTGCGCGACGTGTCGGACGGGAGGACCTGCGCGTCGGTCACCGCCGGCGCCTCGGGCGGGTAGAAACCGACCGGTGGAGGATCGCCGTGCGTGGCCGCTGCGGCCGGCTCCATCGCCGTCTCGAAGGGCATCGCCGGGGCGAGGTCCTCGCGCAGCACGAACCCGGTGGCGCCGATGCCGCAGACCATGGTCGTCGCGACGAGGACCCGCCAGCGTCGCGGTCGGGAGCGAGCCGCAGAATGACGTCCGCGCGATGCGTCCGGACGTCGATCGCGGGGGCTCACGGGGTCAGCGTACGCGGCACGCGCGCCGCGCGGAACGTCCGCCCACAGTCACGTGCCGACGAGGAGCCGGTCGGCGACCTCGCGGTACGCGAGAGCGCCTCGGTGGGTCGCCGCCGTCTGCAGGATCGAGCGTCCGTAGGCGGGTGCCTCGGCGAACCGTACGGTGCGCGGGATGGGCGGCTCGACGACCTCGAGCGCGTACGTCTCGGTGATCGCCTCGAGCACCGCGCGGGCGTGCCGCGTGCGCCCGTCGTACGCCGTCGGCAGCACGCCGATCACGTGCAGGTCGGGGTTGGTGAAGGAGCGGACGTCGTGCACCGTGTCGAGGAGCTGGCCGACGCCGCGGTGCGCGAGCGTCTCGCACTGCAGCGGGATGAGCAGGTCGGTGGCCGCCGTCAGCGCGGCGGCCGTCAGCACGCCGAGCGACGGCGGGCAGTCGAGCAGGATCCAGTCGTAGTCGTCCGCGACCTGCTCGAGCGCCACGCGCAGACGCTGCTCGCGTCCGGTCATCGACGCGAGCGTCTCCTCGGCCTGCGCGAGCTCGATCGTCGACGGGAGCAGGTGCACGGCCTCGTCGGTCACCAGGACGGCGTCCTGCACGCTCGAGCCGCCCACGAGCACGTCGCGCACGGAGAGCTCCAGCTCCTCGGGGTCGACGCCGAGCGAGAACGTGAGGCTCGCCTGCGGGTCCAGGTCGACCAGGAGCACGTGCTGGCCCCGCTGCGCCATGGCGACACCGAGGGACGCGACCGTCGTCGTCTTTGCGACGCCGCCCTTCTGGTTGGCGACGGCGAGCACGCGCGGGCCGCTCCGGGTCTCCGCGGTGCGAGGGGTCACAGCGGCCATTCTTCACGATCTGCGAGGATCTGCCCATGTCTCTGGCACTCGTGACCGGCGCCACGTCCGGGATCGGCCTCGCCTTCGCCCGCGAGCTCGCCCGGCGGGGCGACGACCTGGTGCTGGTCGCCCGCGACGTCGACCGGCTCGGCGCGCTCGCCGACGAGCTGCGCGCGGCCGGGCGTACGGTCCACGTCGTCCCGGCGGACCTGGCGACCCGCGACGGCGTCGCCCGCGTCACCGCCTCCATCTGCGAGCTGCGCATCGACCTGCTCGTCAACAATGCCGGGTCCTCGATCGGCAAGTTCTTCGGCGACACCGACGTCGCTGCCGAGGACGCCCAGCTCGACCTCATGGTCAAGGCGCCGATGGACCTGATGGCCGCCGCGCTCGAGGTGATGCGGCCGCGCCGTTCTGGCCAGATCCTCAACGTCGCGAGCATCGCCGCGTTCACCCCGCGCGGCACCTACTCCGCCCACAAGGCGTGGATCGTCAACCTCAGCCAGTGGATGAACATCCAGTACGCGCGTGAGGGTGTGGTCACGACCGTCCTGTGCCCGGGCTTCGTCCGTACGGAGTTCCACCAGCGGATGGGCGTCGACCCGAGCGACGTCCCCGGCTGGATGTGGACGAGCACCAACCAGCAGGTCCGCGGCGCCCTCGCCGATCTCGCGAAGGGCAAGCCGATCTCGATCCCGACGCTGCGCTACAAGGTGCTCGGGACGTTCGCCAGGTACGCGCCGGCCGGTCTGGTCGCCGCCGTCGCCAAGAAGGGCAGGAAGATCGCCGAATGAGCAGCTCGAGCAGGCGGGACACCGCACCCGCGACGCCTCGTGTCGTGTCGACCGACCGCGGCGCGTTCGCCGTCCTGGACGCGCCCGTCCCCGGTGGCACCACTCGGCGCGGCCACGTGCTGCTCGTCCCCGGCTTCACGGGCAGCAAGGAGGACTTCGCGTTCATCCTCCCGCTGCTCGCGCGGGCCGGGTGGCACGCGACCGCGTACGACCAGCGCGGCCAGTACGAGTCGGTCGGCAAGCCGGACGACGACTACTCCGTACGCGGCCTCGCCGCCGATGCGCTCGCGCTCCAGGAGGCACTCGCTCCGCAGGGCCGGTCGCACCTGGTGGGGCACTCGTTCGGCGGGCTGGTCGCGCAGCAGGCGGTGCTCGACGACGCGTCGGCGTGGCGGAGCCTCACGCTGCTGTGCTCGGGTCCGGCCGGGTTCGCGCACCCCGACGTCGTCGCAGCAGCCGACGACCCCGAGCCGGCGCTGCGTCGGCTGCGCGGGTTCATCGAGGCCGTCCCGAGCCAAGGCCTCGAGACCGTCTTCGAGCTTCAGAACACCGACCTCGACGTACGCCCGCCCGTGCGTGCGTTCCTGCGCAAGCGGTTCCTCGCCAGCGCCCCGGAGTCGTTGTGCGCGATCGCCGAGCAGCTCATCGGCGTGCCAGACCAGGTCGACGCGCTCGCCGCAACGGACGTGCCGGTCGCGGTCGCGTACGGCAGCGGAGACGACGCGTGGCCGTTCGCTGCTCAGGAGCAGATGGCCCGGCGCCTGCGCACGGAGGCGGCGGTCATCCCCGGGACGGGGCACTCCCCTGCCACGGACGATCCCGCCGCGACCGTCGCCGTCCTGCTCTCGGCCTGGGAGCGCCTGGCCGCCTGAGCACCGGTCGTACGGTGGGCCGGCACGGTCGCAGACGTGGGCGGACGGCGTGACCCACCCCCATCGGTCACGCCGCCCGCGTCTTCAGCCGGCGTCGACGATGGCCGCTACCGGACCTCCGCCGTCGGGGCCCTGGTGCGCCGCCGACACCGACACGAACACCGCGGGGTCGCCTGTCACCACGGAGGTGACGCCGCCCACGGCAGCCTTGATCTGACGGTGCCAGTGGACGTCCGAGTCGTCGAGCATCGCATTGCGCCGTCCGCGAACCATACCGTCCTGGCTGGCCTCGCACTTGAGGAACACGTTGACGAGCCGTCCGTCGAGATCGCTGGTGTGCGGCCGCTCGGGCAGCTCGAGCCCCGCCGAGCGGATCGCGTCCCAGATGCCGTCGGCGTCGAGGGCGTCCTCCATCACGGCGTGGCCGATCCGGTAGCGACCGCCGATGCCGCGGACGTTGCCCACCACGACGACCTGCGCGCGGTCGAGCTCGACCCCGGACGAGCAGGACGCCACCGACGAGTACAGCGTGCGGTCGTTGAGGACGTCGGCGTCGGTGGGCATGTCGATCTCGCCGAGCGCCACCGCGATGCCGAGCGCCGTCGTGCCGTTCGAGAGGTCCATCGACGCGAGCGTGTCCTCCGTCCAGACGGTCTCGCCGCGCGACTTGGCGTCGCGGATCGTGTCGATGGTCAGCAGCGGCGTCTTGGTCTGGACGTAGTGCACGTCGGCGGTGTCCGTGATGCCGGCGCGCTTCATCGCGACCTCGACGGCGGCGGCGACCTTCTCGACCATGGCAGTGCGGCCGATGTCTTCCGGGAGCAGCACGTCGCTCATCGCGAAGCCGACGCTCAGACGCGGCTCGTCGGTCGCTTCCACCGCGTCGTCGGGGAGGGTCGCGAAGATCGTCGCGTGCGGGCTGATCACCCCGTCCGTGCCGCCCGACCACACGATCGGCACCTGCCCGACGTCCTCGGGCGAGCGCGATCCCTTGGCCACGAGGACCTCGCGGAACGCCCGGTCGGCGATGATCCGCGTGTAGTCGTTGACGCCACCGTTGCCTTCCGTCTTGCCGATGATCGCGATGACGCGGTCGGCCTCGAGCACGCCGCCGTCGATCAGCTTCTCGAGCTCGCTGGCGTCGGCGACGGAGTGGATCGGGACCTTGCGTACTTCGATCGCTGCTGGCATGGCCTTCCTCTCGGTTGGGGTACGGATGGAACGCTACGGCGACGTGGCGTCTACGGGCAGGCTCAGGCGGTCGGCAACGGAGCGGGATCGGCGACGACGCGGGTGCCGGCCTGCCCGGTGACCGCCTCTCCGATGCGGGACAAGGACGTGATGGTGCCGGTGCGGCCGGTGTGCTCCACGAACCGGGCGACCGCCTCGACCTTCGGACCCATCGATCCTGCTGCGAAGGCGCCCGTGGTCGCGAGGCGGCGCAGCTCGACGACGTCGACGACACCGAGCGGCTGGGCGTCCGGGGTGCCGAAGCCGACGACCGCCGCCTCGACGTCGGTCGCGATGACCAGCTGGTCCGCTTCGATCTGCGCCGCGAGGAGCGCAGCGGTGAGGTCCTTGTCGATGACGGCCTCCACGCCGGCGTACCGACCGTCCTCACGCACGGTGGGGATGCCGCCGCCGCCGGCGCACACCACGACGTAACCCTGGGCGAGCAAGGTGCGTGCGGTGCCCACCTCGAGGATCGCCCGCGGCTCCGGCGAGGCGACGGTGCGCCGCCACCCGCGTCCGGTGACCTCGACCCAGTGCTGGCCGTGCAGGCGCATCGCGGCCGCCTCGTCCGCGCTCGCGTACCGGCCGATCGGCTTGCTCGGCACGAGGAAGCCGGGGTCGTCCGCATCGACGAGGGTGCGCGACACCACGACGGCCGTACGCGGCTCGTGACCGCGGGACGTGAGCTCGTCGTCCAGCGCGTCCAGCACGAGGCGTCCGATGGTCGCCTGGGTCTGCGCGACGCACCAGTCCAGCGGGACCGGAGGGACGACCGTGGCGGCGATCTCGTTCTTGAGGAGCAGGTTGCCCACCTGCGGCCCGTTGCCGTGGGTCAGAACGATCTCGTGGCCCGCCTCCACGAGGTCCGCGACGCTGCGTACGGCCCCGACGACGGCCGCCCTCTGATCCTCGGGACGGGCCGAACCGTCCGCGGAGGTCATGGCGTTGCCGCCGAGGGCGATCACAAGTCGCATGCGTCGAATCTAGGGCGGGCGGGTCCTCGCCAGCACTGGCGAAGAACGCCAACACACTGACGATCAGTGGTGAAGTGTTGCCCACAGCCCGCACGCAGATCGACCGCCTTTCATGCCCACCACCGCCGGGGATCAAACCTTTTTTGCACGCCACCTCTCCTCACCGCGGCGGCCTCCCCTTAATCTGTCCGCATGCCTCGACGCCGCGCCCTCGCCCTGGTGCCTCTCGCACTGGTGCTGCTCGCCGGCTGCGGTCATGCTCCGATGCCGGAGAAGTCCGTCGAGCGCAAGGCCTCCGAGGAGCTCGCCAAGCAGATCGGTCTCGCTCCCGTCGTCGACTGCCCCGACGATCTCGTGTCGCGCGCCGGAGCGACGATGAGCTGCACCCTCTCCGACCCCAACGGGAGCGAGAAGGAGTACACGATGACAGTGCGGGTGAAGAGCCTCGAGAACGGCGTGGCGAAGCTCGACTTCGCGATCGACGACGAGATCGGCTGAGCGTCGCTCGGAGTCGTCCGAACCCGTCAGTCGGGACGGCCGCCCGCGGCGAGGCTCACGCCCAGGCCGATCATGATGCCCCCGCCCGCGCCCCGCAGGCGGGACATCCGCTGCGGCGACCGCGCGAACCAGTCACGGGCTGCGCCGGCGCCCAGCGCCCAGAGGCTGTCCATGCACAGCGCGATCACCACGAAGACCGCCCCCAGCAGCAGCATCTGGAGGGGCACCGCGCCCAGCTCACGCGCCACGAACTGCGGGAGGACGGCCACGAGGAAGACGATCGTCTTGGGGTTGGTGACGCCGACGACGAAGCCCTCGCGCAGGACCCGCGAGGTCCGCGTCGCCGTCGGCAGCGCGCCGACGGCATCCTCGCCCGCTCGGCGGTGCCGGAACGCCTGGATGCCGAGATAGACGATGTACGCGGCGCCGACCCACTTGATCACCGTGTAGGCGGCGGCCGACTGCGCGACCAGCGCACCCAGTCCAGCGGCGACCGCCACGATCTGCACCGCGACGCCGGTCGCGTTGCCGACGACGTTGACCAGCGCGGCACGACGCCCGAGCACCATCGCCCGGCTGATCGTGAAGAGCACGCTGGGGCCCGGGATCATGATGAGCAGGGTCGCCGCGATCGCAAAAGCGACGACGTCGTGGGCGTGGATCATGTCCGGATCGTACGCCGACCCGCTGGGTCACCAGACGTCGACGGCCGCATGGGCAGCGCCGTCGGCGAGCTGCGCGTAACCGGGACCGCGGTCGAAGAAGACGCCGTCGTCCCTCCGCGACGCGGCACGCTCGGCCCGCAGCGCGCGGGTCGCCTCCGCGTCGTACCCGACTCCGCCGTCACCGTCGGTCAGCACCACGCCGTAGTCGTCGCGCGCGCCACGACGCGACACCTTGGCCCACGCGACGTCGCGCACCACGAGGGCGGGATCGCGCTCCAGCGGATCTCCCCAGCCACCACCACCCGTCGTCCGGATCCGGATGACCTCACCGGCGCGGACGGGCTCGGCGTCCGCGAGCGCCTCGACCACCCGCTCACGCGGACCACCGGGATCGACCACCACCTCGAACGGACGCCCGGCGCGGCCGCCGTTGACTCCCCAGCACGCCAGGATCGACCGGTCCGCGATCGACATGAAGTGCGCGTCGGCGAGCATCCGAAGCTGCTTCTCGTAGCCGAGGCCGCCGCGGAACCGGCCCGGACCGCCCGAGTCGACCGCGACCGACAGCGACTCGACGACGAACGGGAACCGCGACTCGGTGAACTCCGTCGGCAGGTTCCGCGAGTCCGGAACCACGTGGATGGTGTCCTCGCCGTCGGCGTAGTAGCGGCCGCCGGAGCCGCCGCCGAGCACCTCCCGCATGAGGTAGGGACGTCCGGCGAGGTCGGTGCCGTAGACGCCGGTGTAGCGGATCGTCTCCTGGTCAGCCGGCATCTTTCCGTCCACGGCCTTCGCCAGCACGCCCGCGAGAACGCCGAGCAGGCGCAGGATCACGAACGTACGCGCATTGGTCGGCGCCGGGAACTCCGGCGTCAGCAGCGTGCCCTTGGGCGGGAACCGCATCTCGATCAGCGGCACGACTCCCTCGTTGACGTCGAGCTCCGCCATGCGTTCCGGCGTCTCTGCGAGGTTGCGCAGGATGGGCGCCAGCCACTTCTTGAGGAAGACGCCGTCGGAGTAGTCCCCGCAGTGGTTGATCGGACCCTTCGCCTGCGGCGACGTGCCGGCGAAGTCGAGGACCACCCGCTCGCCGCCGGGGTCGTCGGGACCCGTCCGGGTCAGCGTGATGCGCTGGGTGTGCAGCATCGGCTCGTCGACGCCGTCGTGCTCCGCGTAGTCCTCCCACACCCAGGTGCCGACCGGGATCTTCGACAGGATCTCGCGCCGGTACGTCTCGGTGGTGCGGTCGATGATCGCGTCGAAGCACGCCTCGACAGCCTCCGGGCCGTACCGCTCGAACAGCTCGCCGAGCCGCCGCGCTCCCATCAGGCACGCCGAGCACTCGGCGTCGAGGTCGGCCGCCAGCGACTCCGGCATCCGGGAGTTGCGCGTCATGATCGCGAGCGCGGCCCGGTTCGGGGTGCCGGCGTCCCAGAGCTTGATCGGGGGCACCATGAGCCCCTCCTCGTACACGCTGGTCGCCGCGCTCGGCATCGAGCCCGGCACTGCTCCCCCGATGTCGTCGTGGTGGCCGAACGCCTGGACAAACGCGACCACCCGTGCCTCAGCCTCTCCGCTGCGCGCGAAGACGGGCACGGTGACGCACAGGTCCGGAAGGTGCCCGATGCCACCCTCGGACCGGTAGACGTCGTTGTGGAAGAAGACGTCTCCGGGTCGCATCTCGTCGAGAGGGAAGTCGCGTGCGACCGGGTGGACGAGAGCCGAGTACGACCGCCCTGTCAGCTTGCGCAGCAGACGGTCGTGGATGCCCGCTCGGAAGTCGTGGGCGTCGCGGATCATCGGCGAGCGCGACGTCCGAGCGATCGCCGTCTCCACCTCGTGCTCGATCGAGGCGAGACTCCCCTGCACGATCTCGACGAGCACAGGGTCTGCCGCAGCACCGGCGTCGCCGGTGAGCGTGCCGAACGGGAACTGCGTCGGCGCAAGACGGGACTCGCTCACTTCTCGCTCCCCTCTCGGCTGACGATCACGTTCAAGAAGGGGTCGACGCACGCCACGAAACCCGGGTGGACAGGCACCGTCGAGCCGTACTCCTCGATCACGGCCGGCCCCTCGACCACCTGGCCGGGCAGCAGGGTCGCTCGGTCGTACACCCCGCTGTCGACGTACCCGCGGGCTGCGTCGAAGCACACCTCGCGGCGGCTCGCGGGCGCTGGGACGCCGACGTCGGCGCCGGCCTCGTGGCGGCGGACGACCGGGCGTCGCAGCGGTCCGATCCCGGAGACGCGCAGGTTCACCCACTCGACCTGCTGGCTGGCGTCACCGGCGAAGTCGTAGCCGTACAGCGCACGGTGCTCGGCGTGGAACGCGTCGGCGACGGCCCGGAGCACCTCGTCGTCCACCGGCCCGGCCGGCACGGGCACACGGACCTCGAACGCCTGACCGAAGTAGCGGAGGTCGGCCGTACGGACGAACCGCTGGTCCGCCGGCGCGAACCCCTCCGCCCGGAGAGCGACCGCAGCACGTTCGGCGAGGCCGGCGTACAGGCCCTCCACCTCGCGTGCGTCGAGCTCGGTGGCGAGGCGTACGGCGGTCTGGACGTAGTCGTTCTTCACATCGACCGTGAGCAGGCCGAAGGCCGAGACGTTGCCGGGGTTCGGAGGGACGAGCACGGTCGGGATGCCGAGCACGTCCATCAGCCGGCACAGCAGGAGCGACCCTGAGCCGCCGAAGGTCGTCAGCGTGAAGTCGCGAACGTCGAGTCCTCGCTTGACGGTGATCTGCCGGAGGGCGTTGGCCTGGTTCCAGGCGGAGATCTCGAGGACTCCCGTCGCGGCTTCCTCGACACTCATCCCGAGCCGCGCGGCGAGCCCCTCGAGGCCCTTGCGGGCCGCGTCGACGTCGAGGGGGATCTCGCCGCCGAGCAGGTGCGGCGGGATCCGGCCCAGGACGACGTGGGCGTCGGTGATCGTCACGTCCGTGCCCCCGGTGGCGTAGCAGAGCGGCCCCGGGTCGGCGCCGGCCGACTGCGGACCGACCTTGAGCGTGCCCTCGGGCGACAGCCAGGCGATGGACCCGCCGCCCGCGCCGACGGTCACGACGTCGATCATCGGGATCTTGCTCGGGTACGCGCCGACGCTGCCCTCGGTCGTGAGCGTCGGCTCGCCGTCGACCACGACCGACACGTCGGTCGACGTGCCTCCTCCGTCGCAGGTCAGGACTCGGTCGAAGCCGGCGACCGAGGCGATGAGGGCGGCGCCGAGCGCACCGGCCGCCGGCCCGGAGAGCACCGTGCTGATCGGCTGGTTCACGACCTCCGTGGCGGACAGCACTCCGCCGTTGGACTTCATGACGTAGAACGGGACGCCGCCGTCGGCGTACTCCTCGAGGCGGTGTGCGATCCGGCGGACGTACGCGGCGACCTTCGGCTTCACCGCCGCGTCGACGAGGGTGGTCATCGACCGCTCGTACTCGCGGTACTCGCGGAGCACCTCCGACGAGATCGAGACCACTGCTTCGGGGTGCTCCTCCGCGAGGATCGCCCGCATGGTCTCCTCGTGCGCAGGGTTGGCGTAGCTGTGAAGGAAGCAGACACCGAGCGTGTCGATGTGCTCGTCGCGGAACCATCGCGCCGCGACACGAGCGCCCTTGACGTCGAACGGGCGGATCTCGTCGCCGGTCCAGGCCATCCGGCCGTCGACTCCTCTGACGCGGTCCCGCGCGACGATTCGGTCGGGCTTCACCCAGAAGTACGAGTTGCCGTAGCCGTCGGGGACCGACTGACGGGCGATCTCGAGCACCGACTCGTACCCGGTGTTGGTGATGAACCCGAGCCGCCCCACCTGCCCTTGCAAGAGCTGGTTCGTCGCGACCGTCGTGCCGTGGGAGACCGCGGCGATCGCGTCGCGCCCTCGACGGTCGCTCCCGGTCGAAGCGAGGTCGGCCGAGGCCAGGATCTTGTCGATCCCCGCGAGGAAGCCCTCGGCCGGATCGTGCGGGGTGGACGGCGTCTTGGTCGTCAGAACCTCGCCGCTCGCCTCGTCGAACGCGACGACGTCGGTGAACGTGCCCCCGGTGTCGATGCCGATGCGGAGCGTCCCGGCACGGCTCGGACCTGACGTCATGGCGCTCCTTGATCGGGTCTGGGGCTGCCCCTCGATTCCAACGCACCCGCCGCGCGTCCCCCACGGCGAAGGTCGCCGGAGCGCCCCTCCCAACCTTGTCACTACCTGCCAGGCACCGCCGACGACCTCGGTACTCATCCATGCTTGAAACCTGAATCATGATTCAGGTAGCGTCCGTGACGCCGGTCACACCCGTTCAGAGGAGCAACCCTTGAGCAACGTCGCCACCGCCGTCTTCGAGCACGCGAGCAACGAGCCGCAGAGAGTCGCCGTCCGGGCCGCCGGCTCCCAGGTGACGTTCGGTGCGCTCCGCGACGCGGCCGCCTCGTTGGCGAAGCGGGTGGTCGACGCCGGCATCTCCCCTGGCGACCGCGTGCTTCTCGTGGCACCGACGATCCCCGAGTTCGTCGCCGCCTACTACGGCCTCCACGCCGCCGGCGCCACCCTCATCACGATGAACGTCATGGCCACGGCTCCAGAGATGGAGTACGTCATCGACGACGCCGGAGTCAGCCTCGTCGTGGCGTGGCAGGACAACGCCGTAGCCGCCGAGCGCGCCGCCGACGGCCGCGGACTCCCCTTCTGGAGCATCGGTCCGCTCCACGAGTGGGACACGAGCGACCGCCTCGACGCACCGGTCGACCTCCCCGACGACGCGACGGCGATCATCATCTACACCTCGGGCACGACGGGCCGGCCCAAGGGCGCCGAGCTGGCCGTCTCCGGCGTCGCCGCGATCGTGGACGCCGCCGAGCACGTCCTCGAGTTCAGCGAGGACGACCGCTCCGGCACCGCGCTGCCGCTCTTCCACGTCTTCGGCCAGATCATGGTCATGCACCTCGCGATCTCGTTCGGCACGTCCGTGTCGCTGCTGCACCCGTTCGACCCGCGCAAGCTCGTCGAGATGATCCGCGACGACGAGCTGACGGTCGTGTCCGGGGTCCCGACGATGTGGGTCGCGATGCTCCACGCAGCCGGCGACGCCACACCGGCGGACTTCGCGCGCCTCCGGCTCGCGTCGTCGGGTGGTGCGTCGCTCCCGATCGAGGTGATCCGCGCCTTCGAGGACAAGTTCGGCACCCGGATCCGCGAGGGGTACGGCCTGTCCGAGACCTGCGGCTGGGCCACGTTCTCGCCGCTCGAGACCGAGCCCAAGATCGGTGCCGTCGGCCGCGCGGTCCACAACGTCGACATCGAGATCCGCGACCTCGAGGGCAACGCCGTGCCGAACGGCGAGGTCGGCGAGGTCTGGATCCGGGGGCCCATCGTCATGAAGGGCTACTGGAACCGGCCCGAGGCGACGGCCGCCGTGCTCCAGGACGGCTGGCTGCGCACCGGCGACCTCGGCACGCTCGACGACGACGGTGACCTCCGTATCGTCGACCGGCTCAAGGACCTCATCATCCGCGGCGGCTACAACGTCTACCCGAGCGAGGTCGAGGAGGTCCTCTACGAGCACCCAGCGATCGTCGAGGCAGCCGTGGTCGGCGTGGCGGACCCGACGTACGGCGAAGAGATCGGCGCCGTGATCGTGCTCGCGGAGGGCGCTGAGCTCGATCCCGAGGAGCTGCGCACGTGGGCCAAGGAGCGCCTCAGCGCGTACAAGGTCCCGCGGCTCTTCCAGTTCGCCGACGCTCTCCCGAAGGGACCGTCGGGCAAGATCCTCAAGCGCGCGATCGACCGCGACGGACTCTCGGGCCCTGCGAGCGACGCACAGCCGACGGGCGTCACGGACCGGTGACGACCAGGACCACCGCGCGCGGGACGCGTACCCGCACCGCGCTCGTCGCCGCTGCACGCACGGTCTTCGAGCGTGACGGCTTCACGGACGCCCGCATCGCCGACATCGCCGCCGAAGCGGGGTGCGCGACCGGCACCTTCTACACGCACTTCGTGGGCAAGGAGGAGATCCTCGCGGTCGTCCTGTACGAGGCACAGCACGACGTCATGCGCCCCACGCTCGCCCTCGACTCCCCGGATCCGTTCGCTGCGCTCGCCGAGGGGCACCGGCGGTACTTCGAGAACTACCAGCGCAACGCCCGGCTCATGCTCGTCCTGGAAGAAGTGGCCGCACTCGACCCGGCATTCCGGGAGGTCCGGCGGCGACGCGGCGAGGCACTCGCGCGACGCACGGCGGAGGTGATCGTCGCGCTTCAGGAGCGGGGCGTCGCCGACCCTGACCTCGATCCGTACCCGACCGCCCGAGCCCTCGACGGGATGATCTCGCACCTGGCCTACTACTCGTTCGTGCTCGGCGAGGGCATGAGCACCGAGGAGATGGTCACGACGACCAACCGCATCTGGCGCAACGCACTCACCCGTCGGAGCAAGGAGGCCCCATGAGCACAGTCCAGACCGTCACCGGCCCGATCGACAGCGCCGACCTCGGCCGTACGCTCGTCCACGAGCACATCTTCATCGTCGGTGAGGAGTTCCGCGAGAACTACGCCGACGACTGGGACGAGGACCAGAAAGTTGCCGACGCGGTGCGCGACCTGTCCGAGCTGAAGAGCCTCGGCATCGACACGATCATGGACCCGACCGTGCTCGGGCTCGGTCGCTACATCCCGCGCATCCAGCGGATCGCCGAGCAGATCGACCTGAACGTCGTTGCGGCGACCGGCCTCTACACGTACAACGAGATCCCCTTCCAGTTCCACTACTCGGGCCCCGGCCTGCTGTTCGACGTGCCCGAGCCGCTGACCGAGATGTTCGTACGCGACCTCACCGAGGGCATCGCCGACACGGGGGTCCGTGCCGCGTTCCTCAAGTGCGCGATCGAGGAGCAGGGCCTCACGCCGGGCGTCGAGCGGGTGATGCGGGCCGTAGGTCAGGCACACGTCCAGACCGGTGCGCCGATCACCGTGCACACCAACCCCCACACCGCGTCGGGCCTGGTCGCGCAACGGGTGCTCGCCGAGGAGGGCGTCGACCTGACGAAGGTCGTGATCGGGCACTCCGGCGACTCGACCGACCTCGAGTACCTGAGCATGCTCGCGGAGGCGGGCTCGCTGCTCGGCATGGACCGGTTCGGCCTCGACCTGCTGCTGCCGTTCGAGCAGCGTGTCGACACGATCGTCGAGCTCGTACGCCGCGGATTCGTCGACAACGTCGTGATCGCCCACGACGCGTCGTGCTTCATCGACTGGTTCCCGCCGGGCGCGAAGGAGGTCGCCGTGCCTCGCTGGAACTTCCGGCACATCAGCGAGGACGTGATCCCGGCGCTGCTCGAAAAGGGCCTGACGGAGGACGACCTCACGAAGATCCTCGTGGACAACCCGCGCCGCCACTTCGAGTAGGCAGCGGGTCCTTAGCCGCCGTGCGGCGCGCAAACCCCCGGCGCGTCGCACGGCCTCTTTTCCTCGGGCTCCCCAGCCCCGTTTGAGGTGTGAACACCCCTGGGGCGGCGATTGCACCCGCTCTATGAGGTGCGATGCCCGTGTTTGAGGTGTTCACACCTCAAACGGGGATCGCGCGGCGTACGGCGCGCCGGCGCCGGGCCTTCACAGCGAGGGGCGCGGGCCACCGACGCCGATGCCGGCCCCGGAGAGCTCCTCGTACGCCCGCGCGATCGCGAGCAGACGGCGCTCCGAGCCTGCGGGGCCGACGAGCTGCAGCCCGACCGGGAGGCCCTCCGGGGTGAACCCGGCGGGCACGCTGATCGCCGGGCACCCGGTCACCGTCACGAAGAACGCCGAGCGCATCCAGTCGACGTACGACTCCTGCGGGCGGCCGTTGATCACGTGCGGATACTCCTGGTCCGCCGGGAAGGGCGGCACCTGGCTGACCGGCATCACCAGCACGTCGTACGCCTCGAAGAACGCTCGGGCGTGGTCGGCGAGCACCGTGCGCTGCGCGTAGGCGACGGCGACGTCGTGCCCGGTGAGCGGACGGCCCGCGCGGATGTTGTCGGCGAGCGACTGCTTCACGGCGTCCGGATGAGCGTCGAGAATGTCGCCGAGCGCGTACTCCATCAGCCACGCCCGCAACGTCCGGAAGGTCGTCTCGGCTTCGGGGAGCTCCGGCCATGCGTCGGTCACGGCCGCTCCGGCGTCCGCGAGCTGCGCTCCGGCGGCGCGGACCACGGCCTCGACCTCGGAGTCGACCTCGAACGCGCCGCCGAGGTCGATCGAGAAGGCGACGCGCAGCCCGCCGAGGGAGACCGGGGCCGGATCAGCGAAGACGCCTCCGGGTGTCGAGTCGGCCGTCGGCACCCGCGGATCCGGACCGGCGAGGACGCTCAGCAGCAGCGCCAGGTCTCCGACGTCGCGTGCGAGCGGCCCCTGCACCGACACCGTCTCCCAGAGGTTCCACGTCGGCCACGTCGGCACGCGCCCCCAGCTCGGCCGCAGCCCGACGACGTTGCAGAACGACGCCGGGTTGCGCAGCGAACCGCCCATGTCCGACCCGTCGGCAAGGGCGACCATGCCCGACGCGAGCGCCGCCGCCGAGCCGCCGCTCGACCCACCGGCCGAGCGCCCCGTGTCGTACGGGTTGAGCGTCGTGCCGAACACCGGGTTGAAGGTGTGGGAGCCGGCCGCGAACTCGGGAGTGTTGGACTTCGCGACGACCACCGCGCCGGCGGCACGCACCCGCTCGACGACCAGGTCGTCGTACGCCGAGACGTGGTCGGCCATCACCGGCGAGCCGAAGGTCGTCCGCCACCCGGCGACGTGGTGAGTGTCCTTCACCGCGTACGGGAGGCCATGCAACGCTCCGAGCTGCGCCCCCGAGGCGGTGATGTCGTCGGCTGCGGACGCCTGGGCGTACGCCCGCCCGACGTCGATCGACACGAGCGCGTTGACGGCTCCGTTGACCTGGTCGATGCGGGCGAGGTGCAGGTCGAGCAGCTCGCGGGCCGAGATCTCGCGGGCGGCGATCGCCGCCGCCATCGCCCGGGCGCTGCTGTAGACGTCGATCATCGCGACCGGCGGCCGAGAAGGCTCCCGACGAGCACACCCGCGAGCACCAGCGCCCCACCGACGACGGCGCCGCGGAGGAAGTCGTCGGGGTGTGCGGCAGAGCCGCGGGCGGAGCGGGCGGGCGCGGTGAAGCGTTGGCCGACGGCGGGGTCTCGATCGCTTCGCGCCTCGACCAGCGGAGGAGAACCGTCCTCGACCAGCGGAGGAGAACCGTCCTCGACCAGCGAAGGGTTGGCGATCGCGTCGTCGACGGCACCGAAGAACTCTCCGGCCATCCGCTTGCTCACCGCGGCCAGCATCCGCTGGCCGACCCCGCCGAGCATCCCGCCGACGATCGCGTCGGCGTCGTAAGCGACACCGGTCGTGCCGTCGCCGCGATCGGTGAACCGCACCGCGACGTCCGCGGCGACCGTGCCCGCTGCGCCGGCACCCTCGGCACGCATCACCAGCGACTGGAGTGGTGCGAGATCGCTCAGCGTGCAGGTGCCGGCGTACGTCCCGCGGATCGCAGCGACCCCCGCGTTGACCGTCATCGCGTACGCGTTGTCACCGGTGGCCTCGAGCACCTCGCACCCCGGGATCGTGCGGACCAGGACCCGGGGGTCGAGGAGCGCTTCCCAGACGGCGTCGACCGGTGCGTTGAGTACTGCCTCGCCGGCTACCTTCATGAGTCTCCGTCCATGGCGGCGACCGCCGCCTCGTCGGACCCGGCGGCCGCACGCCGCAGGGCGTACAGCTCGCTGGGTGAGATGGGCATCCGTGTGATCACGATGCCTTCGGCGTCCTCGATCGCCGACGCGAACACTGCCGCGCTCGGGATCACTCCCGCCTCGCCGGCGCCCTTGATCCCGAGCGGGTTCAGGGGCGACGGGGTCTCGAGGTGGTCGACGTCGATCGATTCGGGCACCTCGGTGACGTACGGCATGAGGAAGTCCATGAACGACGCGTTGAGGAGCTGGCCGTGCTCGTCGTAGACCATCCGCTCGTACAGCGCACCGCCCACTCCCTGCGCGACGCCGCCGTGGATCTGACCCTCGACGATCATCGGGTTGATGAGCCGGCCGCAGTCGTGGACGACGGCGTACTTCAGGATCCGGATCTCGGCCGTGTCCGGGTCGGTCTCGACGATCACGGCGTGCATCCCCGACGCGAAGGTCGAGCGCGGCGGCGAGTAGAAGTCGCGGCTCTCCAGCCCCGGCGACGTGCCTTCAGGCACCGGCACCTTGCCGGGGTCGCCGACCGAGAACTGGGTCGCTGCCTTGCTCGCCTCGTCGAACGCGTAGCGCAGCGGGTTGCTGAGCACGGCGAGCGTGCCGAGGCTGATCTGCGCGCCCGGCGCTCCCACGACCTCGACGACGCCGTCACGGAGCTCGAGGTCGTCGACGTTCGCCTCGAGCGCGTCGGCAGCCAGCTCGAGCGCCTTGCGCCTCACCGAGCGCGCCGCCAGGGCGATCGCGGAACCGCTCATGACCGCGGCGCGCGACGCGTACGTGCCGACCGCGTAGGGCATCCGCCGCGTGTCGCCGGTCACGACCTCGACGTCCTCGAACCGCACCCCGAGTTCGTCGGCGACGATCTGCGCGAACACCGTCTGGTGTCCCTGTCCCTGGGTGGTGAGGCCGGTCGACACCTTGACCTTGCCGGTCGTCTCCACCTGGATGTGGCCGCCCTCGTACGGGCCGACGCCCGTCCCCTCGACGTAGCAGGCCATGCCGATCCCCACCCGGCGTCCCTCGGCACGCATCTCGTCGCGGAACGCCGCGAACTCGTCCCACCCGACGAGCGCCTTGAGCTTGTCGAGCATCTGCGGGAAGTCGCCCGAGTCGTAGATCAGCGGCTTGCCGTCCTGGAAGATCAAGCCCTGGTCGTACGGGAACTCGTCGGGCTGGATGAAGTTGAGCGCGCGCACCTCGGCACGGTCGCGTCCGAGGTATGCGGCGATCGCGTCCATCGTGCGCTCCATCGCGTACACGCCCTGCGGGCGCCCGGCGCCTCGGTACGGGGTGACGATGACGGTGTTCGTGTAGAGGCTGTGGAACGTGGCCGAGTAGACGGGGGGCTTGTACGGCCCGAGGAGCTGCGTCGTCGTGATGATGGGGACGATCACGCCGTACGGGATGTAGGCGCCGTTGTCGTGCCAGATCTCGACGTCGAGGCCCAGGATGCGCCCGTCGTCGTCGAAGCCCACCTCGACGTGCTGCTGCTGCGACCGCTCGTGGGCGGCGGAGACGAAGTGCTCGCGGCGGTCCTCGGTGAACTTCACCGGGCGCCCCAGGGCCATCGCCGCGAGGGGTACGAGGAGCTCCTCCGGCCAGGGGTGGACGACCTTCACGCCGAACCCGCCGCCGACGTCCGGCGTGATCACGTCGACGACCGACAGGTCCAGGCCGAGCTTCGCCGCGATCGCGGCACGGACACCCGTCGACGTCTGGGTGGACGACCAGACCTCGAGCCGGCCGTTGTCGGTGTCCCACTTCGCGACCGTGCCGCGGCCCTCGAGCGGCGTGCACGCGCTGCGCTCGACGTCGAGGTCGAGCGCGAGACGGTGGGGTGCACGCGCGATCGCGGCCATCGCGTCGCCGGTCGCCTGTGTCGACGTCGCGGCGACGTTGTCCGGCACGTCGGCGTGGACCAGGTGTTCGGCAGCGCGGGCGGCGTCCAGCCCCACGACCGGCGGGAGGAAGTCGTACGACACCACGATCCGACCGGCAGCGTCCTCCGCGACGTAGCGGTCGACCGCGACGACCATCGCGATCGCCTCGCCGACGTAGTTCACCTCGTCCTTGGCGAGGGCGTACTGGGTGCGTCCGTGCGTGAGGTCGGGGTGCGGGATGAGCAGCGGGAGCGGCTCGGCCATCGCGCCGGTGAGGTCGTCGTAGGTGTAGACGGCCACGACGCCGTCCACGTCGAGGACGGCCTCGACGTCGATGTCGAGGATGCGGGCGTGCGCGTGCGGCGAGCGCAGGAGCGCCACGTGCAGCGCATCGGCGGCGAGGTCGTCCAGGTAACGGCCGCGACCGCGCAGGAACCGCTCGTCCTCGACGCGGGCGACGCGCTCACCGAACGACTTCGTCGTCATGCGGAGCCCCCTTCACGCCGGATCTCGGCCGCGCGCAGCACCGACTTCACGATGTTCTGGTAGCCGGTGCACCGGCAGAGGTTGCCGGCGATCATCTCCCTCGCCTCGTCGTGCGTCGGGTCGGGGTTCCCCTCCAGACCGGCCGTGATCGTGGTCAGGAAGCCCGGGGTGCAGAACCCGCACTGGAGGCCGTGGCAGTCCTTGAACGCCTGCTGGACCGGACCGAGCCGGTCGCCCTCCTCGGTCAGACCCTCGACCGTCGTCAGCACCGCCCCGTCCATCGAGACGGTGAGCAACAGGCACGAGCGCATCGGCTGCCCGTCGACCAAGATCGTGCAGGCGCCGCACACCCCGTGCTCGCAGCCGACGTGGGTGCCGGTCAGACCGAGGTCGTGGCGCAGCGCGTCCGACAGCAGCCGGCGCGCCGGGACCTCGAGCGTGTAGGCAGTTCCGTTGACCGTCATGGCCACCGGGTGCAGGGCGTCGGGGGCGGAGAGGTCCGACGGGCTCGTCATCGTGCTGCTCCCTCGGGCTCGGCAGCGGCCGCACGCGCGGACGCGTCGCGGACCACCCGCCGCGTGAGCACGCCGGCGAGGTGCCGTCGGTAGTCGGCGGTGCCGTGGATGTCAGAGTCGGGGTCGAGGGCGCCGGACGCGATCTCGGCAGCAGCGTCGAGGTTGCGCTCGCTCGCCGTGCCGTCCACGAACGCCTCCGAGAGGTCGAGGACGTGCGGGGTCGGCGAGACCGCCAGGTAGGCAGCACGCACCGTCTCGATGGCACCGCTCGGACCGACCGAGACCACGGCGGCGACGCCGCACATCGCGTAGTCGCCGTGCCTGCGCGCCACCTCGTCGATGGCGGTGCCCGTCCGCGGCGGACAGGCGGGGACGACGAGCTCGAGCGCGAGCTCGTCGGGTCGCAGCGACGACTCGAGCGGACCGACGAACAGGTCCGCCGCGGCGACCTCGCGACGCCCCGCCACCGACGCCGCGACGACGTGCGCACCGAGCAGCGCCACGACGGCCGGCATCTCGGCCGCCGGATCGGCGTGGACGACCGACCCCAACGTGGTGCCGCGGTTGCGGATGGTCGGGTGCGCGACCAGCCGCAGGGCCTGACGCAGCAAGGGCTGGGCCCGCCAGGCATCGGCGTCTGCCTCGACCTGGCGGTGCCGCGCGAGCGCACCGATGCGTACGCCGCTCTCGTCCGTCCGCACGGAGGCCAGCGCCGCCAGCCCGTTGATGTCGACGAGCGTGCTCGGCTGCGCGAGGCGCATCGACAGGAGCGGCACGAGGCTCTGGCCGCCGGCGAGCACCTTCGCGTGCGGGTCGGCCGCGAGCACGGCGAGCGCCTCGTCGACGGTGGCCGGGCGGACGTACGAGAACGGAGCGGGCTTCACAGTGCTCTCGTCACCTCTTCTCCGCCTTCGTCGCTGCTGTGCGTGCCGGGTCGCTTCCAGGCGACCAGGTGGTAGAAGACGATGACCAGGATCGTGCCGAGCGCGATGCCGCCGAGCTCGAAGTCGTCGGTGATCACCAGGGTCACGTTGCCGACACCCACGATGATGCCCGCCGCGAGGCCCACGATGTTGACAGGATCGCCGAAGTCGACACGGTTCTCGACCCAGATCTTGGCGCCGACCAGGCCGATCATGCCGTAGAGGATGACGGTGATCCCGCCGAGGACGCCGCCCGGGATCGCGTTCACGATCGCCCCGAACTTCGGGCACAGACCCAGGAAGATCGCGACGACAGCGGCGACGTAGTAGGCGGCGGTCGAGTAGATGCGGGTCGCCGACATGACGCCGATGTTCTCGGCGTACGTGGTGGTCGGGGAACCGCCGAACGAGCTCGCGAGAGCGGTGGCGAGGCCGTCGGCCCCGATCGCGCGGCCCATGTAGGGGTCGAGGTCCTCGCCGGTCATCTCAGCGACCGCCTTCACGTGGCCGGTGTTCTCGGCGATCAGGGCGATGACGCCGGGCAGGACGAGAAGGATGAACGTGAAGCTGAAGCTCGGCGCGTGGACGGCCGAGACTCCGTCGCCGAGCGTGCCCGACGGGAAGCCGATCCAGTCGGCCGCGCTCACCGCGTCCCAGTTGACGCGGTCGTGCGACACCTCTTCGCCGGCTGAGGGCAGGAACGACGTGATCGGGCCGAAGAGCGCGTCGGACGCCCACGACACCAGGTAGCCGAAGACCAGTGCGAGGAAGACGGCGATGCGACCCCAGAAGCCCGGAAGGAGCACCGCGGCGACGACCATGAACGCCGCGGTGAGCAGCGCGATCCACTGGTCCTGCGGCCAGTAGACGCCGGCGACGACGGGCGCGAGGTTGAACCCGATCAGCATGACGACGGCACCGGTCACCGCGGGCGGCAGCAGCTTGTGCAGGAACCGGGTCCCGGCGAAGTGCACCGCCACGCCGACGACCGCCAGCACCAGACCGGCGACGAGGATGGCGCCCGTGACGTCGGCGGAGTCACCGCCCTGCGTACGGATCGCCGCCACCGCCGCGACGAAGGAGGCGCTCGTGCCGAGGTAGCTGGGGACCATGTTGTTCGTGATGAGCAGGAACATGATCGTGCAGATGCCCGAGAAGAGGATGGCGAGGTTGGGGTCGAGTCCCATCACCACCGGGAACACGAACGTGGCGCCGAACATCGCGACGACGTGCTGGGCGCCCAGCCCCGCCGTACGCCCCCAGCTGAGGCGTTCGCGTGGGCCGACCGCCTCCCCCGGTGGCGGCGTCCTGCCGTCGTGCACCACGTCCCACTTGAACATCGACATCCCGGTCTCCTCAGAGTGTGCGAGCGGCCGCCGGGGGTTTCGGGCAGCGCACCCGGTCCAATGACGTGACCCTAGTGGCGGCGGAGAGGCCGCTGCATGGTGCGAACATGCCAACGGACCTCGTACGGGGCTGTCAGCCCTTGCTCGCCCTCACTCCCGCATGTGGAGGATCTGCAGGGAGACCGCGACGTCGAGCCGGATCTGCGGATCGGTGCTGAACGGGCCGAGGATGCTCTCCAGCTTCGTCACCCGGTACCGCATCGTGTTGTAGTGGAAGTGCTGCGTCCGCGCCGCCTCGGCGACGTTGAGGTTCACGTCGAGCAGCACCTGCAGGGTCGCGCGCAGGTCGGTCGCCGCCGGAGTGTCCTCGGCGAGCGGTCCGAGGACCTCCGTCACGAACACACCGAGCTCGGCCTCCTCGACCTGCGAGAGCAGACGGCGCACGCCGAGCCGGTCGAAGTAGGTCGTCGAGCTGTTGCCTTTCATCCGGCGCCCGACGTCGACAGCCTTGTGCGCCCGGGCGTACGCGTCGGGAAGCATCTCGACGCCTGCGACGACGCGGCTGATCCCCGCCGAGAACGGCCGGCGGCCACCGCCCGAGTCACCGCGGACGGCGGAGAGTGCCTCCTCCACGACGTCCACCACGTCCGACCCGTCCGCGCTGACGGGCAGCAGGGCCACCACCTGCGACGAGAAGTCGGCCACGGCGATGCTGCGCCCGCGCCGCTCGACGACCTGGCGCCATGCGGCGGCGAACCGGTCCTGGTACCCACGTCGCGTCCGGCTGGAGACCGCCGGCTCGTCGGGGCCGGGAGGGTCGAGCTCGGCGACCACGACGACGAGCGGACGGTCGATGTCCCAGCCCAGGCTCTCGGCGTGCTCGATGACGTACTGCGGGCTCTCCGCGCGGTCGGTCAGGACGTCGCGGAGGAAGTCGCCCCGGTACTTGCCCTCGACGGCGACGACCGCCTGCAGCCGCGTGATGAGGAGTGCGGCGACGGTCGCGGCCCGCTCAAGCGCATAGACGTCGGTGGCCTGCAGCGTCCGCTTCTCGCTGACGACGATGAGCCGCGCGAGCTCGGTCCCGGACGCCGCGACGTGCAGGGCGCGGATCTCCCCCGCTCCGAACGGCCGTGACCGCCGCATCCTCTCCACGCGGATGCGCCCCGAGACGTCGAGGAACTCGCTCACCTCCAGGCTGGCCCGGACCTCGTCGCTGAGCGCGCCCGCCCACTCCCGCCCGTCGATGGACGTGATGAGCACGCCGACGTCGAGCACCTCGGACACCTCGGCGGCGATCTGCTCGAGGTCGCCGCCCTCCAGCACGATCAGCGTGAGCGCAGCGTGGAGTGCGTCGATCTGCGCGAGGACGCGGGACTGGAACGTGTTGAGCGCCGCGTAGCCGTCCTTGAGGACGTCGTCGAACGCGACGTCCTCCGGGATCTGCACGATGGGAAATCCCAGCACGTCGGCGAGGGTGAGGACGGTCTCCGGGACCTCGTCGACGTAGCGGCCGAGCTTGATGGCGAATCCTGCCACACCCGCGTCGTAGAGGCCCTGCACCAGCGCCTCCATCCGGGGGACGTCGAGGCGCCGCGAACCGTCGAGCAGCGGGAACCCGGTCGTCACGAGCAGCTCGTGAGGCTTCACCCAGGCGAGGACGTCCGGGACCTCCATGACGTTCAGCCCCGTCACGGCGCGCTGGCTCCCGATGTGGCCCGCGAGCATCTTCGCTCCCACGAGCGCGTCGATCGTGATCATCTCCGCGAGCGGCAGCCCGTGCGGGGCTGATGTCAGGTTGTGGTCCGGATCGGATCCATCGTTGGCAAGTCTCGCCATCGGCTCACCGTAGCGAACGCTCCTACGCTGGCGCCATGGTCGCGACGATCACATCGTGGACCGATGCCGCTCGTTCCGCCGGTCCTCGGCGCGACGCGCATCCGTCCGCAGCCACCGCTGAGGTCGCTGCGCGCCTGCACGGACCACGTCGTTCGACCGAGATCGTGCACCGGAGCCGCCACGCCGTCTACGTCCGCGACGGCGACCGCTGCCTCGCCGTCCTCGCGCGCGACGCCGTCGCCGTCCCGTGCGGACTGCTCACGGGCTGGCCCGACCTGGCCGCGACCCGCACCGTCGTCCTCGGGGAGGGCGTCTGCGTCGTCGACGGCCGCACCCTCCGGGTGAGTCGCTACGTCGAGGCGCGCGTCGCAGTCCGACCAGCCCTCGCCGCCGACGACCTCTCTGATGCTTCCCTGCTCGTGGCGGTCGCCGCTCACCTGCCCACGGGCACGACGGCGTACGACCGCCTCGGCGACGACGACCCGCGCGCGGTCGCCGGCCTGCTCGGTCGCGGTCCCGGACTCACCCCGCTGGGCGACGACGTCCTCGCCGGCTGGCTCGTCACGCGGTACGCCGCCGGGTTACACGCCGGTCAGGTGGTCGACCGGGTCCTGTCCGACGCGCCGACCCGGACGACCACCGTGTCCGCGACGCTGCTGAGCCACGCCGCACGCGGAGAAGCGGTGCCGGAGCTGCGGGCGCTCGTCGACGGGCTCGGTGCTCCGGGGACGGACGCGCGCCTCGCCGCCCTCCTCGAGGTCGGCCACACCTCCGGTGCTGGGCTCGCTCTCGGCGTCGCCCTCGCCGTACGCCGTCGTGCGGCGGTCGCTGCGTGACCTCGATCCAAGGAGCTCCATGACCGACCACGTAAGCCTCCGGTCCGGCGTGTACGCCGACTCGGTGAGCCTGCTCCAGGTGAGCAAGCAGGTCGCGGCGACGCCGGGCGTGCGCGACGCCCAGGTCGCGATGGCGACCCCGCTCAACCTCGAGACGCTCGCGGTGATGGGGTTCGACGTGCCGGCCGACGCCTCTCCCAACGACATGGTGGTCGCTCTGCGACTCGACGCTGCCTCAGTCGAGACGGTCTCACTCGAAGGCGCCCTCGCCGCCGTCGACGCCGCCCTCGCCGCCGCGAGCGCACCTCGGGCAGCCGGCGACACCGCGGTCGCTCCCCCGCGGACCACAGCGACGTCGCTGCGCGACGCACCCGAGGAGACGATCGTCATGGTGTCCGTGCCCGGCCCGTCCGCCTTCGTGGAGGCGATGGACGCCGTCGAGGCCGGCCACGACGTGATGGTGTTCAGCGACAACGTCCCGCTCGACCAGGAGGTCGCGCTCAAGCAGGCTGCGGCGACGCGCGACGTGCTCGTCATGGGCCCGGACTGCGGCACCGCCGTCGTCGGAGGCGTCGGCCTCGGCTTCGCCAACGTCGTCCGCCCGGGGCCGGTGGGTGTCGTCGCAGCGTCGGGGACCGGCACGCAGCAGATCCTGGCGCTGCTGGACCAGGCCGGTGTGGGCGTCAGCGCGGCGCTCGGCGTGGGAGGGCGTGACCTGTCGGCGGCGGTCGGTGGACGATCGACCCGTACGGCGCTGGCCCGGCTCGACGCCGATCCGGCGACGACCCACGTGGTCCTCGTGTCGAAGCCTCCCGCGGCCGAGGTCGCCGACGCCATCTCCGCGTACGCGGAGTCGCTGTCGGTCCCGGTCGAGCTCGTGCTGCTGTCGGCCGACACCGACCTGACGGGAGGCACCGAGGCGCTGCTCGCGACGCTCGACGTGCCGACGCCGACGTGGCGGCGGTGGGGTGTGCCCGACGCGGTCCATGGGCCGGGACGCCTGCGCGGCCTGTTCGTCGGCGGCACGCTGTGCGACGAGGCCATGCTCGTCGCGACCCAAGAGCTCGGGCCGATCCGGAGCAACATCCCGCTCACGGGCGACGACGCGCTCGACGCAGCCTCCGTGCTCGCCGGCGACCTCGGCGACGAGCACGTGATGATCGACTTCGGCGACGACGCCCTCACGGTCGGACGTGCCCACCCCATGATCGACCCGACACTTCGCCTCGCCGCCCTCGCGCACACGGCGGCCGACGCCGACACGGCGGTCGTGCTGCTCGACGTGGTGCTCGGGCACGGCGCGGAGCCCGACCCCGCGGCTTCCCTGGCCCCCGCGATCGCCGACGCCCGCGCGACCGCGGCGGCCGAGCACGGTCGTACGCTCCCGGTCGTCGTCACGCTCGTCGGCACCAGGTCCGATCCGCAGGACCTCGAACGCCAGGCCGCGGCGCTCGCCGAGGCCGGGGCGTACGTCTTCTCGTCCAACGCCGAGGCGACCCGGCATGCCGTGGCGCTGGTCGCTCCGGTGCCCGCAACGACGGCAGGAGAAGCCCGATGACCGCCGCCCCCACCGTCGTCACGGTCGGCACCAGCCTCCTCGCCGACGCGATCGACGAGCAGGCCGTCGTCGCGCGCCGCGTCGACTGGCAGCCACCGATGCCAGGCACCGCCGACGACCTCGCCGCCGTTGCCGCCGACCCGCTGCGTGCAGAGGCGAACGCCAGGGCGGTCGCCGCGTACCTCGGCGTCACCGCCCAGCTCGTGGACGTCCTTCCGGCGTCCGAGGCGCTCGGGCTCCAGCGGGGCGACTTCCTGCACGCCGGCCCACCGATCGACTGGGAGCGCGCATCCGGCCCGATGCGCGGCGCCCTGATGGGCGCAGCCGCGCTCGAAGGGCTCGTGGCGGACCCCGAGGACGCTCCGGCGTTCTTCAGGGCCGGGGCCGGGGCCGGCTACACGCTCGACCCCTGCCACCACCATCACGCCGTCGGGCCGATGGCGGGTGTCGTGACGCCGTCGATGTGGGTCTTCGTGCTCGAGGACGCCTCCACCGGCGCTCGCACGTACTGCCCGCTCAACGAGGGCCTCGGCAAGGTGCTCCGCTACGGCGCGTACTCCGACGACGTCCTCGCCCGCCTCCGGTGGATGTCGTCCGTCCTCGGACCGGTGCTCCAGCGCGCCGTCCGCTCGGCCGGCCCCGTCGATGTCACCGCACTCCTCGCGCAGATGCTCCAGATGGGCGACGAGGCCCACAACCGCAACCGGGCCGGCACGCTCATGCTGCTGCGAGACCTCGTGCCGGCGATGATCCGGTCGGGCTCACGCGCCGGCGACGTCGCGGACGCCGTCGCGTTCGTCGGCGGCAACGACCACTTCTTCCTCAACCTCGCCATGCCCGCCTGCAAGCTCGCGCTCGACGCGGCCCGCGACATCGAGGGCTCCACGATGGTCGTCGCGATGGCGCGCAACGGCACCGACTTCGGGATCCAGGTCTCCGGCACCGGCGACCAGTGGTTCACCGGCCCTGCGCAGGTCGCCGACGGCCTCTACCTCGGCTCGTACGGACCCGACGACGCCAACCCCGACATCGGCGACTCGGCGATCACCGAGACCGCAGGCATCGGCGGGTTCGCGATGGCCACCGCACCCGCGATCGTCAGGCTGGTGGGCGGCTCGGTGCCGGACGCGCTCGCGACGACGCGGCGCATGGGCGAGATCACGCTGGCGGAGAACCCTCGCTGGACCATCCCGGTGCTCGAGTTCGCGGGCACGCCGACGGGCATCGACGTCACCCGCGTGTGCCGGACGAGCATCCTGCCGCAGATCAACACAGGGATGGCGGGGCGCGTGGCAGGCACCGGTCAGGTCGGCGCCGGGCTCGTGACCCCACCCACTGAGATCTTCCCGGCAGCGCTCGCGGCGCTGGCCGAGCGGGCCCACGAGAGAGCCGCAGGACGGGCCCCCACGGAGTGACCCGACTCACGGCGAGGCGTACCCCGAACCCCGTGACCTAAACTCTCGACCTTCGCCGCAGCGGTTCCTAGCATCGATCCATGGGGGACCTCACCACACCTCGTCCGGACGCGCTCCTCATCGGCGCTCCGAAGGCCGGAACCAGTGCTCTGCACGCGGCACTGGCGGTCCATCCGCAGGTCTTCTCGAGCCGGCCCAAGGAGCCGAAGTACTTCATGTGCGCCGACGCGCCTCCGCCGGCGTACCGGGGTCCCGGAGACGCGCACAGCCAGCGCGAGTGGATCTGGCGCCGCGAGGACTACGAGAAGCTCTTCGCCCCCGCCCGAGGCGACCAGCTGCGGCTCGAGAGCACCCCGTTCTACCTCTACCTCCGCAACGCCCGGCGGCGGATCACCGAGGAGCTGCCCGACGCGCGTCTCGTCGCGGTGATCCGGGATCCCGTCGACCGCGCGTACTCGAACTGGATGCACCTGTGGTCCGACGGCCTCGAGCCGGTCAGCGACTTCGTCGACGCGTTCGGTCGCGAGCAGGAGCGCATGGCTGCGGGGTGGGCGCCGTTCTGGCACTACCGCCGCCTCGGCATGTACGGCGCTCAGCTGGACGACCTCTACCGCCACGCCGACCCGGCCAACATCCTGGTCCTGCGCTACGGCGAGCTGGTCGACCGTCCGGCCGAGACACTCGACCGGGTGTGCGTGTTCCTCGGGCTCGAGCCCGGCATCGTCACGACCATCCCGCGCGACAACTCGAAGCCGTACGTCGCCCCGGGCTGGCGTCGTGACGTCGGATCCCGCGTGGTGCGCGCAGGTGCCCGGGCGGGTGCACTGACCCACCCGGCCGTGTGGCGGCGCGCCAGCCGGCCGCTGCTCTCGGTGCTCCAGCGGGGCGGCGTCGCGGTCCGGCCGAAGCTCGACGGCACTGCTCGGACAGCGCTCATCGAGCACTACCTCGAGGACATCGACCTTCTGGAGAAGGTGACGGGGCAGTCGTTCGACGACTGGCGTCAGCCGGAGAGCCGTGGCTCCTTCGCGAGCCGCGTCGCCGGCGCCCCCTGACCGCGAGTCACCGCGCACGCACGGCGAGTCACCCCAGGACGGTTGTCACCGACGTCATGAGGTCGTGCGACCCGTCCGACCGCGCGGCCTCGAAGTAGAAGCGCGTCCGGCCGTCGGGGAGGTCGACGGCACACACGTAGCGCAGTGCCCCGTCGGACTCGGGCGACCACGCCACCGGAGCGTCGCGCACAGGGGCGAGGATCCCCGGGATGCTCCGCTCCTGTGCGATCCCGGTGCGCTCGAACCAGTTCGACGCGGCGTCCGCGCGGCCGTCGTACAGGGCGATGAGCGGGTCTCGGCCCAGGATCGCGGTGATCCGCGCGCCACGAGCGTCCCAGCTGCCGGGGGTCGGTGACAGCACCTCTCCCTGGTCGACCCAGGCCAGGCCGTCGACGCTGGTCGCGTAGCGCGTCGTCATCCGGTCCTCGGCGCCAGGGACGTCGAGCGGGTGGCAGCAGACCCACATGTGCCAGCCGTCCTCGTCGTGCAGCACCACGGGGTCCTTGACGCCGACGGTGTCGTCACCGGGAAGCACGAGCGTACGTCGCCCCGCGGCGAGCCCCTCCGGCGTCGCGGCGTCGACGGCCTCGATCCACCAGTGCTTGGAGCCGGGCGTGGCGCAGCTCAGGTAGATCCGCCAGCCGTCCTCACCACGGTGCACGAGGGCTGGACGCTCGAAGGACTCCGCACCGAAGTCGTCGCGCCAGATCTCGGCGACGGTCCCGAAGCGGACCCCGTCGTCGGAACGCGCCACCACGACGCTCACGCCACGGCCGGCGGTGATCGGCCGCCGGACACGGTAGGCGAGCCAGACCGCTCCGTCGGCGTAGAGGGCGGATGGTGCGCCGGTCCAGTTGCCGGGTCCGGGTGCGGGCGCTTCGACGACGACCTCAGCGCCCTCGAAGCGGGGAAGGGCCGTTTCGACGATGATGCTCACCCCGGAAGCGTACGTAACAACCCGGCCCCGGTCGCGGGTTTCACTCACAGGCGCGGCGAATGCCTCGCCGTCGCGCAGAAAGTGGCTCGCGGTCGCAGAGAGACCGGCTCGCGGTCAGAAGAGGGGGACGCGGTCACCGAGCAGGCGCGCCGCCTGGTCGGGGGCGGTGGTGTTCACGCCCAGGTCGTACCCGATCTTGCCCGTGCCGTGGTAGTCGCTCGACCCGGTGACCACGAGGTCGAGCTCATGCGCGATGGCGCGCAGCCGGGTCCGGGTGTCGGCGTCGTGGTCGTTGTGGTCGACCTCGAGCCCGACCAGCCCGACGTCGACGAGCTTCGCGAGGTTCTCGACCGTGAGCACCGAACGGCTCTGCCGCGTCCACGGATGGGCGATCACGGGACGACCGCCTGCATCGACGAGCAGACGGATCATGGACTCGAGGTCCGCGGCGTACCGGTCGACGTACGCCGGGCGTCCGGGCATCAGGAACCGCTCGAACGCCTCGTCGCGGTTGACGACGACGCCCTTCGCGATCAGCGCGTCCGCGACGTGCGGCCGTCCGGTCGCGGCGGCGTCGCCGGACACCATGAGCACGTCCGCCTCGGTGATGTCGATGCCGAGGTCCTGGAGGCGGGCGATCGTACGAGGGAGCCGGTCCTGGCGTCCGCCGAGCACCCGCTCGAGCTCGACGAGGAGCGCCGCGTCCGTCGGGTCAGGCTCGTAGCCGAGAAGGTGGACACCCTTGTGGTGGAACCGGCAGGAGATCTCGAGCCCCTTGACCAACGTGATGCCGACCCTGTCAGCAGCGACCTGCGCCTCGTCCCACCCGGTCATCGCGTCGTGGTCCGTGAGCGCGACCACGTCGAGTCCCGCCCGGGCCGCGTTCTCCACGAGCTCCGTCGGGCTGTCGGTGCCGTCGGAGCGGCGGGAGTGGGTGTGGAGGTCGATGAGCACGCCGCCAGGCTACCGGCCGCGCAACGAGATCGGCGGTGAGCCGACCGTCACCAGACAGGTGCTGGTGACGGCAGACTCACCGCCGATGGGTGGTGCGGGTCGAACCTCAGTGCATGACGATCGGGGCCGCCGCTGCGCCCTCCTCGACCTCTCGCTCGATCTTCTTGCGCGGCAGGAACGCCGCCGGGATCAGCGTGAGCGCGATGAGCACCGTCGCGAGGACGAACGTCACGCCGAACGCGTCAGCCGCCTCCGCGAACCCTCGCTGCAGTAGCCCCGCACCCGACAGCATGTCGAACAGCTCGGGCACGGTGCGCGAGCCGATGGCCGCGTTCGCGAGCGACGCGTCGGTGATCTCGCTCGGGGTGCCGGGCGGCAGCTGGAGGAGGTCGCCGAGCTTCTCCCCCGCCTTGAGCTGGTTGGTCAGCACCACCGAGAACACCGCCGTGCCGATCGACGCCGCGACCTGCTGGACGATGTTCATCAGCGTCGAGCCCCGGGCGATCGTGTGGTCGGTCAGGGTTGCGAGCGCCGCCGTCATCGTCGGCATCATCGTGAGACCCATGCCGAGACCCATCACGAACAGACCCGGCAGCAGGATCCAGTAGGAGGTGTCCGCGGCGACCTGGGTGAACACCGCCATGCCCGCAGCGGTCAGCGCAAGGCCGGTCAGCACGATCTTGCCGGGACCGATCTTGTCGGTCAGCATGCCGCCGATCGGCATCGTGAGCATCGCGCCGATGCCCTGCGGGACGAGGAGGAAGCCGGCCATCAGGGTCGTCTCACCGCGCACCTGAAGGAAGTACGCCGCGAACAGGATGCTCGCCCCGAAGAACGCGATCGCGAAGGCAGCCATGGTGATCACGGCCACCGTCAGGTTGCGGTGCTTGAAGAGGCGCAGGTCGACCAGCGGGTGCTCCGGCCGGAAGGCGTGGAACACGAAGGCCACGATGAGCGCGGCGCCGATCGCCGACGTCACCAGCACCTTGGTCGCCCAGATGGTGCCCTCCTCGGGGATCGAGGAGACACCGAACAGGAAGAGTGCGAGACCAGGCGACAACAGGATCATGCCGGTCCAGTCGAAGGACTCCGACGGCTCGGGCGAGTCCTTGGGAAGCACGCGCCACGCGTAGACGAGCGCGATGATGCCGATCGGCAGGTTGATCAGGAAGATCCAGTGCCAGGTGAGGCTCTCGATGAGCCAGCCGCCGATGATCGGACCGAGGATCGGGCCGAGCAGCATCGGGACGCCCAGCACGGCCATGACGCGACCGATCCGGTGAGGGCCGGCGGCGCGGGTCATGATCGTCATGCCGAGCGGCATCAGCATGCCGCCGCCCAGGCCCTGGACCACGCGGAACGCGACCAGCTCGGTGATGCCGCCGGCGAGGCTGCAGAGCACGGAGCCGAGGGTGAAGAGGGTCAGCGCCGTCATGTAGAGACGCTTCGTGCCGAAACGATCAGCAGCCCACCCTGTCAGTGGGATGACGGTCGCGAGCGCGAGCGTGTAGGCCGTCATCGTCCAGGCGACCTCGGCATAGGTCGCGTCGAACTCGGACTGGAACGTCGGCAGCGCGACGCTGACGACGGTGATGTCGAGGATCGACATGATCGCGCCGAGCACGACCACGCCGGCGATCTTGAGGACTGCCGCGTCGAGCTTGTCGCTCTGCGGGTCCACGTCGCCGGGCACGCCGCCCGGCGCGGATTGGATGTCTTGACTCATGAAAAAGCGGTTCCTTACCCGGGGGTGGTGGGTTGGCGTTCGGCGATCGCTGCTGTTAGCGCACGATCAAGAAGGCTACGTGTGGGTTCGGACAGATCGCGAACGATTTCTAGCAGGGCAGCCCGCTTCGTCCTGAGCTGTCGACCGACGAGGTCACGTCCCTCGTCGGTGAGAGTGACGACCCGCACACGACGGTCCTGCTGGCACTCATGGCGGCTCGTCAGCCCGACGCCGACCAGCTGGTCCACGGCCCGACCGGCAGCAGCGACCGAGATCCCGAGCGCACGCGCGATGTCGGTGATCTGCGTGTCGCCCGGGCGGGACGAGACCAGCAGAAGCGTGCGCACCTGCGTGGCGGAGAGCTCGGCTTCGACGAAGGCGTCGAGCCCCTCGTCCTCACAGCACGCAGCCACCTGGAGGAAGAACTCCTCCAGGTGGCCGGCGAGAGACTCGGGTGTTGTCACCCGCAAATACTAACGCGGACGCAAGTGTTGCGCGAAATCCATTATTGCGTGACGTACATCACTCTGCGGTCGGGCCGGGCCAGTTCTTGTCGGCCTGCGGCACCGGACGACCGGGCTGCTCACCGCCGCGCGCCTCGAGGTAGTTGTCCTTCGGGACCATGACCTTGCGACGGAAGATGCAGACGACCTTGCCGTCCTGGTTGTAGCCGATCGTCTCGACGTAGACGACGCCGCGGTCGTCCTTCGAGGTGCTCTCCCACTTGTCGAGCACCGTGGTCTGGCCGTAGATCGTGTCGCCGTGGAAGGTCGGCGCGACGTGGCGCAGAGACTCGATCTCGAGGTTCGCGATCGCCTTGCCCGAGATGTCGGGAACGCTCATGCCGAGCAGGATCGAGTAGACGTAGTTGCCCACGACCACGTTCTGACCGAACTGCGTGGTCTTCTCCGCGTAGTTCACGTCCATGTGGAGCGGGTGGTGGTTCATCGTCAGCAGGCAGAAGAGGTGGTCGTCGTACTCGGTCACCGTCTTGCCAGGCCAGTGCTTGTAGGTCGCGCCGACCTCGAACTCCTCGTAGCTGCGACCGAACTGCATGGGGACTCCTCGCGTCAGGGGGACTGCAGGTGCGCAGTCATGATGACCGATCGGGCGAGACTCCTTGCTGGTGGGTCGGCCTCCGCAGGTGGATCAGCGTCGCCGTCATCGGCAGCAGCAGCACGGTGACGGCACCACCCGCGACGAGGATCGACGCCGTCGCCGACGTCATCTCCCCCGCGTCGACGGCGACCTGGCTCACCGCGACGATGAGCGGGAGGCCGGTCGATGCCCACAGCGCCACCCGCACGGAGTCACGGGTGTCGAAGCTCTTCGTCCCGTCGGGTTCGCGCTGGCGCAGCGTCTCCACCAGGACCGGGCCGCCGCGCACCAGCAGGATGAGCAGGACGAACGTGATCATGACCATCGGCGCCTCGGCGATGGCAGCCGGGTCGATCGCCATCCCCGAGGTGACGAAGAAGATCGGGATGAGGAACCCGAACGCGAGCCCGTCGAGCTTCGTCTCGAGACGCTCGTCACCACCGGGGAGCACACGGCGGAGGATGAACCCGGCCGCGAACGCCCCCAGGATCGTGTCGAGCTCGAAGACGATCGCGATCATGCTGAGCGTGACGAGGAGAAGCACGGTGAATCGCACCGTCGTCTGCGCGGTGGTCTCCGCGCCCGCGCGCACGAGTCCGGGCACGATCCGGGCGCGAGGGAACAGGCGTGTCGGGACCGCCGCGACGAGGAGCGCGGCCCCGACGAAGACCACGAGCGTGACCAGCGAACGCTCCGGACTGTTGACGCCGAGAAGGATCGCCATCGCCAGCACCGGACCGAGCTCGCCGAACGTGCCGTGGTTCACGACCGTCCTGCCGAACCGCGTGCCCATGAGCTGCATGTCCTTCAGGATCGGCAGCAGGGTGCCCAGCGCGGTCGAGGTGAGCGCGATCGCCACGGCCGTCTCCGCGTGCTGCTCGTTCTGCGTGCCGAGGACCGAGATCGTCACGAAGGCGAGCGCCAGGCACACCAGCCACGTGCCGAGTGCGCGACGGCCGCCCCTGCCCCGCAGCTCGTCGACCTCGATCTCGTACCCGGCCAGGAGGAAGAGCATCCCCAGCCCGAGCTCGTTCAGCAGCTCGATCGGGGCGTCGACCTCCGCGAGCTCGAGGCCGAACGGACCGACGAGGATGCCGCCGACCAGCAGCAGGACGACCTCCGGGACGAGCCGGCGCGGCACGGCAGCGGCCACGACCGGCGCGATCGCCGCCACCAGCACGATCCAGAACAGTGACTCCATGGTCCTTCTCCGTGCTCAGGCGTTCCAGCGCTCGACGACCGGGTCCGAGCCGTGCTCGTACCCGAGGATCGACAGTGTCGCCGTCCCGAGCGCGAGACGCGCCCCGAAACGCACGGGTTCGTCGAGAAAGCGCGCCGCGAGGGCACGGAGCGCGTGACCGTGTCCGAAGACCAGGGCGGGCCCGTCTCCGGCGCGGACGCGTTCGACGACCCGGTCGAGCCGCGTCGCGATCTCGTCGGCGCTCTCGCCCCCCGCGGCCTCCGCGCCGTTGCTCCAGACCGTCCAGCCGGGCACCGTCTCGCGGATCTGCGGCGTCGTGAGCCCTTCGTACGCGCCGTAGTCCCACTCCGCCAGGTCGGGCTCGACCTGGGCGTCAGGGAAGCCCGCGAGCTCGGCCGTACGGCGCGCCCGCAGCCTGGGGCTCGTGAGGACCTGCGCGAACTCGGTGCCGGCCAGGCGTGGTGCGAGCTCGCGCGCACGCTCCTCGCCGACGGGCAGCAGCGGGAGGTCGGTACGGCTGGTGTGCCGGCCGTTCTCCGCCCACTCGGTGGGTCCGTGCCGCACCATCCACAACGAGCTCGCCATCTCCGTCACCCCGTCCACGTCGTCGGGAGGCCGTGCGCGGGAGCGTGACCGATGACCGTGGCCTCCCCGAACGGCCAGGTCGTGAGCAGGACAGGGTACGGACCGTCGGCTCGCCCGTCGGGCTCGAGCGTGACCCTGGCGAGGACACGGTCCGGGCCGGCGTCCTGCGCCAGCTCGGCGACGCGGGCGTCGATCCGCTCACGCTCGTCGTCCGCGACGTACATCCAGGTGACCGAGTGCCACAGCACGGTCGCCGTCCCCTGCTCGAGCTCGACGCCGTCGAGACCGTCGGCCGCGCTGCACCGCTCCAGCACGGCCGGGACCTCCGCGGCGACCTCGCACGCCGCTCGCAGGCGCGCGAGGCGCTCTGTCATGTCGGGCCACGTGTACGCCTCGAGGGTGCGACGGTCGTCGATGCGGGTCGGGTCGAGCGGGGCGAGGTCGAAGCCCCGTCGCTCCACCACCTCGAGCGGGGCGTCCACCGCGGGCGTGAGCCCTGCCCAGGCGCCGTCCATCACCACGGGCGAGTCCACCGGGCCCCACCAACCCCGCGGCGAGCTGAACCGGAAGTGGTCCGCACGCAGGTTCAGCCCCCCACTCGCGCCGATCTCGATGAGCCGGACCGGCAGAGCGAACCTGTCGGCGACGCGAAGGAGCCCGCCGACGAGCGCGGCCGAGCGTCCGACCTCGTTGGTCTGAGGCACCCTGTCGAGCGCCTGACGGAGCGCGTCGCGATGCTGGTCGACGACGGCGAGAACCGCGGGCAGGGCCGCCGCAAGGTCCCACCTGCCTCCGACGCTCGGGTAGTGCTCCTCGAGGCTCGGGGCCTCGCCGTCGAGCACGAGCCGGTGGAGTCCGCCGACGAGGCGCAGACCGAGTGCTGCCGGCGGGGCCGCATCGTCAGCGACCACCTCGTCGAAGACCGCGCGAGTGGGCCCACCGGCGTTGACGTCACCGGCGAGAGCGGCGAGCAGGCCGGCGTACATGGGTGAGCCGAGGCTTCCGCACTGGCGCGCCTGCCACTCGAGGGCTTCGGCCGCCTGCTGGACCACTCCGCCGGTCACGCTCCCGGCGGCGCGGTCGGCGACTGCGGCGGCGCCGTGGGCGACTGCGGTGCCGGCTGCTGGGTCCCCGGACGGGTCAGTCCCGCGAGGACGCGCTGGCCTTCTGCGAGGTGCTTGTGCTCCACCAGCAGCTCGTAGCGCGACGCCACGACCTGCGAGATCGACGTGAAGTCGCGGCGGCCACCGGTGAACGCATAGCCGATCAGCCCCCAGACGACACCGAACACGAGACCGAAGAGCATCGCAGCCAGCACCACTGCGAACCACCGGCCCGGCTCGGCGAAGATGCCCACGATCAGCCCCAGGAGCACGCCGAACCACGCGCCCGTGGCGGCGCCGTAGCCGGCCGCCTTGCCCCAGGTCAGACGGCCCGTCACGCGCTCGACCTGCTTGAGGTCCGTGCCCACGATCATGATGTTCTGGACGGGGAACTTCTGGTCGGACAGGTAGTCCACCGCGCGCTGCGCATCGGCGTAGTTCTCGAAGTCGGCGAGATGCTGCGGATACTCCAGCGTCAACCCGGTCCTGCCCTGCTGCTGCACCATGCGATTCCTCCTCGTCGGCTGTCGCTCAGCCTAGTGACTGCGTGCGACACGCGCCGGGCGCATCCCTCGGTCGGCGCGTGTCCCTCGATGTGCGCGCGAGAACCCACGACGACAGACTGGCAGGGACGCCCACGCGAGGAGGATCGATGCCCGACGAGACGGTGCTCGTCATCAACGCGGGTTCGTCGTCGTTGAAGTACGAGCTGCGTGACGCCACCTCGGGAGCACGCCTCGGCCGCGGGATCGTCAACCGGATCGGCCACGACGGGACGGCCCTCCGGTACCAGGTCAGCGGGGAGTCCCCGGTCGAGCGACCGCTGCCCGGCGCCTCGTACGCCGAGGCGATCGCCGCGATGTTCGAGCGCTTCACCGAGGCCGGCGCGCGGCTCGACGGTCTGGTCGGGGCGGGCCACCGCGTCGTCCACGGTGGTACGGAGTTCAGCGAACCCGTGGTGGTCGACGACGCAGTCCTCTCCCGCATCGACGCGCTCTCGTCGCTCGCCCCCCTGCACAACCCCGTCGCCGTCGAGTGCATCCGGCTGATGAAGGAGCACGACCCCGACCTGCCGCAGGTCGCGGTCTTCGACACCGCCTTCCACGCGACGCTCCCGTGGGAGGCGTACACCTTCGCCGTCCCGGAGGACGTCGCCGCCGAGCACCGGCTGCGTCGGTACGGGTTCCACGGCACGTCCGTCGAGTACGTCACCGGTCGCGCCGCCGCGCTGCTCGGCGTCGAGGAGGACGACGTCAACCTGATCGTGTGCCACCTGGGCAACGGGGCTTCGATCACCGCCGTCCGGGGTGGCCGCAGCGTCGACACGTCGATGGGGTTCACGCCGCTGTCCGGTCTCGTGATGGGCACCCGTGCGGGCGACTTCGACGCGTCCGCCGTGCTCTACCTGCAGGACGCCGCCGGCATGTCGACCAGAGAGGTGGCCGAGCTCCTCGAGCGCCGCAGCGGGCTCCTGGGCCTCACCGGAGACTCCGACATGGCGGCGATCCGCGACCGTGCGCAGCGCGGCGACGACGCCGCGCAACGGGCGGTACGCCTCGCCGCGTACCGGGTACGCCACTACGTCGGCGCCTACCTGGCGCTCGTACCCGGCCTCCACGCCCTCGTGTTCACCGGGGGCATCGGTGAGCACGACGACGGCTTCCGGGCCGCGGTCTGCGAGCCGCTCGCACACCTCGGCATCGAGATCGATCCGCGCCGCAACTCGGCGCCGGTCGCCGACGACGGCGGCCTGATCGGCGAGGGCAGCGTCCCCGTGGCGGTCATCCCCACCGACGAGGAAGCCGAGATCGCCCACCACACCGTCAACCTCGTCCGCGGCACCTCGACGCCGCAGACCGAGCGCACGCCCGACCCCTCCCAGACCTGAGGAGAAATCGATGAACGCGACGACCGCACCGGCACTTGCCGACCCGACCGACGACGAGGTGGCCGCTCTCGACGCCTGGTGGCGCGCGAACAACTACCTGACCGTCGCGCAGATCTACCTCAAGAGCAACGTGCTCCTGGAGCGTCCCCTGTCGGCCGACGACATCAAGCCGCGGCTGCTCGGCCACTGGGGCACGAGTCCGGGACAGTCCTTCGTGTACGCCCACCTGAACAGGCTGATCCAGCACACCGGGCAGTCGGCGATCTACCTGTCGGGGCCGGGCCACGGCGGCCCCGCCCTCGTCGCGGCCGGCTACCTCGAGGGCACCTACTCCGAGATCTACCCGGAGGTCTCCCTCGACTCCGACGGGTTGACCCGGCTCTGCCGGCAGTTCTCCACGCCCGGCGGGATCCCGAGCCACGTGTCGGTGACGACTCCCGGCTCGATCCACGAGGGCGGCGAGCTCGGGTACGTCCTGATCCACGCGTTCGGGTCGGTCTTCGACAACCCGGATCTCCTGACCGTGGCCGTGGTGGGCGACGGCGAGGCCGAGACCGGACCGCTCGAGGGCTCCTGGAAGGGCATCTCGTTCGTCAATCCGGCACGCGACGGCGCTGTGCTCCCGATCCTCCACCTCAACGACGGCAAGATCGCGAGCCCGACCGTGCTGGGTCGCAAACGCCGCGAAGACGTTCGCGACATCTTCACGGGACACGGCTACGAGGTGCTCGAGGTCGAGGGCGACGACCTGCCCGGCATGCATCACCGGTTCGCGGCGGTGCTCGCCGAGGCGTACGGCAAGATCAAGGCCATCCAGGACGCGGCGCGCGGCGGGGACTGGGACGGCGAGATGCCTCGGTGGCCGATGATCGTCCTGCGCACACCCAAGGGCTGGACCGGCCCGCACGAGGTCGACGGCGTGACGATCGAGGGCACCTGGCGTGCACACCAGGTGCCGCTGTCGGGCGTCCGCGAGAACCCCGAGCACCTGGCGCTCCTCGAGGCGTGGATGAAGTCGTACGGCCCCGCGGAGCTCTTTCCCGGCGGGAGGCCCAGCGCCGAGATCGAGGCGAACAACCCTCAGGGCGACCTGCGGATGAGTGCGAACCCCGCAGCCAACGGCGGTGTGCTCACGAAGGACCTCACCCTGCGCCCGTTCCGCGACTACGCGATCGAGGTCCTCCATCCCGCCGCCGAGCGCTTCGAGAACACGCGCGTCCTCGGCGCGATGATGGCCGACCTCTACCGCGACAACCCGGACAACTTCCGGCTGTTCTGCCCGGACGAGACCAACTCGAACCGGCTCGGTGCCGTGTTCGAGGTGAGCGATCGCGCGTTCATGGAACGGGTGACCTCCGACGACGTGAAGCTCTCGCGCGACGGACGCGTGATGGAGGTCCTGAGCGAGCACAACTGCCAGGGCTGGCTCGAGGGCTACAACCTCACGGGCCGGCACGGGCTCTTCGCGACGTACGAGTCGTTCGCGATGGTGAGCGCGTCGATGACCGTGCAGCACGCGAAGTGGCTCGAGGAGGCGAACCACCTCTCGTGGCGGGCCAAGATCCCGAGCCTCAACATCCTCCTGACGTCGACGACCTGGCGCAACGACCACAACGGGTTCTCCCACCAGGGGCCGGGCCTGATCAACGTCGTGCTCAACATGCGCGGCGCCGTGTCCCGCGTCTACCTGCCGCCGGACGCCAACTGCCTGCTCTCGGTCGCCGACCACTGCTTCCGGTCGCGGTCGTACGTGAACCTGATCGCCATCGACAAGCAGCCTCACCTGCAGTACCTGTCGATCGACGAGGCGGCCGAGCACTGCGCCAAGGGTGCCGGCATCTGGGACTGGGCCGGCAACGAGGACGGCGACAAGTCGCCCGACATCGTGCTGGCGTGCGCCGGTGACGTCCCGACCGCCGAGACCGTCGCGGCCGCCCAGCTGCTCAAGGAGTGGGTGCCGGACCTCACGTTCCGGGTCGTCAACGTCGTCGACCTGATGACGCTGCCGCGTCAGAAGGATCACCCGCACGGGATGTCCGCCTCCGACTTCGCGGGTCTGTTCACCGACGACGTCGACGTGCTGTTCGCATTCCACGGCTACCACGGCGCGATCCACAAGCTCGTGCACGGGCGCCCCACCGCGGACCGGTTCCACGTCCGCGGGTTCATCGAGCAGGGGACGACGACGACTCCCTTCGACATGACGGTGCTCAACCAGATGTCGCGCTACCAGCTCGTCGAGGACGTCCTCAACAACACGAAGGCGTCTCCGGCCAACGCGCAGGAGCTGCGGGAGCACTGCCGGCAGATGCTCGAGAAGCACCACCGCTACGTGCGGGAGCACCTCGAGGACATGCCGGAGGTGAAGGACTGGGTGCTGAACCCGGCGACCTGATCCGTACGGCTCCCCCGCGCCCCGTGCGGTGAGTGTGGTCCCACCGGCAGCCGGATCGGTGGGACCACACTCACCGCGTCCGTTCGTGTGACGCGGATGTAACACGCTGCACGTAGCCTCCCGGCATGGAGAGCCAGGCACGGGAGAACGTCCAGGCGTTCATCGCCGCCTGCGAGTACCGCCACATCCCGACCGACGACGTCTACAACCGGGTCCAGACCACGCAGGGTCGGCTGCTCACGTATACGACCTCGCGCAATCCGGTCACCGCGGGCTGGATCCTCCCGGCCTCGGTCCCGGTCGAGGACGCGACGCACGCCCTGGTGCTGCCGGTGGGACTCGTCTACGGCGCGACGACGGTACGGCGCAAGTCCGGGCGCAAGGAGCGCAACGGGGGTTCGTCGGCAGAGGCGTGGGTGATGCTCGAGGTGTGGTGGCGACCGTCGTCACCGCACGACCACGGCCTCACGCAGGCGATGTACGACTTCGTGACCGCGTGGGACCGCGCCCACGTGCGCTGACGGGAGTCGCGGCGCTTGCGTGCGCCGGCGCCGTCACACGCGGCGGTGGAGCAGGAACGGCAGCACCGCTGAGGCCCCCGCCGCGCGAAGCGCCGCGCCCACGATGGTGAACGGCCACAGCGAGGACGTGGCGTCGACCACGAGCAGCACCGTGCGGGCGTCGACGGCCGACTGCGTCTGGGGCGGCACGGTCACGGTGTCGCGCCAGAGCGCGGCCTCGTCTGCTGACGTCAGGTCGCGTACGTCGCCTCCGCTGCGGGGCGCGAGCTCGAGGTCTGCCCGGTCGAGCCGCCCGACTCCGGCAAGGTGGCCGGCGACGCTGTCGACGAGTCGGGTGAACCCCGCGGCGGGCAGCGCGATCGCCACCTCGGGGCGGCTCCGCCACTCTGTCTTCCATCGCGCGAGCACCTGGACGGACGCGTCCAGCACCTCCTGCGGGGCGGGACCGTCGGCGGCGAACATCGTCTGCACGGCCTCGCGCCACTCGGGGGCGTCGGCATGCACGATCGCCCGGCCAGGCTCGACGGCGCGGTCGGGCGGGATGCGGCCGCGCGTGCCGAAGGCTCCCCCGGGCCACATCTTGCGCGGCTCCAGCAGGTGGTCCTCGCCGCGCAGGACGCTCGCCACCGCGCGTACGGTCTCGGGTGCGGGAGCGGCGGCCAGCCCGTCGGGCAACGCGCCGCGGCACACCGAGCACCGGCCGCACGGTGCAGCCTCGGGGTCGTCGAGCGACTCCTGGAGCAGCTGCATGAGGCACCGCTCACCACGCGTGTAGGCGCGCATGATGTCGGCTTCGCGGCGCCGGACGGCCACGACGCCTTCGTAGTGCGCCGCGTCGTACGTCCACGGTGTGCCCGTGCGGATCCAGCCCCGCTCGACCCGCTCGGTGACGCCGTCGACGGCGAGCTGCTTGAGCATCAGCTCGACGCGACCGCGCCGCAGCCCCGTCTCGGCCTCCAGGCTGACGACCGTCGCCGGCGTCTCGAAGGTCGCGCCCTCCATCGCCGTGAGCATCCGCTCGACCTGCGCGGGCTGCGGGATCGTCGCGGTCGCGAAGTAGTCCCAGATGCCGTCGTCGGCGCCGGACGGGAGCAGCACCGCGTGGGCGTGGTCGATCGCGCGCCCGGCACGTCCGACCTGCTGGTAGTAGGAGACGGGTGACGGCGGAGCGCCGACGTGGACGACGAAGCCGAGGTCGGGCTTGTCGTAGCCCATCCCCAGCGCCGACGTCGCGACCAGCGCCTTCACCTTGTTGTCGCGCAGCGCGTCCTCGAGGCGTTCGCGCTCGGCAGCCTCGAGCTGGCCGGTGTAGGCGGCGACCGGCACCGACGCACCGTGGACCGCCTGGATGGCGGAGGTCAGCCGGTGCGCGTCGGCCACCGTGAGCGCGTAGACGATGCCGGACCCGGGAAGGGTCGGCAGGTGGTCGACCACCCAGGCGTAGCGCTCGAGCGGCGACAACCGGTCGACCACCGACAGCTCGAGGCTCGAGCGCGCGAGGGGCCCCCGCAGCACCAGGGTCTCGTCGCCGAGCTGGCGCGCCACGTCGTCGGTCACGCGCGCGTTCGCCGTCGCCGTGGTGGCGAGCACCGGAGTGTCAGGGTTGAGCTGCTGCAGCACGTCGGAGACGCGACGGTAGTCGGGGCGGAAGTCGTGGCCCCAGTCGGACACCGCGTGCGCCTCGTCGACGACCAGCAGACCGATGCGGCCCGCCAGCGAGTCGAGGACCCGCCGCCCGAAGCCCGGGTTGGCGAGACGCTCCGGCGACACGAGCAGCACGTCCACCTCGCCGGCGCGCAGCGCGCTCTCGATCCGGGACCACTCCTCGATGTTGGACGAGTTGAGGGTCTCGGCACGGAGCCCCGCGCGAGCAGCCGCTGCGACCTGGTCGCGCATCAGCGACAGCAGCGGCGAGACCACGAGGGTCGTGCCGTGGCCCTCGTCGCGCCGGATCGCGGTCGCGGCCCAGTAGACCGCCGACTTGCCCCATCCGGTCGCCTGCACGACCAGGACCCGGGCTTTCGGCTCCGACAGCGCCGCGACCGCAGTGACCTGGTCGGAGCGCAGCGACGCCTCCGGACCGGCGAGGGCTCCGATGACACGATCGGCGGCGGCGGCACGGGACGGGGGTAGCACGGATGCTGGGGCGGAGGGCATGGCCTCCACCGTACGCATCCGCGCCGACACCCGTCGTACGGCATCCACAGGGCCGCACGCCCGCTCTCCGTTTGAGGCGTTCCCACCCCAAACGCAGGGATCGCACCTCGAATTCGAGGTGCGATCCCTGGCGATGCGGTGTTGACACCCCAAACGTGGGGAGCGTGGCGAACGGACTCAGCGGAGCTTGTAGTCCTTCAGCAGGCTCCGGCCGATGATCATCTTCTGGATGTCGCTCGTGCCCTCGCCGATGAGCATGAACGCCGCCTCGCGGTAGAGGCGCTCGATCTCGTACTCCTTGGAGTAGCCGTAGCCGCCGTGGATGCGGAACGACGCCTCGACGACCTCGTTGCAGTACTCCGAGGCGACCATCTTGGCCATGCCGGCCTCGACGTCGTTGCGCTCGCCGGCGTCCTTCTTGCGCGCCGCCCGCACGACCATCGCGTGCGCGGTCTCGACCTTCGTGCCCATCTCGGCGAGCCGGAACAGGATCGCCTGGTGCTGCGCGATCGGCTTGCCGAACGTCTCGCGCTGCTGGGCGTACGCGATGCCGAGCTCGAAGGCACGGTTCGCGATGCCGACGGCACGGGCACCGACGTTGACGCGGCCGACCTCGACGCCGTCCATCATCTGGTAGAAGCCCTTGCCCGGCTCGCCACCGAGGACCTGCTCGGCCGAGATCTGGTGCTTGTCCAGGATCATCTCGGTCGTGTCGATGCCCTTGTAGCCCATCTTGTCGATCTTGCCCGGGACGGTGATGCCCTGGGCCGTCTCGCCGAAACCGGGCTCCTTCTCGATCAGGAAGGTCGTCATGTTGCGGTAGACCGAGTCGGCACCCTCGTCGGTCTTGGTGAGCACCGCGACCAGGTTGGACGATCCGCCGTTGGTCAGCCACATCTTCTGGCCGGTGATCGAGTACGACCCGTCGTCCTGCCGGGTCGCCTTCGTCGCGACCGCTGCCACGTCCGACCCGAGCGACGGCTCCGACATCGAGAAGGCGCCGCGCACCTCTCCGGTCGCCATCCGCGGGAGGTACTTCTGCTTCTGCTCCTCCGTACCGTGCTGCATCAGCATGTAGGCCACGATGAAGTGCGTGTTGATGACGCCGGAGACGCTCATCCACCCGCGCGCGATCTCCTCGACCACGAGCGCGTACGTCAGCAGCGACTCGCCGAGGCCGCCGTACTCCTCGGGGATCGTCAGCCCGAACAGGCCGAGCTCCTCGAGGCCGTCGACGATCGCCTGCGGGTACTCGTCCTTGTGCTCGAGCTCGGTGGCGACCGGGATGATCTCCTTGTCCACGAACTCGCGGACGGTCTTGAGGATCTCCTCCTGGATGTCGGTCAGACCATCGGTGGTGACCAGGCGGCCCATAGTGCTCTCTTCTCTGTGATCAGGTCCGGTGCTGGGGAGGTCGGCCGACCGTCAGTCGGTCGGCGGCTGCCACGTCGAGCTGCGCTGCATGCCGGCAGCGCGTCCCTTGGCCGAGATCACGAGCGCCATCTTGCGCGAGGCCTCGTCGATCATCTCGTCGCCGAGCATCGCCGAGCCCTTCTTGCCGCCGGCCTCCGAGGTGAACCAGTCGTACGCGTCGAGGATGTTCTCGGCGTGGTCGTAGTCCTCCTGGCGGGGGCTGAAGACCTCGTTGGCCACGTCGACCTGGCCGGGGTGCAGGACCCACTTGCCGTCGAAGCCGAGGGCGGCCGAGCGCGAGGCGACGCGCCGGTAGCCGTCGGTGTCGCGGATCTGGAGGTACGGGCCGTCGATGGCCTGCTTGTCGTACGCCCGCGCCGCCATGAGGATGCTCATGAGGATGTGGTGGTACGCGTCGCCGACGTCGTAGCCGGGGGGCTGCTCGCCGACGACCAGCGACTTCATGTTGATGCTGGCCATGAAGTCGGCGGGGCCGAAGATGATGGTCTCCACGCGCGGCGAAGCGGCCGCGATCGCGTTGACGTTGGTGAGGCCGAGGGCGTTCTCGATCTGTGCCTCGATACCGATCCGACCGACCTCGTACCCCATCGTCTTCTCGATCTGGGTGAGGAGGACGTCGAGCGCGACGACCTGCTCGGCCGTCTGGACCTTCGGGAGCATGATGCAGTCGAGGTTGGCACCGGCGCCCTCGACGACCTCGATCACGTCACGGTACGTCCACTGCGTGGTCCAGTCGTTGACGCGGACCACGCGGACCTTGTCGCCCCAGCCACCCTCGTTGAGCGCGGCGACGATGTTCTTGCGGGCGTCGGGCTTGGCCAGCGGTGCGACCGCGTCCTCGATGTCCAGGAAGACCTGGTCGGCGGGCAGACCCTTGGCCTTCTCCAGGAAGCGCGGGTTCGAGCCGGGGACGGCGAGGCACGAGCGCCGCGAGCGCAGGGCCTTGTCTTCGGTGGGCACAGACTCTTCAGACACGGGTCACCTCGGTGCTACGGGGATCGGATCAGGCCTGACTGTACCTACGAGTAGTGTTAACGACTAGTAACAGCGGTGTGAGTGTGACCCGCTTCTCACCCCCGCCTCAGTCGGAGTCGGGCACCTCGCTCGGGCGCGGCGGGCGCCGGGTCACGACAACTGCCAGGCCCGCCATGATCAGGGCGAGACCGGCGTACACCCCGGCTCCGGGCGCCTGGCCCAGCATCGCGGTCGCGAGCAGCGCGGCGCCCGGCACCTCGAGCAGCAGGATGAGCGACACGAGCATCGGGCTCATCACCGCGAGCAGGTGGTTGATCAGCGAGTGCCCGAGCAGCTGGGCGGTGACGGTGACCGCGAGGATCCCGACCCACGCCTGGGCGCTGAAGCCGACCAGCGGTACGCCTCCGACCAGGCAGGCCACCAGCAGAATCACGGCGCACGACCCGTAGCAGAGGAACGTGTAGGTGGTCGTGGACAGCGACTCCCGCGCCCGCGCCCCCGCGATCGTGTAGACCGCCGCCGTCAGACCACCGACCAGCGCGAGCAGGTCTCCGACCAGCGCGTCGCGCGACAGGGTCAGGTCCACGCCGGTGATGACGAGGACGCCTCCGAACGCGAGTCCGACGCCGAGGAGGACCATCGGAGGGATCGCCTTGCCGCGGAGCCGGTCGATCAGCGCGATCCAGCCGACCTGCATCGACACGAGGGCGATGGCGGCCGCGACCGACGTGAGCTTGAGCGCCGTCACCCAGGTGGCGAAGTGTGCAGCGAGCGCCGCTCCCGCGAAGAGGCACGTACGGAGGTCGGCCCGGGTCAGCGCCCGCAGCTCCCGCCGGTTGCGGGTCACCGCCACCGGCAGCAGGACCGCCTCCGCGAGGGCGTTGCGCCAGAAGGCGATCGCCAGCGCGGGCGCCTGCGTCCCCGCCATCAGCGGACCCGACAACGAGACGCCGAGGACGGCCACGGTCGCGAGCAGGACGTTCACCTCGGCAGTATGCGCTGCGGTGGGACGCCAGAGATCGACGACCACCCCGACGGCCGGGACCGGCCTATGCTGTCGCTCATGGAGCCTGTGGAGCCAGTCGCCGACTTCGATGCCCTGTTCCGGCGGGCGTTCGTGGCCGAGGTCGCGAAGAAGTCGGGGCTGCTCTGGATCATCTACGGCGGCACCTGGCACCCGGTCTGGCACGTGTGGCACGGCGATGCCGTGTGCGTGGTGGCCGGCGGCGACGAGCAGCCTCTGCCGGGCATCCGTGACGAGCGCGAGGTCGTGCTCGACCTCCGCGCGAAGTCCAACCGGGCCCAGGTGGCCAAGGTCCGCGCCGACGTCGAGGTGATCGAGCCCGACCACGAGGACTGGGACGACGTGACGGCGGCGCTGGCCGCCGACCGTCTCAACCTGTTCGAGGCGGACGAGGCCTCGGCACGCTGGGCGCGCGAGTGCGTCGTCGTACGCCTCCGTCCGACCGACCTCCTCGCGTCCCCGGCCGGGCAGCTCGGGACCTCGGACCAGCGCGAGCACCCGGTCGAGTCACCCGCACGGACCGTACGCGCCAGGCCGTTCTCCTTGCACCGGCAGCGACGCGCGCCGCGGTTGTCGGAGCCGACGGACTCATGACCGAGCCGGAGCTCGAGGTCGGCCGCCCCAAGAAGGCGGCCGCCGGCGTGCGCGGCGTCGCGGTGGCCCTCGACCGAACCGTCCGTGCGATGGGTCCGGTGCGCGCGACGAAGACCCTCGCCCGGCTCAACCAGGTCGACGGCTTCGACTGTCCGAGCTGCGCCTGGCCGGATCCCGAGCACCGGTCGGCGGCGGAGTTCTGCGAGAACGGCGCGAAGGCGGTCGCCGAGGAGGCGACCCGCACGCGTGCGACCCCCGACCTCTTCGCGTCGCACTCCATCGCGGAGCTGGACGCCCACGACGAGATGTGGCTCGGTCAGCGGGGACGCCTCACCCACCCGATGGTGAAGCGACCCGGCGCGACGCACTACGAGCCGATCGGCTGGCACGACGCGTTCGACCTCGTCTCCGACCACCTCGCCGCGCTGGAGTCCCCCGACGAGGCGGCGTTCTACACGTCGGGCCGTGCGTCGAACGAGGCCGCGTACAGCTATCAGCTGTTCGCCCGCGCCTTCGGCACCAACAACCTCCCGGACTGCTCCAACATGTGCCACGAGTCCACCGGTGTCGCGCTGCAGGAGACGATCGGCATCGGCAAGGGCAGCGTCCAGCTGCACGACCTGTACGAGGCCGAGCTGATCGTCGTCGCGGGCCAGAACCCGGGCACGAACCACCCCCGGATGCTGAGCGCGCTCGAGACCGCCAAGCGCCGCGGGGCGAAGATCCTCGTGATCAACCCGCTGCGCGAGACGGGCCTCGTCGCCTTCAAGAACCCGCAGAAGCCCCGAGGAGTCGTCGGTCCGGGGACCCCGCTGGCCGACCTCCACCTCCCGGTACGCGTCAACGGCGACCTCGCGCTGCTCCAGGCGATCGGCTCGCTGCTGGTCGAGTGGGACGCGATCGACCACGACTTCGTCGACCGGCACACGGTCGGGTACGCCGCCTGGGCGGCCCACGTCGCCGCCGTCGACTGGGACGTGGTCGAGACAGCGACGGGCCTCGGCCGCGAGCTGATCACCGAAGCAGCGACGATGCTGCGCGGGTCGAAGGCGACGATCTGGTGCTGGGCGATGGGGTTGACCCAGCACCGCAACGCGGTCGCGACGATCAAGGAGGTCGTCAACCTCGCGCTGGTCCGCGGCGACATCGGCAGGCGCGGTGCCGGCCTGTGCCCGGTGCGGGGTCACTCCAACGTGCAGGGCGACCGGTCGATGGGGATCTGGGAGCGCCCGCCGCAGCAGTTCCTCGACACGCTCGCACGGGAGTACGCGTTCGAGCCGCCGCGCGAGCCCGGCTACGACACCGTCGACTCGATCCGCGCGATGCGGGACGGCCGCGTGAAGGTGTTCGTCGCCCTAGGCGGCAACTTCGTCCAGGCAGCGCCCGACACGGGCGTGACCGCGGACGCGCTGCGGCGTACGGATCTCACCGTTCACGTGTCCACCAAGCTCAACCGGTCGCACCTGGTCTGCGGGCGCACCGCGCTCATCCTTCCCACCCTCGGCCGCACGGAGATCGACCGGCGACCGTCCGGCGAGCAGCACGTGACCGTCGAGGACTCGATGTCGGTGGTCCACGCGTCCCGCGGGCGGCTCGAGCCGGCGGGCGAGATGCTGCTGTCCGAGACGGCGATCGTCTGCCACCTCGCGGAGCGCACGTTGTCGCGTCGACCGGGAGCACCGCGGATCGACTGGGCCGCGATGCGCGACGACTACACCGTCGTACGCCGCCACATCGCCCGCGTCGTCCCCGGCTGCGCCGGTTACGAGGCGAACACCGACCGTCAGGGCGGGTTCGTCATGCCGCACCCTCCACGCGACTCGCTGACGTTCCCGACCGTCGCCGGGGCCGCGGTGCTCACCGTCTCGCCGATCGACGTGCTGCACGTCCCCGACGGCCACCTGCTGCTGCAGACCCTGCGCAGCCACGACCAGTTCAACACCACCATCTACGGGTTGTCGGACCGCTACCGCGGGATCGAGGGCGGACGGCACGTCGTCTTCGTGCACCGCGAGGACATCGCGACGCTCGGGTACGACGACGGCGACGTGGTCGACCTCGTGTCGGTGGCCGAGGACGGGTCTCAGCGGCGCGCTCCGGGCTTCCGGGTCGTGGGGTACGAGGTGCCGCGCGGGACCGCCGCTGCGTACTACCCGGAGACCAACCCGTTGGTGCCGTTGGACTCGGTCGCTGTCGGCTCGAACACCCCCACGTCGAAGTCCGTCGTGGTGCGGCTGGAGGGCCCGGGAAGGCCTCTTAATAGTTGAATCTCATACCACGCCGATGCGGTTCTTGTATTGGCCCTTTCATCGGTTATCTTTCTGTAGCACTGATCGTCCTGCCAGGAAGGCACCCCCCTGTGAACACCCTCTTCAAGCGCGCCTCCGCTGCCCTGGCGGGCGGCGCTCTCGCGTTCTCGGGCCTCGCGCTCGTTTCGGCCGCTCCGGCCGCCGCTGACACGCTCGATGGCGCACCCATCGGCAAGGCCGGCGCGCGGGTCACCGCCGCGACCCTCACGCCTCAGCGCCCCGTCGACATCCTCTCGGCCTCCGCGAGCAGCTACGTCGTCAACTCCGCCAGCGAGTACGGCAACATCGCCGTCCGCGGCTCGGCAGCGACCGACATCATCAGCACCTACACGATCACCGCCAACCTCTACCGCGGCGCGACGCGTCTCGGCTCGGTCCGGATCTACACGAACGGCAATGGCTACCTCACCTTCCCGAACCGCTGGGGCCGTGGCACCTTCCGCGTCGCCAACTTCCGTATCACGGGCACGCTGAACAGCGCCTACAACTACCAGAAGTTCGACTACGTCGACGGCGCCACCGGCGGCTACTTCACGGCGAAGTCGGCCCTCCCCTACTCGGCCGGCAAGGTCAGGTACCGGTACGGCTCCTCGAAGAAGGTCGCCACCATCAAGCTGAAGCGCTACACGACCTCGGGCTGGAAGAACTACAAGACCAAGGTTCAGCTGCAGCGCAAGAAGGGCGGCTGGAAGAAGGTCAAGACCCTGAAGCTCAACCGCAAGGGCAAGGCGTCGTACACCTTCTACTCCTCGAAGAAGTACAAGTACCGCTTCGTCGTCAAGGGCACGTCCACGACCGCCGGGGGCAAGTTCACCCTCTCGAGCAAGGTCTGACCTGCGCCTGCACCACGACGACGCCCCGTCACCGCACTCGCGGTGGCGGGGCGTCGTACGTCCGGCACGACGGCGCACCTCGAGCCGTTCCAACCTCGCCCTGTTTCGCCTCGCCCGGCCGGTGAGCCTGGTCCCATGCCGACGCACCCCGGTGGGACCGCACTCACCGCGGGGCGTCGTACGCGTACGCCGGTGGGACCGCACTCACCGCGGGGCGTCGTACGTCCGGCACGACGGCGCACCAGGGCTAGGCTGAGCCCGTGACCTCGACGAGCCGCATCTTCCTCGCCAGGCTGGCCGGGCACGCCGTCTTCGACCCCGCCGGGGACCAGGTCGGGAAGCTGCGCGACGTCGTCGTCACGCAGCGCACCGCCGGTCGGCTCCCCCGCGTCCTGGGGCTGGTGATCGAGGTGCTCGGTCGGCGACGCGTGTTCCTTCCGATGACCCGGGTGACCTCCCTCGACGGCGGGCAGATCATCACGACCGGTGTCCTCAACCTGAGACGGTTCGAGAAGCGCCAGACCGAGACGCTCGTCTTCGGCGAGTTCTTCGACCGTTCCGTCACCGTGCCGTCGCTCAACCTTTCCGGTGACGTCTACGACGTCGCGATGGAGCAGGACCGCAGTCGCGACTGGCACCTGAGCGACGTGGCCGTGCGCGAGCGCGGGTCGCGCTTCGGACGACGCGGCCACGGCGTCGTGGTCGCGTGGGGCGACGTCGCCGACCTCGCCGGCCACCAGCCCGACCAGGGCGCCACGCACCTCCTCGCCACCATGGACACGATGCGGCCCGCCGACCTCGCCAACGCGCTTCGCGAGCTGCCGATCCTGCGCCGTACGCAGATCGCCGCCGAGCTCGACGACGAGCGCCTCGCCGACGTCCTCGAGGAGATGCCCGAGTTCGCCCAGGTCGAGATCCTCGGTCGTCTCGATCCCGAGCGTGCGGCCGACGTCCTCGAGGAGATGTCGCCCGACGACGCCGCCGACGTGATCGCCGAGCTGCCGCTCGCGACCGCCGAGGAGCTGCTCGCCCTCATGGAGCCGGAGGAGGCCGAGGACGTTCGACGGCTGATGGTCTACGAGGAGGGCACCGCAGGTGGCCTCATGACCTCCGACGCCGTCATCCTCCCTCCCGACGCGACCCTCGCCGAGGGACTCGCCCGGATCCGGGAGCCGGAGCTGGCGCCGTCCCTCGCCGCCCTCGTCTACGTCGCCCGGCCACCGGTCGAGACCCCGACGGGCCGTTTCCTCGGCGTGGTGCACTTCCAGCACCTGCTGCGCGAGCCACCGTCGTCGCTGGTCGGCGCCATCGCGGTCAACGACATCGACTGGCCCCGTCCCGACACCTCCCTGCACGAGGTCGCCCGGATCCTCGCCACGTACAACCTCGTGGCGTGCCCGGTCGTCGACGAGTCGAACCACCTCGTCGGCGCGATCACCGTCGACGACGTGCTGGACGAGCTCCTGCCCGAGGGTTGGCGCGACCAGGAGTCGGAGGTGGCGCGATGAGCGAGCGCGAGGACCGTCGCGTCCGCCTCGACCAGCCCCGCGACCCGCAGCGCTGGCGCCGCCGCAAGCGCCGCGTGGACGCCGAGACCTTCGGGAAGTTCGCCGAGGGCTTCGCGCGCTTCATGGGAACGGCCACCTTCATCGCCTGGATGACGGTCTTCGTCGTCGCGTGGCTCCTCTGGAACACGTTGTCGCCGGAGTCCCTGCAGTTCGACCCGTTCCCGTTCATCTTCCTGACCTTGATGCTCTCGCTGCAGGCGTCGTACGCCGCCCCGCTGATCCTGCTCGCTCAGAACCGCCAGGAGGCGCGCGACCGGGTCATCCAGGAGCAGGACCGCGACCAGAACACCCGCGCGCACGCCGACATGCAGTTCCTGGCCCGTGAGGTCGCCAGCCTGCGTCTCGCGCTGGGCGAGGTCGCGACCCGAGACTTCCTGCGGTCGGAGCTTCGCGGCTTCCTCGCCGACCTCGACGAACGGGCCAATCCGTCCGACGAAGCCGTCGCCGACGGGCAGCCCGACCCGACAGGTCGTTGATTCGTCCCCGGCACGTAGCATCGAGACATGCCCACCGAGACCATGGTGAACCCGGACGCCGTCCACACGGCGCTGTCGACCGTCAACGACCCCGAGATCCGCCGACCGATCACCGAGATCGGCATGGTGGAGCGCGTGGACATCGACGGCGGGGCCGTCACCGTGCACCTGCTGCTGACCGTCGCCGGGTGCCCGCTGAAGGACACCCTGACGCGCGACATCACGGCTGCCGTGACGAAGGTCGACGGAGTCACGGACGTGCACGTCGACATGGGCGTGATGAACGACGACCAGCGCAAGAACCTCCAAGAGGTCCTTCGTGGTGGTCAGGCACAGCGGGAGATCCCGTTCGCCGCGCCCGGAGCGCTGACCAAGGTCTACGCGATCGCCTCCGGCAAGGGCGGCGTCGGCAAGTCGTCGGTCACCGTCAACCTCGCGTCGGCGCTCGCCGCGCAGGGGCTGAAGGTCGGCATCGTGGACGCCGACATCTACGGCCACTCGATCCCCGACATGCTCGGTGTGGGTGACTCGCGTCCGACCCAGGTCGAGGACATGATCATGCCCGTCCCCGTCGGCAACATGCAGGTCATGAGCATCGGCATGCTCAAGCCGCGCAAGGATCAGGTCGTCGCGTGGCGCGGACCGATGCTCGACCGCGCACTCGTCCAGATGCTCTCCGACGTCTACTGGGGTGACCTCGACGCGCTGCTCCTGGACCTGCCCCCGGGCACCGGTGACATGGCGATCAGCCTCGGCCAGCACCTGCCGAACGCCGAGGTCATCGTCGTCACGACGCCGCAGGAGGCCGCAGCGTCGGTCGCCGAGCGCGCAGGCACGATGGCGTCGATGATGCATCAGCGCGTCGTGGGCGTCATCGAGAACATGTCGTGGCTCGAGCTGCCCAACGGCGACCGCATGGAGGTCTTCGGGTCCGGCGGCGGCCAGAAGGTCGCGACCACGCTGAGCCAGCGCTTCGGCTACGACGTGCCCCTTCTCGGGCAGATCCCGCTCGACGAGCAGATGCGCGTGGGCGGCGACACCGGTGTCCCGATCGTCGACGAAGCGCCCGACAGCGCTGCAGGCAAGGCGCTGCTTCAGGTCGCCTCGACGTTGTCGGGCCGATCCCGCGGCCTCGCCGGCATGCAGCTCGGCCTTTCGCCGACCGGCCGCTGACCCGCCCCTCGACCACGGGCTAGGCTTCCCCGCATGTGGGACATCGGGCTTCCGGAGATGCTGGTGATCGCCATCGTCGCGATCGTGGTCTTCGGGCCGGAGCGCCTGCCGGAGTTCGCCCGGACGCTCGGCCGCTGGGTCCGCACCGTCCGCCAGATGGCCGACAACGCGAAGGCCGACCTCCAGCGTGAGATGGGCGACGACTTCACGTCGCTGCGGGACGAGCTCAAGGGTCTCGACCCGCGCGAGATGATCAAGGGTGCCGTCGATGACGACGAGCCGGACCGTCCCTCCGACGGCGACGCGAAGTCAGGCCCCGCGAAGTCCCCGGGTCAGCGTCCTCTGGAGGCCGGCGAGCCCGCCCCGTTCGACGTCGACGCCACCTGAGGCACTGCGTATCGGCATTCCGACCACGTGGTGGCGGCAGTGCCGATACGCAACGTCTCAGGAGTCGCGCGACCCCGGCGTCACCCAGGTCGTGAGACGCACCAGACCGGTGCGTACGCGCTCGAGCGGGCCGACGCCGGAGGGGTGCTGCGGCAGGTCGGCGACGGCCTCACGAAGGCGTTCGGCGGATCCGTCGGTGACTGCCGTGTAGACGACGTCGTTCGCGTCCCACGTGGCGACCGTGGGAGCCCCGTCGCGGACCCACACGTCGTTGTCACCGATCCGGACGCGCTCGAAACCGGTCGTCGCGCCTCGATCGAGCGACCCGTGCTGCTCGTAGACGGACAGCGTGGACTCGCCATCGGTGTACGTGAGGGCGATCACGCGCTCGCCGTTGACGTCGATCCAGTGGGCGGCGACGCGCTCGAGCGTGTTGCCGAGGCGATCGTGGCAGGGCCACCCGTCGGCGACCAGGCGCTCCATGACGGCCGGCTCGATCCGCTCGGCGCCCTGCTGAGAGCCCTGCTGCCGAGCCACGGGCGTCCGTGTCGACGCGCTGCGCGCCACGGGCTGGATCGCCCTGACGACCGAGTCGAGTGCGTCGTGCTGCGCGTACCGGACCACCTTGCGGAGGGTGCTCGTCTCCTCGTCGATGCGGTACGAGGCGACCCGGTGCCCCCCGGAGGCCACGACGACCTCGGGCAGGCCAGGACGCTGGCGGTCGACCGAGAGGTCGTACCGGTGCGCGAGGAGGCGCGCGCTGACGTCAGACCCGAGCGCTCTCTCCAGGAGGGTGACGGCCTCGGCCTCGGTGGTGTCGTCCACGGTCGCCGCGGCGTGCGCGGGAACCGCGGCGAGCGACACCTCGGCGGGCGGCCGGGCAGCGGCGCGGACACTCTGCGCGACGGGGTCGGACGCCCCCTGGAACTGCGAGACGAGCTGCCCGACCGGCGGGGTGACGGTCTCGACCGGCTGGTGCGGGGCCCCGACGACGTACGCGATGCCGGCCAGCACGGCCGTGGCGCCGGTCGCCGCGATCGTGGCACGGATGACGAGGTGGTCGAAGATCACGGTGAGCCGCGAGGGTGGGCCGGCGGCCGCGAGACGCTCAGGGTCGGAGAGCGCGGACAGCAGGCTGGAGGACGGACCCGGCGTCGTGACGAGCCCGGTCATCCGGCGCTTGAGGGCCCGCTGGGCACGGACGGCCTCGCGGCACTCCTCGCACGTGGCGAGGTGGGTGTCCGCGCGCGCCGACTCGTCGGCGGGCAGCTGCCCGTCGACGTAGGCTGCGACGCGGTCTCCCAGGTGTGCCATCAGCGCGGGGCCACCACCGCCGGCTCGAGCGGCCCGGCGAACCGGGTACGTGCTCCGGAGGGCGCGCGGTGCTCCAGCGACGAGCGGAGCAGCTTGCGGCCGCGGTGGATGCGGGAGCGGACGGTGCCGAGCTTGACGCCGAGCACGTCGGCGATCTCCTCGTACGAGAGGCCCTCGATGTCGCACAGGACGACGGCCACGCGGAAGTCGTCGGGCAGCGCGGCGAGCGCGGACTCGACGTCGGCGTCGAGGTTGGCGTCGGACCAGGCGAGCTCCGGCGACGGGTCGGCGGCGCGGAGCCGCTCCTCAGCGCCCTCACCGAAGCGGTCGAACCGGTACTTCGACTTCCGGCGGACCCGGTCGAGGAAGAGGTTGGTGGTGATCCGGTGGATCCAGCCCTCGAACGATCCGGGCTTGTAGGAGTCGAGCGAGCGGAACACCCGGATGAAGACCTCTTGGGTGAGGTCCTCGGCGTCGTGCTGGTTGCCGGTGAGGCGGTAGGCGAGCCGGTAGACACGAGCAGAGTGCTGCTCGACGATCTCTTCCCAGCTGCCGACGACGGCTCCCGCCGCAGGCTGGGATCCGGCCGGGGTGCCGGCGGGCTGCGTCGTGGTGGTGCCCATGTGTGTGACGACCTCCTGTGCTGCTCGGATCCTGATCGTCTCCCGTCAACCTGAGACAACGATGAGACGAGCCTGGGCGTTCCCTATGACGCCCGAACGGGACGCGGCCTCGAAGGGCGTGGGTGACCTTGGTCACACCCCGGTGACGGCGGGTACGGCGAGGCGGCCCCGACATCCCCGGTCTCACGCCGGTGATGCCCTAGGCTGTGGCCCAGGTTGCCGGGCTTCCCCGGCGTGCGAGAGGAGTCCGTCATCGCCACCGCGATCACCCCGCAGAGCTGGCTGTACGCCGAGGAGTTCGTCGTCGAGGACGAGCACCTGCAGAACGGGCGCGCCCGCGCGGACGAGGTGGGCGTGGCGCCGATCGGGCCCGGTGGCGGAGCCGCGCTGCGGCTGCTCGCCGCCGTCGCCAACGCCGGCGCCGTCGTCGAGGTGGGCACCGGCACCGGGGTCTCCGGGCTGTGGCTGCTGCGCGGCATGCGCCCGGACGGCGTCCTGACCTCGGTCGACCGCGAGGCCGAGCACCAGCGTCTGGCCCGTGCGACGCTCACCGAGGCCGGCATCGCCGCGAACCGCTTCCGCCTCATCTCCGGATCCGCCCTCGAGGTGCTCCCGCGCCTGGCCGACGGCGGGTACGACCTCGTGTTCGTCGATGCCGACAAGCGCGACTACCCGCTGTTCGTCGACGAGGCGGTTCGCCTGCTGCGTCCCGGTGGCGTGCTCGCCTTCGACAACGCCCTATGGCACGACCGCGTCGCCGACCCCGCGCGTCGCGACGAGGACACCGTCGCCGTGCGCGATCTCGGACGCGCACTGCTCGAGGACGAGCGGTTCGTCCCGGCGCTTCTCCCGGTCGGTGACGGCCTGCTGGTGGCGCAGCTCCGACCCAGCTGATTCAGCCGAGGTCATCCAGCCGGTCGGCCAGCTCGCTGCGGGTGGAGATCCCGAGCTTGATGTAGACGTGCCGCAGGTGGTACTCGACGGTCTTCGGGCTGAGGAACAACGCCGCCGCTGCCTCCCGGGTCGTACGCCCGTCTCCCAGCAGTCGCGCGACCTGGAGCTCCTGCGGGGTGAGCGGCTGCTCGGCTCCCGTCGTACGCCGCTGCACGCGCTCCCCGCTCGCGGCGAGCTCGGCCGAGGCCAGTTCCGCCCACGGCACGGCCGTCAGCCGGTCGAACGTGGCGACGGCGTCCCGCAGGTGCTCCCGCGCCTCGGTCCGTCGTCGCGCGCGACGCAGGAACGCGCCGTATGCCAGCTGCGTCCGGGCTCGCTCGTACGTGTCCGGGCTGCGGGCGTGCTCGAGGAGTGCCGCGGCGTACCGCTCGTCCGGATCGATCCCCGCCAGGGCGACGGCGCGGTGGGCACGGGCCCGCGACCACGGCTGTCCCTTCTCCTCTGCGAGGCGCTCGAACGCCTCCGCCTCAGCACGGGCGCCGTCGAGGTCTCCGACGCGTACGAGGCAGTCCACGAGCTCCGGGACGGCCGAGAGGTCCGCGTCGTCGACGCCGAAGTGGCGTACGAGCGACTGCTGCTCGCGATAGCACCCGACTGCTGTCTCGTACCGGCCGAGCCCCGCCGCGAGGTCGCCCCACGCGAAGCGCACCCACGTCCTCCCGAAGTTGAGGCGGCTGCGCACGCACTGGCGTTCGGCCTCCTCTGCCTCGGCGCGCATCTCCTGCTCTTGCCCGCGACGGGCCAGCAGCCACGCCAGCCCGGCGTGCGCGATCGCCTCGTCGGTGCGCTGGCCGGTCTCGCGAGCGAGGGCGATCGCCTCTTGGTACCCGGCCTCGGCGGTGGTCCAGCGGTCGGTGGCCGCGTCGTCGCGCGAGGCGTGGAAGAGGAGGAACGGCAGCGTTCCCACGGCAGCCTGCTCGCGCGCGTCGATCACCACAGCCTCCACCAGCGCGCGCGCATCGCCCGTCTCGCGCAGCCACATAGGTCCGATGAGGACCCACGCTCGCCACCGCGGGTCGCCGACGAGGTCGCCGGTCCCCGAGGCGGAGACGGCACGACGGATCAGCGCCGTCCCCGCATCGCCCTCGCCGGTGATGACCCGCGCGATGCCGGCGGCGAGATCACCGATGATCCGGCTGCGTGGGTGCTCGGTCCGGCCGTGGACGGCATCGAGCCGGGAGACGACCGTGCGCGCTGCGGCCGTGTCGCACAGGTAGACGGACGCGTACGCGGCCTCGGCCAGCAGCAGGACCGCGGTGTCGGGATCGTCCACGGCGATCGGGGCCGACGCCTCGAGGAGCAGGTCGCGCGCCTCAACCAACGACCCGCACCGGGCACTGACGACGCCGCGCAGGGCCAAGGCACGCCGGCGGTTCGCCTCTGAGGGTGCGCTCGCGACCGCCTCGCCGAAGATCTCGAGGGCGCGATCCGCGAGGCCGCCGAGCCAGGCGTGCTCCCCTGCTCCCACGAGCCGACGTGCGCGCTCCTCCGGGTCGTCGCTGGCGTGGGCAGCGCGCTCGCCCCAGCCGGACGCGACGGCGTACGCGCGCCGCTGCGCCGCCGATGCCGTCGCCGCGTCCAGCACAGCGACCGCCTCGGCGTCCGGCCCGATCGTCGACGCCGAGAGGTGCAGGGCCCGCCTGTCGAGGTCGCCCTCCGGCAGCGCGTGCGCGAGCGTACGGTGCAGCCGCCGGCGTACGGAGGGCTCGGTCCCCTGGACGAGCGAGGCACGCATGAGGGGGTGCAGGAACCGGACCCGGTCGTTCGCCACCTCGACGAGCTCGGCACTCTCGGCCTCGTCGAGGTCGCCGAGGTCGCTACCGGCTGCCGCGCACGCCCGCCCGATCGTGGCGAGGTCGACGTCGCCGGCCAACGCCGCCACCGTCATCGCCGTGCGGGCCCGCGGCGTCAGGACGCCGAGCCGGCCGGCGAACGCCTCCTCGATGAGCCGGGGCACCGGGATCGCGCCAGGATCGCGGGCGAGCAGGTCCGGCGTGCGAGCCATCTCGAGAGCCGCGAGCGGATTGCCGCCGCTGACCGCGTGGAGCCGCTCGACCTGCGTGGACGTGAGCCCACGGGGTGCCACCAAAGCGGTGCACTCCTCGCGCGACAGCCCGCCGAGCTCGATGCGGTCCAGTCCGGTGACGAGATCGTCGACGCCCTCCCCCACCCGTGCCGCGACCACGACCGCCACGGCATCGGTGAGCAACCGGCGGGCGGTGAAGAGGATCGCGTCGACGGACGGCCGGTCGAGGTGCTGCAGGTCGTCGACGAGGAGCAGCAGCGGCTGGTCCTCGGCCGCCCGGCTCACCAGCCCGAGCGTCGCCGCGGAGATCGCGAAGCGCTCACCAGGACCTGTCGGCCCGGAACCACCGCCTCCTGGCCGAAGCGCCAAAGCCTGGGCCAGTGCCTCGGACTGCACGTCAGGGAGGGTGTCGAGGTGGCCCAGCACCGGTCGCAGAAGCTGGGCAAGACCGGCGAACGGCAGGTCCCGCTCGGGAACCGCGCCTGACGTCGCGAGCACCCGCACGTCGGGTCGTGCGGCCTCCACGGCCTGGCTGAGCACCGTCGACTTGCCGATCCCGGCCTCGCCGAGGACGACGGCAGCGCCGCTGGTGCCGTTTCGCGCCCGCTCCAGCAGCGTGGCGATCGCGGCCGTCTCCCGCGCCCGTCCGACGAGCATTCCTCGAATCTAGTGCGTCGGACAGGCCACGAGTCCGTGGTTCGCACGAACCAGGGGGGTCGCCTGATGCGCCGAGACACCGCCGGTTCCTAGCGTCGGCACCACGAGACAGACTCACCGAGGAGGGTGACATGACCGCACAGGTCGACACCGAACAGATCGACGAAGGCGTCCTGATGGCCTTCGTCTTCCGCGCCGTGGACGAGGTCGGGGCGACGCTCAACGCCGCCCTGGTCGTGCTCGGCGACAAGCTGGGCTACTACCGGGCGCTCGCCGACGGCGGTGCTCTCACGCCGTCGGAGCTGGCAGAGCGGACGGGTACGGCGGAGCCGTACGCCCGTGAGTGGCTCAACGCGCAGGCCGCGGGCTCGTTCGTCCGCTACGAGGCCGACACCGGGCGGTACGTCCTGCCGGCCGAGCACGCGATCGCGCTCACGGACGAGTCCAGCCCCGCCTTCCTGCCGGGGCTCTTCCAGATCGCGCTCGGCACGGTCGCCGACTCCGACCGCATCGTCGAGGCGGCCCGAGACTCCGCCGGTGTCGGGTGGCACGAGCACAACAGCGACGTGCACGTCGGCTGCGAGCGGTTCTTCCGCCCCAGCTACCTCGCGTACCTCGTGGACGCCTGGCTGCCGGCGGCGGGCATCGCCGACAAGCTCCGCTCGGGCGCCGCCGTCGCCGACATCGGGTGCGGCCACGGCGCATCGACGATCCTCATGGCCGAGGCGTTCCCGAACTCGACGTTCGTCGGGTCGGACTACCACGCCGCATCCATCGACGTCGCCCGCGAACGCGCCCAGGCCGCCGGTGTCTCCGACCGGACGCGCTTCACGGTGGAGCCGGCGCAGAAGCTCGGTGAAGGCGCGTACGACGTGGTGACCACGTTCGACGCGCTCCACGACATGGGCGACCCTGTCGGTGCCGCTCGCCACGTGTACGGCGCACTGGCCGACGACGGCGTGTGGATGATCGTCGAGCCGATGGCCGGTGACCGGGTCGAGGACAACTTCAATCCCGTCGGACGGGCGTACTACGGCTTCTCGACGCTGCTGTGCACACCGGCCTCGCTCTCGCAGGAGGTGGGGCTCGCCATCGGTACGCAGGCCGGGCCCGCGAAGATCCGGGAGATCACCGCGGCCGCGGGGTTCACGCAGTTCGCCTCGGTCGCCGAGACGCCCTTCCACCGGGTGATCACGGTCCGCAAGTGAGGACCTGGGTTCGCCACGACTGACAACGGCGGGCCGGGGCCCCCGTCTGCAGGCGCAGACTGGGGGCAACGGTCCGTCGCCGGAAGGAGAAGACCTCCATGCGAGCCAGGGAACCCGACAGCCACGGTGTCGTCGAGCGCGACGGCGTGCACGTGGCGTACGAGGTGTTCGGGGACGCGCCGCACACCGTGCTGCTGATGCCGACCTGGTCGATCATCCCGTCGCGCTCGTGGAAGGCGCAGGTGCCCTTCCTCGCGCGACGCTTCCGTGTCATCACCTTCGACGGTCGCGGGTCGGGCGCCTCGGACCGACCCGTCGGCGAGCGCGCGTACGTCGACGAGGAGTTCGTCGCCGACGCGCAGGCCGTGCTCGACGCGACCCGCCGGGGGCCGACGGACACCGATCCGGTCGCCGTCGTGGGGTTCTCCTGCGGCGTCGCTTGGTCGCTGGCCCTCGCGCTCGAGGCGCCCGAACGCGTCGCCGGGGTCGTCGCGATCGGCCCCGCCCTGGGGCTGGTGCCAGGGCTTCCGCAGCGAGACCGGGCGCTGTTCCTCGCCGAGCCTCCCGACCGCGCAGAGCCGTCCGAAGACCCCGACCAGGGACGTACGCCGGTGCCGGTCGGCTGGGAGTCGTTCAACCGGCACCACTGGCTGCACGGTGACTACGACGCGTTCCTCCGCTTCTTCTTCGGCCAGATGTACATCGAGCCGCACTCGACCAAGCAGATCGAGGACTGCGTGGCCTGGGGACACGAGATCGGACCCGAGCGGCTCGTCGAGACCGAGCTGGCGCGGTCAGTGTGCCGTGACCCCGGTTTCGCCCAGCGCGTCATCCACGCCGACGTGCCTCTGCTCGTGGTCCACGGCGACGACGACCACATCCGTCCGGCCGGCGAGGCCCTGGCCCTCGCCGATGCCATGGGCGGGTCACTGCTCACCATCGTCGGGGGCGGCCACGCACCGCACACCCGCGAACCCGTCGCCGTCAACCGCGCGCTGCGTGGCTTCCTCGAGCGGCTGTGGCCCGATGCGGCCGACACTGCTCGACGGACGTGGACGCGCGCACGCCGTCGCCAGCCCCGCGCCCTGTTCCTCACCTCCCCGATCGGCCTCGGCCACGTGCGACGTGACCTCGCCATCGCCGACGCGCTTCGCAAGAGGCACCCTGACCTCCAGGTCGACTGGCTGACGCAGCAGCCCGCGACCACGGTGCTCCAGCGCGCGGGCGAGCGCGTCCATCCCGCATCGGCCTACCTGGCCAGCGAGTGCGCGCACTTCGAGGACGAGGCCGCGGAGCACGACCTCCACGCCTTCCAGGCGATCCGCCGGATGGACGAGATCCTCGTCGCCAACTTCGGCGTGTTCGACGACCTCGTGAGCGACGAGCCGTACGACCTCGTCGTGGGCGACGAGGCGTGGGACGTCGACCACCACCTCCACGAGAACCCGGAGCTCAAGAGGTTCGCGTTCGCGTGGCTGACCGACTTCGTCGGATGGGTGCCGATGCCTGACGGCGGGGCGGCGGAGGCGGCGCTGACGGCGGACTACAACGCCGAGATGCTGGAGCAGCGGGCCCGTCTCTCGCGCGTCCGCGACCGGTCTCTGTTCGTCGGGAACCCGGCGGACGTCGTCGAGCAGACGTTCGGGCCGGGTCTGCCGCGGATCCGCGACTGGACGCAGGACCACTTCGCGTTCACCGGCTACGTCACCGGGTTCGAGGCGGTGAGCGAGGCGGACCGGGCCACCGTGCGCGCATCGGTGGGGGTCGGGCCCGACGAGCTGCTGTGCGTCGTCACCGTGGGCGGCTCAGGGGTGGGTGAGCCGCTGCTCCGTCGGGTGCTCGAAGCGGTGCCGCAGCTGCGCCGCGAGGAGCCCCGGCTGCGGTTCCTCGTGGTCGCCGGGCCCCGGATCGATCCTGGCGCGCTGCCGCGTCGCCGTGGGGTCCGCGTCCGCGGCTTCGTGCCGGACCTGCACCGGTACCTCGGCTCCGCCGACGTCGCGCTGGTCCAGGGAGGCCTCACGACGTGCATGGAGCTCGCGGCGCAGCGCGTGCCGTTCGTCTACGTCCCGCTGCGCCACCACTTCGAGCAGAGCGTCCACGTGCCGCAGCGGCTCGCCCAGTACGGCGCCGGGCGCCGGCTCGCGTACGAGGAGGCCGCCGACCCGGACCTGCTGGCCGACGCGTTGCTCGCCGAGCTGCGAACCGTGCCGGCGGGGCCACCGGTCGAGACGGACGGCGCCGAGCGTGCGGCGGCGATGCTCGCCGAGCTGCTCTGACGAGCCGCGTGCCGCCTGCACGTCGCGTACGACCCGGCGGCGGGCACACGTGATCCCCGCCGCGCATCACCGTGCCGGACTTCGGCGGTCGGCGGTCCGCGGCGGGGACCCGATGGATCAGGCGTACGAAGGGCTGGGCCGGAAGCCCGCCGCACCCTCCGCGATCGCCACGACCTCGCACTCCTCGATCAGCTCCGGTGCGCTCCCGATGATCTGCGACCCAGGAGCGGTCGCCGCGGTGGCCGCGAACGACTCCTGGAAGGCAGCACGAGCGGCATCGTCGACGAACACGTACACGCCCTCGAACCACGCACCCTCACGGGCACGCCAGGTCTTGTACGCGAGGCCTTCCATGCCGGAGAACCGGTCGAAGGAGGTGTCCCGGACGTAGGCCTTCAGCTGCTCGAGCGTGTCGACGGGGGCGTCACGCAGCGACCAACGGACGGTCAGACCGGGCTGCGAGGCCACTCAGACAGCCTTCAGGGCGTCGCCGAGGTTGGATGCTTCGTCGTTGGTCAGCTCGACGACGAGTCGTCCGCCACCTTCGAGCGGAACCCGCATCACGATGCAGCGTCCCTCTTTGGTGACCTCCAGCGGGCCGTCCCCGGTCCGAGGCTTCATGGCCGCCATGCGTTCCCCTTCCTCCGTGCGCAGCGCGGGCGCGTGCACCTTGAATACACCCATTATCGCGCACGCCGGCGTCAGGAGTGAATGCGGCAGACTGAGGCCATGACCGAACCTCACGCTCCCGTCTCGTACGAGGTCGCCGACGGCGTCGCCACGATCGCCCTGGCACGGCCCGAATCCCTCAACGCGTTCGACGACGCGACCAAGGTCGCCTTCCGCGACCACCTGCACGACGCGGCCGCCGACGACACCGTGCGGTGCGTCGTCCTGACCGGCTCTGGGCGAGCCTTCAGCGCCGGACAGGACCTCAAGGAGCTCGTCGCGAAGCGCGACTCGGGCGCTCCTCTGAGCAACACCGTCGAGGAGCACTACAACCCGATGGTGCTCGCGATCACGACGATGCCGAAGCCCGTGATCGCCGCGGTCAACGGCATCGCGGCCGGCGCGGGGGCGTCGCTGGCCTTCGCAGCAGACTTCCGGATCGTCGCCGAGTCAGCAGGCTTCAACCTCGCCTTCGCGGGCATCGCGCTGTCGGCCGACACCGGCGCGTCCTGGACGCTGCAGCGGCTGGTCGGCTTCCCGAAGGCGACCGAGCTCCTGCTGCTGCCTCGTACGATCCGGGCCGACGAGGCGCTGCAGCTCGGGATCGCGACGCAGGTCGTGCCCGACGACGAGCTCGCCGACGTCGTCCGCGAGCTCGCGACCCGGCTCGCCGCGGGTCCGACCCTCGCGTACGCGTCCCTCAAGCGCGCGCTCGCCTACTCGGCGACCCACAGCCTGCCCGAGGCTCTCACGAACGAGGGACGGCTGATGGCGCTGACCGGGGCGTCGGAGGACCACCGGGCGGCGGTCAACGCGTTCCTCGCGAAGGAGAAGCCCACCTTCGTCGGGCGCTGACGCCGCCGGCCTGTCCCGTCCGGCCTGGAATCAGGGGCGAGTGCCGCCCAGCGCCTTGAGAAGACCCTTGGGCGCCGTACGGGTCAGGTAGGCCTTCGACGGGCGGCGGCCGAGCTCGACGGTCACCAGCTGACCGTCGAGCCGGTGGTTGAACCACTGCGACATCGTGCCGTGGCACCCGGACCCGCAGGAGAAGCTCCGCTTCGGAAGGCGCAGGTGCTTGGCCAACCTCCGCGCGAGCGGACGGTTGCCGGTGCCGCTCGTGTCGATCCCGTAGAGCGGCTGGTGGAACGAGACGACCTGGTCGGGCGCGACCTTGCGGAGGAACCGCATCATGGCGCGTGTCTCCGGCTCCGACGCCGCCTTCGGCCCCGACCACGTCGGCCCGCGCTTGGACGCCTTCCACCTCCGCGGGAAGTTGCGGTTGAGATCCACGCCGCGAGCGTTCCGTCGCGCCTTGCGCGCGACACCGTCGGGGTTGGCGTTCGGCACCACCCACAGGTCGAGCCCGCTGATCGGGCTGCCGTCGCGCAGGTTGCGCAGGATCGCCTGCGGCTTGCGCTCGTCGCCGTGCATCGCGGCGATCACCACCGCCGATCGGCGCGCTTCGGGATCGCCCAGGCGGTAGGCGACGATCTCCCGACCTTTGCGGGAGTGCCCGACCACCACGCGCTCGACCACGGCGGGACGTGACGCAGACGTCGCGACCTGCACCGTCAGGACCGCCCGGGGGGCCGAGGTGGTCGGGGACACGGCACCGGCGGGTGCCCCGAGGACGGAGACGACCGCCACGAGGGTGCCGGCGGCGACGGCATGAGCAGTGCGCATGCCGCCGATCCTCGCTCAGTCTGCTGTCGGCCGCACGTGGCACTCGGCCAGGTGGTCGTCGACCATGCCGGTGGCCTGCATCATCGCGTACGCGGTCGTCGGGCCGACGAAGACGAACCCGCGCTTTTTGAGCCCGGCTGCGAGGGCCTTGGACTCCGGTGTGATGGCGGGGACGTCGGCGAGCGTCACGGGCCGTGGCGCGCGCGGCGGGGCGAACGACCACACGAAGTCGGCGAACCCGCCCTCGAACGCTCGCACGGCGGCCGCGTTAGCGATCGTCGCCTCGACCTTCGTCCGGTTGCGGATGATGCCCGCGTCGTCGAGCAGCTCGGCGACACGGCGACCGTCGTACGCCGCGACGACCACCGGGTCGAAGTCGGCGAAGACCTCACGGAAGCGCGGCCGCTTGCGCAGCACGATCGCCCACGAGAGCCCGGACTGGAACGCCTCGAGCGTGAGCCTCTCGAAGAGACCTCGCTCGTCCCGGACGGGCCGGCCCCACTCCGTGTCGTGGTAGGTCTGCATCTCCGCCGCCGACGCACCCCACGGACAACGGGCCAGACCGTCGGGACCCACCACCACGTCACTCACCGCCGTCACCGCGCTCCTCGACAGGATCGCCGGCGGCCTCAGACGGCACGTCGGCGGCCTCGGCTGCCGGAGGCGCCTCGACCACCTCCGACTCGGCGCCACGGGACGACAGGTCGTGCTCCAGCCGCGCGAGCAGCGCGTCCACCTCGTCGCGGGCGTAGCCGCGCCACGCCCAGCTGAACCGGACCGCCCGGAGATCCTCGACCGTGAGCTCACCCTCAGCAGGGACCAGGACGTCTCGGCGCGAGGACGGCAGCGGCGCGAGAGCACCGGTGCGTCCGGCGACCCACGTGACGGCAGCGCCCACGAGCACCGCGACGACGACCACTCCGATCCAGATCACGCCACGATCGTGCCACGGACCTCCGACGACCGGCACCGCGACCGCCGGGCGGACTAGTCGACCGGCTTCGCGAACTTCGCGAACTGGCCGATGAAGGTCTCGTACACCTCGCGCGCCTTCGCGGCATCGCGGTCCACGAGCCAGGCCAGGACGACGCCGTCGTTGATCACCACGACCATCCGCGAGAGCAGCTCGACCGGCACCGCCCACTCGATCCGGCACACCTCCGCGACCTGCTCCAGCGCCCGTGCGGCCACCGCGCGGTAGGTGTCGTACTGCCAGCGCGCGAGGTCGTCGAAGCCGGCGTTGCGCAGGGCGTGGGCGGCGACCTCGAAGGTCAGCAGGTGACCCTCGGGATCGCCCTCGACGTCGGACCACATGTGGTTGAAGCTCGCCTCGAGGAGGGTGGTGACGTCCGCCTCCTCAGGCGGGGGCAGCTCGCTGACGCTGACGACGTAGTCCTCTGCCATCCGCGAGATCATCGCGCGCAGCAGCTCCTCCATCGAGGAGAAGACGTAGTGGACGATCCCAGGGGTGGCGCCGGCCTCGGCGGCGACCGTACGGGTGCTCACGCCGCCGACGCCCTCACGCTTGGCGACCACCAGCGCGGCCTCGATGAGCTGTTCGCGTCGCTTCTCCGACGAGACCCGCACGTGTTCTCCGTCCCTCGAGCTTGTCCCCCTGATTGTGCCGCACAGGGCACGTCAGGACGGTACGAACTGCCCGACGACCTCCTCGAGATCGTCGGTCACGATCAGCCGGTCGACGTCTGCCGCCGCGATCGCACCGTGCTCGAGGACCGAGTCCCGGAGCCAGTCGATGAGGCCTGACCAGTACGGCGTCCCGTAGAGGACCACGGGGAACTGCGTCACCTTGCGGGTCTGCGCGAGCGTCAACGCCTCGAAGAGCTCGTCGAACGTGCCGTAACCGCCGGGGAAGACCACGAACCCCTGCGCGTACTTCACGAACATCGTCTTGCGGGCGAAGAAGTAGCGGAAGTGGACCCCCAGGTCGACCCAGGGGTTCATCCGCTCCTCGAAGGGCAGCTCGATGCCGAGGCCGACGGACACACCGCCCGCCTCGCACGCGCCGCGGTTCGCGGCCGCCATGATGCCGGGGCCTCCGCCGGTGATGACGCCGATCCCGGCCTCGGCGAAGCGCCGCCCGAGCTCCTGCGCCGCCGCGTAGTAGGGCGAGTCGGGCTTGGTGCGCGCGGAGCCGAAGACGCTGACCGCCGGACCGAGCTCGGCCAGCGCCCCGAACCCCTCGACGAACTCGGCCTGGATCCTCATCACGCGCCACGGGTCGGTGTGCAGCCAGGCCGCCCGCCCCGAGTCGTCCAGCAGCCGCTGGTCGGTCGTCGTGGACGGGATCTGGTCACGACGCAGCAGCACCGGGCCCTTGATCCGCTCGTCGTCGCGAGGCTCCGGGTCCAGCTCGTCGCGTGCTTCGTCACTCATCACGTCCTCCTTGGTCGCCCCGCAGCCAGCCGAACAGGCGCTGCTCCGTCAGGCGCAGCTGGTCGACGGGGACACGCTCGTCCTGCTTGTGGGCGAGCAGCGGGTCACCCGGTCCGAAGTTGACGGCGGGGACGCCGATCGCGGTGAACTGCGCGACGTCGGTCCACCCGAACTTCGGGTTCACCTCGACGCCCATCGCGCGGACGAACGCCGCCGCTGCCGGCCGGTCGAGGCCGGGCGCCGCCGCGGGTGCGGAGTCCGTGACGACCAGCTCGAACCCCGAGAACAGGCCTTCGAGGTACTCGAGCGCCTCGGCCTCGGTGCGGTCGGGCGCGAAGCGGTAGCTCAACGAGACGCGCGCCTCGTCGGGCACGACGTTCGAGGCGACACCGCCGCTGATCGCGACCGCGTTGAGGCCCTCGTGGTAGGTGAGACCGTCGATGATCGGCGTGCGACGGACGGCGGCGACCAGGCGCTGGAGCACCGGCTCCAACAGGTGGATGGCGTTGGCGCCCGTCCAGGATCGCGCCACGTGGGCACGCTCCCCGCGGGCGATCACGTCGACACGCAGCACGCCCTGGCAGCCGGCCTCGATCACCGCGTTCGAGGGCTCCATGAGGATGGCGAAGTCTCCGGCCAGCAGCTCCGGCCGTTCGCGGGCGAGGCGACCGAGCCCGTTGGCCGACGCCTCGACCTCCTCCGCCTCGTAGAACACGTACGTGACGTCGCGGACGGGCGCGGGAACCTGCGCAGCGGCGCGGAGGGCGACCGCGACGCCACCCTTCATGTCGCACGAGCCGAGGCCCCAGAGCTGGTCGCCGTCGAGGCGGGAAGGCATGTTGTCGTTGGCGGGCACGGTGTCGAGGTGGCCGGCGACGACCACGCGGCTGTCACGCCCGAGGCTGGTGCGCGCCACGACGGTGTGCCCGTCGCGCACCACGTCGAGGTGCGGGTAGGCGCGCAGCGCGGTCTCCACGGCATCGGCGATCACCGCTTCCTCGCGGCTCTCGGAGGGGACGTCGACGAGGGCTGCCGTGAGCGACACGACGTCGGCGTCGAGATCGAGAGAGACCATGCCGCCCATCCCATCACGCCCATGGCCGTACCGGGTGGCGCGGCTCGCTGGGGGCTGCTCGATAACCTGGCCCGCATGACCTCCACTGCGCAGTCCGCCTGGGCCTACGGCATCGCCACGCTGACCGAGGACGGGACCGTCCTCGACGTCTGGTACCCGAACCCGGCGCTCGGCTCGTACGACGGCACCGCGGAGCCGACGGGGCTCACGGCGCTCGAGGGCACGGACGACGTGCGCGAGGTGCGGCGGACCTTCGTCCGTACAGAGGTGGCGGACCTGGCTGCGCCGGTCGCCGACGCGTACGACGCCTACCTGCGGCTTCACCTCCTGTCGCACCGCATCGTCCAGCCCCACGGCACGAACCTCGACGGGCTCTTCGGGGTCCTGGCCAACGTCGTGTGGACGACGATCGGTCCGTGCGCCGTCGCCGGCTTCGAGCAGACCCGGCTGCGGGCCCGCGCTGCTGGTCTCCACGTCTCGGTGACCAGCGTGGACAAGTTCCCGCGGATGACCGACTACGTGCTCCCCACCGGCGTACGCATCGGCGACGCCGACCGCGTGCGTCTCGGCGCCCACCTCGCCGAGGGGACGACCGTCATGCACGAGGGTTTCGTGAACTTCAACGCCGGCACCCTCGGACACGCGATGGTGGAGGGCCGCGTCAGCGCAGGCGTCGTCGTGGGTGACGGCACCGACGTCGGTGGGGGCGCGTCGATCATGGGCACGCTGTCGGGCGGCGGCAAGCAGGTCATCAGCCTCGGCCGCAACTGCCTGCTCGGCGCCAACGCCGGCATCGGCATCTCGCTCGGAGACGACTGCGTCGTCGCCGCCGGCTGCTACGTGACGGCCGGCTCCAAGGTGACGCTGCCCGACGGCAACGTCGTGAAGGCCGCCGAGCTGTCAGGGCAGGACGGCCTGCTGTTCCTGACGAACTCGGAGACCGGCCGGATCGAGGTGCGCCCGCGCACCGGTGCCGGCATCGAGCTCAACGCAGCGCTGCACGCCAACTGACTGCCATGGACGCCACCGCACGACGCTCGGGTCGTGGCGGCATCGTCCTGCTCGTGCTGCTCCTTCTCGTGGGGGTGGTCGCCGCAGGCATCGTCGTCCTCGCCAGGAGCGGCTTCGTCCCTCAGCTCCGCGCCGAGGAGTGCCGTGTCGAGGTCGGGGAGACCACCGCGACGCTCGACCTCGAGCAGGCCGAGCACGCGTCGCTCATCGCCGCGATCGCCGTACGCCGTGGGCTGCCGGCGCGCGCCGTCACGATCGCCATCGCCACCGCGTACCAGGAGTCGAAGCTCCACAACATCGACTACGGCGACCGTGACTCGCTGGGCCTCTTCCAGCAGCGGCCCTCACAGGGGTGGGGAACCCCGGAGCAGATCATGCGTCCGCGGTACGCGATCAACCGCTTCTACGACGGCCTGGAGAAGATCGACGGCTACCGGTCGATGTCGGTGACCGAGGCCGCGCAGGCGGTCCAGCGGTCGGGGTTCCCCGAGGCGTACGCCGACCACGAGGCGTACGGCCGCGCGCTGGCGTCGGCGTTGACTGGGAACTCCCCCGCGGCCTTCACGTGTGAGATCGAGCCCGCGGACGCCGCTCCGGGTGCTCCCGGCGCGAACGGCCTGACGCCGGCGGCGGAGGCCGTACGCGTCGACCTGCGGCAGTCGTTCGGCCGCATGCCGACGGGGGGCTACGCGCCCGAGGGCGTGAGCACGGGCCACTCCGAAGGCTCGAAGCACTACGAGGGAAAGGCCGTGGACGTGTTCTTCCGGCCGATCTCGCCCGAGACCAACCGGCACGGCTGGGCGGTCGCGCAGTACCTCGTCGCGAACGCCGACCGGCTCGGCATCGCCACGGTCATCTTCGACGCGAAGATCTGGACCGCGCGCCGCTCGCCGCAAGGCTGGCGCGAGTACACGGTGCCGGACCGTGACGGAGACCGCGCCATCCTCGAGCACCGCGACCACGTGCACGTCGACGTCGCCTGAGCCGAACGTCGTCCCGGATGAGGGTCGGGACCTCATCCGGGACGACGTCAGTGGTGCTGCGTCAGGCGATGGGCTGACGGGTGAGGAACTTGTAGCTGTAGCCGGTCGCGATCAGCGTCATCGGGATGGTCACGAGCAGGCCGAGGCCGCACGGGATCGCACCCAGGATGTTGATGCCGATCAGGGCCAGCGCCAGCAGGAACACCGGACCGAGGTTGTTGCCGACGAGCCGGAAGCTCGACTGCAGCGCGTCGATCGGGCTCTGCCCCTGGTCCATCACGAACCACAGCGTGTACCAGGCGAAGAAGATGAAGATGATGCCCGGCAGGATGCACAGCAGCAGCCCGACGAACGACAGCACGGCGAGCAGCAGGAAGGTCAGGACGACCTTGCCAGCGTGGTCACCCCACTGGAAGAAGTCACCGAACCCCGGCTTGCGCCCCTCGGTCTCGGACAAGGCACCCCTGGTCTGGGCTGCCTGCATGAACCAGCTGACGAGCGTGTTGAGCAGGTTGAAGACCAGCGCGAGGAACGAGAAGCCGCCGGCCGCCGCCCACACACCGTTGTCGATCGCGCTGTCGCTACCGGACTGCGCAGCGGTGCCGATGCCGCCGATGACGAGCTGGATCACGAAGAAGACCAGGGTGATGCCGACCCAGACGCCCCAGTTGTCCTTGAACTTGTTCCAGCCGTACGAGATGGCGTCGCCGACGCTCAGGCCTTGCGGCTGACCGTACGACTCAGGGCCGCCGGTGTAGCCGGGCGGCGGGCCGTAGCCGCCGGGCGGGGGCGGCGGGTAACCGCCGCCTCCTGGCGGACCCTGCGGCGGGCCGTAGCCGCCGCCACCGGGCGGCGGACCCTGCGGCGGCGGTCCGTAGCCACCTCCGGGCGGCGGGCCCTGCGGCGGCGATCCGTAGCCGCCACCACCGGGCGGTGGTCCCTGCGGCGGGCCCTGCGGCGGAGGCGGGTATCCACCTCCGGGGGGTCCCGGGGGAGGCTGATAGGGCGGTGGCCCGCTCGGCGGCTCACCGCTCGAGGGATCGTTGACCGGCGGCTCGCCGTCGTTCGGCTCGCCGCCGGGAGGGTTCTGGGGGTCGCTCATCGACCGATCTCCTCCGTTGCGCAACGTCGCAGGGATGCTGTCCCCCCGCTCTCCTGGTGAGGCTATCGAAGTTCGGCGGCCATCCGCCCAGATCCGACACGCAGGCGCGGTCGGCGCGTCGCGGTCTCAGGCGAACGATGCGAGGCGCTGCGCGGCCGCGGCGACCCGTTCGTCGGTCGCCGTGAACGCCACCCGTACGTGGCGGGCGCCGGCAGCGCCGTAGAAGCTGCCCGGGGCGACGAGGACACCGATCTCCGCGAGCGCAGCCACGGTGTCGAGGGCCGGCTCGTCGCGGGTCGCCCACAGGTAGAGCGCGGCCTCGGAGTGGTCGATCCGGAAGCCGGCAGCGAGCAGGGCGTCGCGCAGCACGGCGCGGCGGGCGGCGTACGACGCGTGCTGCGCGTCGGCGTGGGCATCGTCGTCGAGCGTGGCCTTCATCGCGTGCTGGATCGGCGCCGGCATGATGAGACCGAGGTTCTTGCGGACCTCGAGCAGCTCCTTGACGATGGCGGGGTCACCAGCGACGAACGCCGCACGGTAGCCCGCGAGGTTGGACCGCTTCGACAGCGAGTGGACCGCGAGGATGCCCTCGTGGGAGCCACCGTTGATGTCGGGGTGCAGGATCGACTGCGGCGTCGCCTCCCACGCGCAGTCGAGGTAGCACTCGTCGGAGATCAGCAGCACGCCGCGCTCGCGTGCCCAGGCGAGCGTCTTGCGGAGGTGGTCGGCGCCGAGGACACGGCCGCTCGGGTTTGACGGCGAGTTGATCCACATCAGCGCGGGCGACGACGGACCGAGCGCGACGGTGGAGTCCGAGACGACGACGTCGCATCCGGCGAGGCGGGCACCGACCTCGTACGTCGGGTAGGCGAGCTCGGGGATCACGACCGTGTCGCCCGGACCGAGGCCGAGGTGCAGCGCCATCGCCCCGATCAGCTCCTTGGAACCGATCGCGGGGATGACGCCGTCGACGCCCAGCCCGTTCACGCCGTGCCTACGGGCGAGCCAGTCGACGGCTGCCCTCCGCAGCGCGGGCGTACCGACCGTCAGCGGGTATCCCGGCGCATCGGCCGCCGCCGCCAGCGCTGTCTGGGCGACCAGCGGCGAGGAGTCGACCGGCGTACCGATCGAGAGGTCGACGATGCCGTCGGGGTGCGCGGCCGCCACCGCCTTCACCTCGGCGAGGGAGTCCCACGGAAAGTCGGGAAGACGCCGCGAGACCGCCCGCGAGGACAGACGCGCCGCCGCGCTCGGGCGTGACGGCGCCGACGACGTCGGGTCGAGCATCAGTCCTGGTTCTGCGGGGGCAGTGCTGCGATCATCGGGTGATCCTTGTCGATCGCCCCCATCTTGGCGGCACCGCCGGGCGAGCCCAGGTCGTCGAAGAAATCGACGTTGGCGGTGTAGTAGTCCTTCCACTCCTCGGGAGTGTCGTCTTCGTAGAAGATCGCCTCCACAGGGCACACCGGCTCACATGCGCCGCAGTCGACGCACTCGTCGGGATGGATGTAGAGCATCCGCTTGCCTTCGTAGATGCAGTCGACCGGACACTCGTCCACGCAGGCACGGTCCTTCAGGTCCACGCACGGCTGAGCGATGACATACGTCACGAGGGGTCCACTCCTTCTGTCGAGCTGTCGGAACTAGTATCACCCTCGGCGGAGAGGGTCCGTTCATGAGGTCCGACTTACGGACGGAACGCCGTTCCAATTTCACCGAGGAGCCTACCCGTGAGCCGTTTCGACACCCTCGTCGGGCACCGAGTCGTCATCCGGTCGACCGTCCCGGGAGAGCGCGGACCGTCCGGCGGCCCGGCCTTCACCGACGTGGTCGGACGCCTGCTCGAGCACGACGGCGTGCAGCTGCGCATCCAGCGTCGCGACGGCTCCGAGGTGCACGTGGCAGCCGCAGACGTGGTCGCAGCGAAGCCGGTCCCGGACGGTCGTGCACGGGTCAGGACCCGGCCGGCGCTCGACTACTCGCCGGAGGAGCTCGCGCGGATCTGCACCCGCGGCTGGCCACCCCGGTTCTCCGAGCCGCTCGGCGAGTGGACGCTCCGCGCCTCCGGCGGCTTCACGGGGCGAGCCAACTCGGTCGCGGTGCACGGCGACCCCGGTACGCCCCTGCCCGAGGCGCTCGCGCTCGTCCAGGCCTACTACGCCGCGCACGACCTCCCGGTGAAGGCGCAGGTCATCGACGAGACCGTCTGGGCCGCACGGTTCGCGGCGGCAGGATGGGCCGGCATCAGCGGGACCCGCGACCACGCCGTGGTCCAGGTCGCCGACGTCGCGACGATCGAGTCTGCGTCGGGAGCGTCGTCGACGGGTACGGCGACGGTCCGTGTCGACGACGCACTCACCGACGCCTGGCTCGCCGCAGCGGAGCGCGACACCCGCGGGGTCCCCGAAGACGTCGGCTACGTGCTGGCCTCACCACCGGTCGTCGGGTTCGCTCTGGTCGAGGGCACCGACGGCGTCGAGGCCGTCGCCCGCATCGTCGTGACGGGCGAGTGGGCCGGTCTCTCCAGCGTCCACACGCTGCCGCACGCACGCCGACGAGGACACGCGGCACGCCTCCTGGAGGAGTGCACGAGCTGGGCGGCCGACCACGGCGCCGACAAGGTCTACCTGCAGACGATGCGCCAGAACACGCCGGCGCTCACGCTCTACGGGCGGTACGGGTTCGTGACGCACCACTCGTACCAGTACGTCGCTCCGCCCGCGTGACCCACCGTCCGAACGTCCGAACGTCCGAACGAATTTCACAGAGTGCTCGCGCCGTTTCTAGTACGCCGTACTAGTACGCCGTACTAGAAACGGCGAGGACAACATCGCGCGCCGCCAGAACGTCGCGCGTCGGTCGTCAGTCGCCCTTCTTCGGCGCCTTCTCGCACTTGACGTTGTCGGCTGCGTTGTAGTTCGCCGTGATCGTCTCGCGATCGACGACCTTGCCATCGATCTTGAACGTCCGAAAGACGTCGATGTCGAACCCCGTCACGCCGCCTTGGGGGACGCACTTGTCCGACGCGTCGTAGCGGGTCGCCGGCGAGCGGAAGTTGCGCTTGCTCGACACCCCCGCCGTGACGTCCCACTTCTTCGTACCCCACATGGTGACGTTCATCGAGCCCGACGACCCCGGCGTGCTCTTGTTGACCCAAGCCTGGATGTAGATGCCGTGGTCCGTGGTGTTCTTGAACTTCAGATCCACCGTGGGCCACGCGACGGTCGCCTCACGACCCACCGGATAGCGGCTGATGTAGAAGCTGTGCGGCTTGTGCGTGACGTCTTCGAGCCCGGCGAAGAACCCCGCGTTGTAGAGCGTCGTCGCCACCTGCGAGACGCCTCCGCCGAGATCCTCGCGGAAGACCCCGTTGCTGATCATCGTGCCGGTGGTGAAGCCGTTGGCGGCCGTACGCTCACCGACGGTGTCGTTGAAGCTGAACGTCTCGCCCGGTTCCAGGATGGTGCCGTTGACCAGCTGTGCGGCTCGACCCTGGTTGACGTTGCGGTACTCGGCGTAGGGGAAGTTGGTGCTGAACGAGCTGACCTTCTCCTCGATGCCGAGCTTCTGGAGATCATCGGTCGTCCGGTCGGGCTGCTTCTTCGAGGCCTCGACCGTGAGCACCCGCGCGTCGCCGGACTTCGACAGGACCGGCACGATCGCCGTCGCCACGTCGTCGGCCGCCACGCCCACGCCGGGCTTGCCGGGCACGACCGCCGGCCTGCCGTTGCGGATCGCGATCGTGGCGTCCTTCGCCGGGGTGCCGATCTCGGTGGTCGCGTCCGCGAGCGGCTCGGCGAGCTTCATGGGGTCGACGACCGGCGTGAGCTTGCCGTCGGTCACCTGGATGCTGAGCGCCTCGGCGTAGTCGGAGGGAGCGAGCTGGGCAGACTTCTTGCCGACGACGATCTTCACGGGCCCCGAGACGGCCGGCTCCGCGATCTCCGTGACCGCTGCGGTCAGGTCGTCGCTCGTGACGGTGGGCTCGAGAGCGTCGACGGGAAGCTTCAGCGTGGTGTGCTCGAGCGGGTAGGACCCGCGGACGAGGGCCACCGTCGCGTCCTGGTCGACGGCGCGGCCGGCCTTCGGCTCCGTCACCTCGGGACGTCCGTCCGGGAAGTCGATGCGGCCCTCGGCGACCTCGCGGTCGGTGTCCTCGGCGACCGATGCGACCGCAGCGTCCAGGGCGCTCTCGTCCACGTCGAGCTCGACCGGGTAGTCCTCTGACCCGACGAGGACGTCGATCATGGTCAACGGGTTCCAGACCGAGTCGGCAGCACCGGTCTGGGCGATCGACGCGTCGAGATCGACAGCGAGCCCGGCCTCCTCCGGCGTGAGCTCGTACGTCTTCTTGCCGCGTACGATCCGGACCGGCTCCGCGGCGGGACCCTCCAGCTCGTCACCCAGCGTGCTGCGTGCCTCGTCCAACGAGACCATCCCGACCTCGACGCCACCGATCGAGGTGCCGGCCGGGACCCGGTCGGACGTCGCGAAGTGCAGGACCACATATCCGACCACGACGACCAGCCCGACCGCGGTGAGCACGATCAGGGCGATGATGTTGCCGCGCTTGCGGCGTTGCTCGTCGAGCGAGGGGTCCTGCTCGGAGAGCGTCGGTGCGGTGGCCAATGGGTGTCCTCGTGTGCGGGGATTGCGTCTTCCGGGCTGGCGCGCAGGTCAGCGGTGCTGCTCGACCGGCGACGGGCCCGAGTTCTTCTCGCTCTCGGGAGAGCGTACGAGGGCGCCGTAGTGCGAACGGTAGTAGAGCAGCGGCTCGCCGAGGGGCGACTCCCCGATATCGAGACCGGACTGTTCCGTGTCGAGACGGACCGATGCGGCGACGACCTGCCCGACGACGATCGTGTGGTCACCACCGTCGTACGTCTGCCAGGTGGTGCACTCGAGCCAGGCGATGCCGCGGTCGAGCAGCGCGACACCCGTCTCGACACCGCGATGGTGCGGAACCCGTGCCAGCTGGTCCTCGAGCGGCCGCCCGCGGTGAGCGAGCCAGGTCGCGTCGTCCTGGCCGCCCTCGGAGAGGATCGAGACCCCCCACGCGCCCGAGGCGAGGACGGCATCGTGGAAGCGGTTGCGCCTGTCCACGACGACGAGCACGAGGGCAGGGTCGAGCGAGACGGAGGTGAAGGCGCTCGCCGTCATCGCGTGATCGACCCCGTCGACGACGCTCGTCACGACGGTGACACCGCTCGCGAAGCGCCCGAGGACGTCACGGAATGCCCGTGACGTCGCGGGATCCAGGGGGTGGGACGCTGCGCTCACGATCCCAGCGTACGGGGATCGTCCGGCCGACCGGGGGCGATGTGACCTGCGCCTCGCATCGTCCAGAGGAGGCCTGCCACGAGCGCGGCGAGCGATCCGAGCAGGAAGGCGTAGCCGAGCGTGTCGGCCGCCACCAGGTAGTCGCCCTCCGGCCGCGACGACGTCCCCAGGAAGAGCACGACTCCGTAGCCGCCGGCGAGCGCGACCGCACCCGCCGTGCCGACGAGGTAGCCGGCCGCCCGTGTCGCGAGCACGACCGTGGCGAGCACCAGGAGCAGACCCCACGGCACGGACAGGTCGACGTGTCGGTGGACCACGAGTCCGGCGACGCACACGGCGGCACCGAGCAGGACGGCGAGCACGAGCACGAGCGGCCTCACCGTCACTGCGTACCCGCGCTCGGCCGTCACCGCGTGCCTGCGAACAGGTCGTGCTCCAACCCGTCCTCCCCCGGGACCGGCGTGCCCTTTGCGATCCGGAAGAACTCCGTGCCCCACACGTAGGCGCCGAGGTTGTTGGACAGGGCGAAGAACGGGCTGTCGACCTGGATCTGGGTCGGGTACGCACGCATCGCCGCCAGCTTGGCCTCCGCGAACTCGTCGGCCTTGACCGACGCCGCGATCTGGTCGTCGGGCACGGCCATGAACGACAGGTCGCCGTCGGGGTCCAGCCCCTCGAACGTGGTGTGGTCGCCCGCCTCGCGCAGTCGTCGGAGGCCCTCTCGCAGCCAGGACTCGGAGTTGGCCGTCCAGTAGACCTTGGCGACGTCCCAGGCGGCGCCGAGGTCACGGCGGTAGGAGTCGACGGCGGCGAGCGCGACCGCGTACGTCGCCACGCGGTGCGCCTGCACGTGGTCAGGATGGCCGTAGTTGCCGAAGTCGTCGTACGTGATGAGGACCTGCGGCCGGATCTCTCGGATGACGGCGACGAGGTGGTCGGCCGCCTCGCGCAGGTCGGCGAGCCAGAAGGCGTTGTCGGCGACGTCGGGAGCGACGGTCGCCGCGCCCGAGTCCGACCACGCCATGCCCGAGTCGCGGTAGGTGCCGGCGCCGCCGAGCCAGCGGGTGTCGGTGATGCCGAGGACCTTCATGGCGTCGTCGCGCTCGGTGATGCGGTGCTCGCCGAGCCGGTCGTCACGGTCGGCGGCGAGGTGCGCGAGCTCGGGGACCAGGACCTCACCCTGCTCGCCGAGCGTGCACGTCACGAGGGTGACGTGAGCACCGTCGGCGGCGTACTTGGCCATCGTCGCGCCGGTCGTGATGGTCTCGTCGTCGGGGTGCGCGTGCACCAGCAGCAGGCGGCGGTCGGGAAGGTTGTCGGACATGCGGTCCAGCGTAGCGACGCGCACCGACCGGATCGCCGGGCGCAGGACGGGCCGCTTGACGCCGGCCGGACCAGTGCTCAGACTCCGGTCGTGGCGACGATGCGCTCGGCGGGGGTCAAGGGCTTCCGCGCGGTGGTGGAGTCGCTGGGCGGCGACGCCGACGCGATGGCCCGACGCGTGGGCCTCGACCCCGCGGTCCTCGACGAGGACGACATCCTCGTCAACTCGCCGAGCGTCGGCGAGGCGCTGGCCGCCGTTGCGCGCTATCTGCGGTTCCACACCGACACGATCCGCGTCGACCTCCGCCCGGACCTGAGCGGGGACACGGCGACGACGGCGTTCGTGTACGAGGCGAACCTCGGCGCGCCACCGCGGGTCCAGTCGATGGATGCGGGGATCGGGTTCGTGCACCGCGCGTTCGACCTCATGGCGGGTCCGGGGTACGGGCTGCGGTCGGTGCACCTCGCGTACGAGCCGATCGCACCCCTCGCCGTCTACGAGGAGTTCTTCGGCGTACCGGTCGTGGTCTCGTCCGCGCTGACCTACCTGCGCCTCCCGGCCGACTTCGCCTCCACGCCGATCGCGGGCGCGGACGAGGCGAACCGCGCCCGCGCGATGGCGTACCTCGAGTCGGTCCTGCCTGCCGAGCTCGAGGACCTCGCAGGTCGCACTCGTGCGATCGTCCACGAGACCCTCGCGTACGTTCCGCCGCAGATGACGCACGTCGCCCGGCTGCTCAACGTCCACCGCCGCACACTGCAGCGCCGCCTCGCCGACCAGGGCACCGGGTTCGCCCAGATCGTCGACGACGTGCGTCGCGAGACGGTCCACCGCTACCTCACGCGGACCGCGGTGCCGCTGCACGAGATCTCCGCCGCCGTCGGGTTCGCCGAGCAGGCGACGCTGACTCGGAGCGCGCGGCGGTGGTGGGGGGAGACTCCGACGGCGGTACGACAGGGCAGCCACTGAGATTGTCGTCGAGAGTCAAGTATTCGCGAGTGGTCCGCGTCACAATCGAACACGGCGGACCCCGTCTGCCGGCATGACCGAGACCAGCGAAGGAGGCCCCATGGCCGACCGCACCGTCGACGTGCTCATCGTGGGCGCAGGACTGTCGGGGATCGGGGCGGCGTACCGCCTCCAGGAGCGTCGCTCCGACCTCAGCTACGAGATCGTCGAGGCGCGGGCCGCGATCGGCGGCACCTGGGACCTCTTCCGCTATCCCGGTGTCCGCTCGGACTCCGACATCTTCACCCTCTCCTTCCCCTTTCGTCCTTGGCGGGGGAAGGACGCGATCGTCGACGGCGACAGCATCCGCACCTACCTTGTGGACACCGCCCGCGAGTTCGGCATCGACCGGCACATCCGGTTCTCCACGCGGGTCGTGAGTGCCGACTGGTCGTCCGAGAAGGCGCGCTGGACCGTCCGCGTCGTCACGGGCGACGACCAGCACGAGGAGACGTACGAGGCGCGGTTCGTGTCGTTCTGCAGCGGCTACTACGACTACGCCGCTCCGTACGACCCCGGCTTCGCGGGTATCGAGGACTTCGCGGGCCGGCTGGTGCACCCTCAGTTCTGGCCCGAGGACCTGGACTACGCCGGAAAGAAGGTCGTCGTCATCGGCAGCGGTGCGACAGCGGTGACGATCGTCCCGGCGGTCGCCGAGCAGGCCGGTCACGTCACGATGCTGCAGCGCACCCCGACGTACGTGGTGGCGCAGCCGAGGCAGGACGCGATCGGCAACGCGGTCCGGTCGGTGCTCCCAGCGAAGGCCGGCCACCTCGCGGTGCGCACCAAGAACACGGCTCTGCAGTGGGCGTTCTACCAGGCATGCCGCCGCCTCCCCGGCACGATGGCGGGCCTCTTCCACAAGGGCGCCGCGAGCGCCACCGGGTCGCAGGCCGTCGCCGATGCGCACTTCAGCCCGCCGTACAAGCCGTGGGACCAGCGGCTGTGCATCTCCCCCGGAGGCGACCTGTTCGAGGCGATCCGCACGGGCCGCGCCTCCGTCGTCACCGACCGGATCGACCGGTTCGTCGACAACGGGATCCTGCTCGAGTCCGGCGACGTCCTCGAGGCCGACGTGGTGATCACGGCGACCGGCCTGTCGCTCCAGCTGCTCGGCGGGGCCACGATCAGTGTCGACGGCGCGCCGGTCGACCTCCGCGACACCGTCGCGTACCGCGCCTGCATGCTGAGCGGCGTCCCGAACTTCGCGTTCTGCGTCGGCTACATCAACCTGTCCTGGACGATGCGGTCGGACATGACGGCCCGTCTCGTCGCGCGGATCATCGACCGGGTCACCCAGGTCCCGACGGGCACGGTCACGCCGACCCTGGACGGCGCACCGGCGTCACGGCCGCTGATGGACATGCAGTCGGGCTACCTCCGGCGCTCGGCCGACCTCCTGCCGCGGGCGACCCGCCAGTACCCGTGGGCGATGGCGCAGAACGTCGTCGTCGACTCGTGGCAGACCAACCGCGCTGACCTCGACAAGGGTCTCGTCTGGACCACGGCGCCCACGAGCACCGTCACGGCGACGGCGTCGGCCACGAGGACGTCGGCATGAAGGCGGTCACCTGCCACGAGGGCAGGCTCGCCGTCGAGACCGTCCCCGATCTTGTGCCGGACAAGGGACAGATCCTCATCGACGTCACGCGCTGCGGGATCTGCGGGTCCGACCTGCATGCCCGGACCTGCAGCGACGTCACGGCCGACGGTGCCGCCGAGATCGGCTACGACGCGTTCATGCGCCACACCGACACGGTCGTGATGGGCCACGAGTTCACCGGCACCATCGCCTCGTACGGTCCCGGGTGCCGCAAGCGCTGGCCGATCGGCACCCGCGTGGTCGCGCTGCCGATGCTCCGCCAGCCGGACGGCATCCACCTGTCCGGGCTCTCCGAGCGAGCACCGGGCGGGTACGCCGAGCAGATGCTGGTGGCCGAGGAGCTCACGTTCCCCGTGCCCGACGGCCTGAGCGACGACCTCGCCGCCACCACCGAGCCGATGGCGGTCGCGCACCACGCCGTCCGTCGCAGCGAGATCGGCCGGCGCGAGGTCGCGGTCGTGATCGGGTGCGGTCCGATCGGGCTCGCGGTGATCCTCATGCTGAAGGCGCGCGGCGTCCGCACGGTCGTCGCCAGCGACCTCTCTGCGACTCGTCGCGACCTCGCCGTGAAGTGCGGCGCCGACGTGGTCGTCGACCCGACCCTCGCCTCGCCGTGGACGGCGTACGGCGAGCGCCGGGGTCACGTCCGGACCGCGACCGGCCTGTTCGAGCTGGCCCTCGGAACCGTCCGTACGCTGCGCCGCGTGCCGGGGCTGCCGTGGGCTCGCGTGATGCGTGCCGCCCAGAAGGCGGGTGCCGGTCCACGGGGGCCGGTGGTCTTCGAGTGCGTCGGCGTGCCCGGCATGATCGAGGACGTCATCAGCAACGCGCCGCTGCTGTCGCGGGTCGTCGTGGTCGGCGTCTGCATGCAGCCGGACACGTTCCGGCCGTCGATGGCGATCAACAAGGAGATCGACCTGCGGTTCGTGTTCGCGTACGGGCCGGACGAGTTCTACGAGACGCTGCAGATGATCGCCTCCGGATCGGTCGACCCGACTCCGCTGGTCACAGGAGTCGTCGGGCTCGACGGTGTCGAAGGAGCTTTCGCCGCCCTCGCGTCGGCCGACCGCCACGCCAAGATCCTGATCGACCCGCGCAGCGACGTCGTGGAGGTCTGACCCCTCCGGATACGCTCGGACGCATGTCGAGCACCGCTGACGAGACCACCTCGTACCCCCGTCTGCAGGCCCGGTCGCTGCGGTTCACCCTGGGTGTCCCGCGTGACCTGACCGTGAGCCCCGACGGGTCCCGGGTGTTCTTCGTCCGTACGCCGGACGGCTCAACCCGCACAGGGTCGCTGTGGGCGTACGACGCGGAGACCGGCGAGGAGACCTGCCTCGCCGATGCTGCGGCGCTGCTCGGGGACGGTGGCGAGAAGCTCTCCGCCGAGGAGCGTGCCCGCCGTGAGCGCAGCAGGGAGTCCGCTGCGGGCGTCGTCGCGTACGCGATGGACGAGGCCTGCACGCTGGCCGCGTTCGCCCTGTCGGGCAAGGTCTGGGTGTGCCGGACGGACACCGGCGAGACGGCCGCCCTGCCGACCGCCGGTGCCGCGATCGACCCCCGCGTCGACCCGACCGGACGGCGCGTCGCGTACGTGGCCGACGGCGCCCTGCGCGTGATCGGCGTGGACGGCACGCTCGACTACCCGGTCGCCGAGCCCGACGGCGAGAACGTCGCGTGGGGCCTTGCCGAGTTCGTCGCCGCCGAGGAGATGGAGCGCCACCGCGGCTACTGGTGGGCGCCCGACGGCGAGTCGCTGCTGGTCGAGCGCTACGACGAGTCGCCGGTGGCGACCTGGTTCGTCGCCGACCCCGCCGACCCGTCCCGCTCGCCGGTCGAGCACCGCTACCCGGCCGCCGGCACCGCTGACGCCGACGTGTCGCTGTGGCTCGTGCACCTGGACGGCACCCGGACCGAGATCGCGTGGGACCACGACACCTTCCCGTACCTCACCCGCGTCTCCTGGACGCCGCACGGAGACCCGCTCGTCCAGGTCATGTCGCGCGACCAGCGGCACGCCGCGGTCCTCGCCGTGGAGGTCGAGACCGGCGAGACGACCCTCGTAAGGGCCCAGAGCGACGACGTCTGGGTCGACCTCATGCCGGGTGTCCCGGCGTACGCCCCCGGTGGCGGCCTGGTGACGATCGAGCATCAGGACGACACCGCGACGCTGTTCGTCGACGGCGCACCGGTCTCGCCGAAAGGCCTCCAGATCCGTCGGGTCGTCTCGCTCGGCGCGGACGGCGCGATCGTGACGGCGTCCGAGGAGCCGCGCGAGATCCACGTGTTCGCGATCGGGTGGGACGGCGAGGCCGTTCCGCTCACCGACGGCCCCGGCGTGTGGTCAGGCACCGAGCGCGGAGGCACCGCCGTACGCATCCGTGCCTCCCTCGCGTCGCCGTTCCCGACGACCACCGTCCTGCGCAACGGCACCACCGTCGGCACTATCGCGTCGAACCCGCTCGATCCCGGCTTCCAGCCCGAGGTCCGCTACCTGGAGGCCGGCGACGACGGGATCCGTACGGCCGTGCTGTTCCCGCGGTCGCACGAGCACGGACACGCCGCGAGGCTGCCGATCGTCATGCACCCGTACGGCGGTCCGCACGCGCAGCGCGTCCTGCACTCCGCCAAGGCGTTCCTCGAGCCGCAGTGGATCGCCGACCAGGGCTTCTGCGTCGTCGTCGCGGACGGCCGCGGCACTCCCGGTCGAGGGCGCGCGTGGGACCGGGCGATCCGCGACGACTTCGCCGGCGTCACGCTCGACGACCAGGTGACGGCCCTCGAGGCGGTGGTCGCCAAGTACGGCTCCGACGTCGACCCGGAGCGCGTCGGCATCATGGGCTGGTCGTACGGCGGCTACCTGTCCGCGCTGGCCGTCCTGCGCCGCCCCGACGTCTTCCACGCGGCGGTGGCGGGAGCGCCCGTGACCGAGTGGCGGCTCTACGACACCTTCTACACCGAGCGCTATCTCGGGCACCCGGACGAGCAGCCCGAGGTGTACGACGCCAACTCGCTGCTGAACGGGCTCGACGAGATCGGCGACCTTCCGCCGCTGATGATCGTCCACGGCATGGTCGACGACAACGTCGTGGTCGCGCACACGCTGCGGCTCTCGTCGGCGCTGCTCGCGGCCGGCAAGCCGCACGCGGTGCTCCCGCTGACCGGCGTCACCCACATGACGCCGCAGGAAGTGGTGGCAGAGAACCTCGCGCAGCTCCAGCTCGACTTCCTGCGCCGCGCCCTCCGCGCCTAGCGACTCGGCGGCGACGGGCCCGACCGCGGCCGCCCGGGTCGCCTCACTCGCGCTTGAGGCGTTTCGGGCCCGACGGGAGAGGCGGCGGGGGCACGGCCGGTGCGACGACGGGGTCGACGATCCAGGCGAGGTCCACCTCCGCGACGAGCGCTTCCAGCCGCTCGGCTGCCGCAGCATCCTCGACCCGTACGAGCCACGCGCGGTCCTCGCTGTCGTCCTCGCCGGCGAACCCCTCGCGGCCGAGGTAGGCCTCGTACCCCTCGCCGTGGAGGGTCGCCAGAACCGCCTCGGCGTCCTCCCCCTCGTCGAAGTGCGCCTCCACCGGGTCGTCACCGTCCGGTCGCCGCCGGAGCAGGTCGGCCACCTGAGGGAGGAACGGTCGATCCGCCGGCAGCCACGGGACGGCATCGAGCTCCTCCGGCCCGAGCCACATCAGCTGGTCGTGCTCGGTCGCCACGGGTTCTCCGGCGACGATCTCGCCGACGTGGACCCTCAGCACGAAAGCGCCTACGGGCACCTCACCGTCGAGGCGGTGCCCGACGACGACCTCGCACCCGAGCTCCTCGACGACCTCGCGACGCGCTGCCTCGGCCTCGGACTCGCCTGGCTCGACCTTGCCGCCGGGGAACTCCCATCCGCCCGCCGCTGCCGCCGGCGCCGTACGCCGTGCGGCCAGCACGCGGCCCGCCCGCAGGAGCGCGACCCCCACGACAGTGCGCGGGCCTGGCGTCGGATCGTCGCGCTCGTGGTCCACAAACGGCGACGTTAGCGCGTACGGTCGAAAGATGAACGCATCCGAGCACTCCGACGCCCTTCTGTCCGAGGCGGAGATCGCGAAGGCGCTGGAAACCCGGCCCGGCTGGGTCCGCGACGGCGGCACGATCGTCCGTTCGGTCCGCGCGTCAAGCTATCTCGACGGCATCGGTCTCGTCGACGCCGTCGCGGCCGCCGCCGAGACCGCCGGCCACCACCCCGACATCACGATCCGGTGGCGCGACCTGACGTTCGCGCTCTCGACCCACTCTGCCGGCGGGCTCACCGCCAAGGACTTCGCGATGGCGGCCACCATCGACGAGGTGGCAGCGGGCACCGAAGACGACTGACCGGCCCGTACGCCGAGGCTCGAGGGGCATGACAGGCTGGTGCGCGTGACCCACCCGCACAGCCACCTCTCCGGCAGCGAAGATCACGGCCGTCGCGGTCTCGCAGCCGTCCTCGCGGTGGTCGTCGGCCTGATCGCGATCACGCTCGCGATCGGCGTGTGGGTCCTGTGGCCCGATGCAGACGACGTCGCGAAGGCCCCCAACCCGTACGGCACCCAGGGCGTCTCGATCGTGTCCGGCACGGTCACCGACGTCCGTGCCGTCGACTGCGGCGGCGGTGCCGTCGGTCCGGACGGCCTCCCCGCGGTCCAGGGAGACTGCGGCGAGCTGCTGGTGCGGACGGCCGACGACGAGTCAGCGAGCGTCACCGTGCAGCCGGCCGTGTTCCGTGCGGGTGTCGAGGTCGGCGACGCCGTCGACGTGATCCGCATCAAGCCCGAGGGAGCGGAGACCGCGTCGTACGAGTTCCTCGACTTCGACCGCGGCATGCCCCTCGCCTGGCTCGCGCTCGCGTGCGCCGTCGTCATCGTCGCCGTCGCGCGGTGGCGTGGTCTGCTCGCGATCGGCGGTGTCGTCGCGACCGTCGGGGCGATCGTCGTGTTCATCCTCCCTGCGCTGCTCGCCGGCGAGAATCCCCTCGTCGTCGCCGTCGTCGGCTCGAGCGCGATCATGCTCGTGGTCCTCTACCTCGTCCACGGCGTCTCGATCAGGACGACGTCCGCGCTGTTCGGCACCTTCATCGGGATCGCGCTGACGGCCGTCCTCGGATGGCTCACGACGGACTGGACCCACCTCACCGGGATCTCCTCCGAGGACGACCAGATCCTGATGGCGATCGCCGACCAGATCACCCTGTCCGGTGTCGTGACGGCCTCGATGGTGATCGCCGGGCTGGGTGTCCTCAACGACGTCACGGTGACCCAGGCGAGTGCGGTGTGGGAGCTGCGCGCCGCTCAGCCCGCGGCGAGCCGGCGGAGCACCTTCACGTCGGCGATGCGGATCGGACGCGACCACATCGCGTCGAGCGTCTACACGCTGGTCTTCGCGTACGCGGGCACGGCGACCACGGTGCTCCTGCTCGTCACCGCGTACGACCGCTCGCTGCTGGAGATCGCCGGGACGGAGCAGGTCGGTGCAGAGATCGCACGCACCCTCGTCGGGCTGATCGGGCTCGTCCTCGCCGTCCCCGCGACCACCGCGATCGCGGTCGCCCTCGCCCCCGCACCGTCGGACCACGCCGCGGCCTACGCCGACGGCGTACCGAACGAGGGGCAGGACCCTCAGCTCGTGTGAGGTCAGGAGGTGGGGGCGGGCAGCACCGCGACCACCTCGTACGCGGCGTCGAGCGCCACGAGCTGGGCCGGCGCGCCAGCGGTGATCGATCCTCCCTCGAACCCCACCGCCGATGCCGGTGCGGCCGAGGCGGCGTGGGCGACCGCGACCGGATCGAGCCCGAGGACGCCGAGCGCGCGGCGTACCGCGGCATCCATCGTCAACGTGCTGCCCGCGATCGCGCCGCTGTCGGCGAGCCGCGCGGTGCCGCCGGTGACCTCGACCGCGAGACCGCCCAGCGTGTACGCCCCGTCGCTGGCCGCCGCGGCAGCCATCGCGTCCGTGACCAGGACGCTGCGCGAACCCGCGTCCACCAGGAGCCGCCGGGCCCAGGCGTCGTGCAGGTGCACCCCGTCGAGGATGACCTCGAGGCGGACCTCAGGGGACTCGAGCGCGGCGACGATGGGCCCGGGCGCGCGGTGGTGGATGGGGAGCATCGCGTTCGAGGCGTGGGTGAGCATCGTGGCTCCGTGCGCGAATGCCTCCGCCGCGAGCGCATGATCAGCGTCCGTGTGCCCGACCGCGGCCACCACGCCGGCTTCGACGAGCTGTTCGATCGCCGCCATCCCCCCGTGCAGCTCGGGCGCGATCGTCACCATGCGGACCAGACCGCCGCCGGCCTCGAGGAGGGTTGCCACCGCCTCCTCGGTCGGGGCGGTGAGCGCGTCGGGGTCGTGAGCGCCCCGGTGCTTCGGCGAGAGGAACGGACCCTCCAGGTGGATGCCGCGTACGGGCCCCAGCTCACCGGCGCGGATCGCTCCGGCCAGGCCGCGGACCTGTTCGGCGAGCACCGCGACCGGCGCCGAGACCAGGCTCGCGAGCATCGAGGTCGTGCCGTGGGCGGCATGGACCCGGGCGGCGGTCCGCGCCTCGTCGAGCCCGCCGTCGAACGACGCTCCCCCGCCGCCGTGGCAGTGGACGTCGACGAACCCCGGAAAGACCCACCGGTACGCGTCCGCGACCGCGCCGTCGTTCTGGCCGACTGCCGTGACGACGCCTTCGCGGTGCTCGACCCAACCGTTCGGGATGACACCGCCTGGGACGACGACACGGTCGGCGTCGATGTGCTCGGGCAAGGTCGTCGGCTCGCGGGTCACGGGGACCAGCCTAGAGTGCGTGCGCCGTGCCACCTAGCATCGAGCGCATGAGCACACCGCAGCACGTAGCCCGCGTCGCGGGTCCCCTCATCGCGTCACTCGTCGTGCTGCTCTTCGCGCTCCCGATGGCGTGGATGCTCGCGTACTTCATGAACGACGACATCCAGCGCGGCGACCACATCGTCTTCCTCGCCGTCCCGATCCTCGAGCTCGTGGTCACCGGCATCGTCGCCGGGCTGGTGATCGGTCGGTCGTCGGGCATGGGATACGGCCGGGCGATCGGCGGAGCCCTCGCGCTGGTCTTCGTCCCGTTGCTCGCCGTAGCGACCGGATACGCCCTGCTGAGCCTGACCCCGCTCTTCGACGACGCGATCGGCAGCACCGCGAGCGGCCTGGTGTGGTCCGGGGTCGCCGTGGTCGCCGTGGTCCTGGCCGTGATGCTCGTGCGTACCGGAGTCCGGCTCCTGGATCCGAGCCACGATCCCCGTGCAGCGGGAGCGACCGCCTAGCATCGGACGCATGAGCGTCATCAAGATCAACGCGATCACCGTCCCTGCAGACTCCGGCGACGAGCTGGCCAAGCGATTCGCGGCCCGTGCCGGCGCGGTCGACGACACCGACGGATTCGAGGGCTTCGAGCTTCTCAAGCCGACGGACGACCGGAACGTCTGGCTCGTCATCACGCGGTGGCGTGACGAGGAGGCCTTCGAGGCGTGGAAGTCGTCGCCGGCGTTCGCGCACGGCCACCGTGGCACCCCGGCCGGTGAGCACGCAGGTCATGGCGGCCACGGGCACGGCGGCGAGGCCGGCCACGGGCACGGCGGCGAGCACGCCGCCCACGGACACGGGGGTGTGCACGCAGGCCACGGCGACAAGCCGGTCAGCGTCTCGGCCGAGCTCTGGTCGTACGAGGTGGCGGGCGGCAGCTGACCGTCGGGGCGTCCGCGCGTCGTGCGTGCGCGGACGCCCGGCTAGCTCCAGGCAGCCATCCGCTGCAGGAGGTCCGGAGCACGACGATCGAGGATCGCGCCGCCCTTGCGGACGCCGACCACCAGTGCGACGGCACCGGACACCAGGCCCACCACCGCAGTGAGGATGGCCGCCCAGGTCGAGCCCGTCGCGAGCGAGACCACGAAGACGACGAGGGTCGGTGCGGAGAGCACGGCGACGACCACGATGCCGAGCGTCTGACCGATCAGGATCGCTGTCGTGCCGCCCTGCGGCTGCGAGAAGATGCCTTCGCCCGGCTTCTGGACGGGATACAGATAGGTCGCCGACAGCACCGACGAGGCGCCTGTGGACACGAGAAGCACGCCGAGCGACGCACCGAGGACCGGGAGCAGCATGTCCCACTGCCCCACCGCCCACACTCCGCCGATCGCGAGCAGCACCACGATCGGCACCGCGATGACGAAGAGTGCGATCACACGGCCTGCCCGGTCGGCGACACCGCGCACGCCCGAGACGATGTGCAGCCAGAACGCCGTGTAGTCGTACGCGAGGTCTGCCGAGATCGCGAAGCCCATGATGTAGGCGACGATCGGCCCCAGCCAGAGGAGGCTCGTATTGCCGTCGAGGCCTCCGAAGACGATGAAGGGCACCGGGATGAACGGCACGAACGCGATCGAGCCGGCGTACCGAGGATCCCGCTGCCAGTAGGTGAGGCAGCGTGCGGCCACGGCACCGGCGCCAGTGGCCGGCAGCCGGTCGAACCAACCGAACCCACGCGCCTGCGCGACCGGGCCCCGTGACGGTGGACGCTCGAGCGTCCTGGCGAGTGAGGCGCCCCACGCGACGAGCATCAGCGCGAGCGAACCGAGCGTCAGGGCGATGCGCGCCAGCACAAGCAGCCAGTCGCCGGCGGCGACGTCGCCCGCGATGGACCACGGAGCGCCGAGCGGAGTCCACGCGAGCACGTCGGCGACCTGCGGAAGCCAGTCGTCGGAGCCCGACGCTTCGTCGACGAGGCGACTGAGCAGCGGTGCGAGCATGATGACCGGGACGACGACCACCACGACGGCGATCTCCCGGAACCGGCGCCAGTCGAGCAGCGGTGCCACGACGGCGGCGAGGGTGCGTGACCCCACGGCGCACACGGCCACGCCGAGGACGGCTCCGACGCCTGCACCGAGGAGCGCGAGCGGCGTGTCCCACCAGGTCAACCCGGTCGCCAGACCCGACAGCAGCGTGGCGATGCCGGGAACTCCGACCAGGCCAGCCAGCGCGAGGCCGACCAGGAGCTCACGACGCGGGATGCCGTACGGCTGGAACCGGCGAGGGTCGAGCGTCGCGTCGAGACCGTAGGCGAGCAGCGGCAGCAACCACCAGCCGAGCACCACGAGCGAGCCGCCGAAGACCTGCCACGCACGGGCCTCGCCCTCGGGGAGGAAGGACAACCCCACGGATGCGGCCCCGAGCATCACCACGACCGACAACGCGTACAGCGCGGCCAGCACGAACCCGATGGTCTGCCACACCGACCGGCGGAACCCGTTGAGGAGCAGCGTGACCTTGAGCCTCAGGAGGACCGCAACCACGAGAGTCCTTCCGTCGCCTGCCGCCCGCCGACCAGCTGGACGAAGCGGTCTTCCAGCGACTCGCCCGCCCGGACCGCGTCGACCGTGCCGGACGCGAGCAGCACTCCACGGGCAACGACCGCGACGTGGCTGCACATGCGCTGGACGAGGTCCATGACGTGGGACGACACGACGACCGTGCCGCCGCTCGCGACGAAGTCGGTGAGCAGGTCGCGGATGCCGGCCGCGGAGACGGGGTCGACCGACTCGAACGGCTCGTCGAGCACGATCACCCGAGGTGCGTGGACGAGTGCCGACGCGAGCGCGACCTTCTTGGTCATGCCGGCCGAGTAGTCGACGACGAGGGTGTCGGCGTCGTTCGCGAGGTCGAGGGCCCGCAGCAGGTCGTGGGTGCGCGAACGGACGGTCTCGCGGTCGAGGCCGCGCAGCTCGCCGGCGTAGGCGATGAGCTGGGCGCCGGTGAGGCGGTCGAAGAGCCGGAGCCCGTCAGGGAGCACCCCGAGCTGGCGCTTGGCGGCGTCGGGCTCTCGCCAGACGTCGACGCCGTGCACCGAGACGCGACCGAGGTCGGGCCGGAGAAGTCCCGTCGCCATCGAGAGAGTGGTCGTCTTGCCCGCTCCGTTGGGGCCGACGATCCCGTAGAACGAGCCCGCTGGGATGTCCAGGTTCACGCTGCCGACGGCCAGCTTGTCGCCGAACGACTTGCTGAGATTGCGCAGGGACAGCGCCGCAGCGGGGTCGAGCGGCGAGTCTGTCGTGGGGGGCGGGGCGTAGGTCGGCGAGAGGGGGCCGGAGTGGGCGCGGGGAACGTCCGGGGTGGACAATCGATCAGCTCCTCGAGGGGGTCGGTGAGTCCCACGTTATGCGGCTCCGGTGTCAGGCATGCGGTCGGCATTCGCCAGTCCGATTTGTTAGGTTCGACGGGTGCGGCCACCCCGGGCCGGACGCATCGGTAGGGGGTACCGGATGCCGCTCGTCGCGGGTCGCCGTTCTCGGAAGTGGCTGGCGCTCGTCGCCGCCGTCGCGCTCGCGGCGGTCCCCGTGTCGATGGGCACTCCGGCACAGGGTCAGGAGCCCGGGACACTCTCGCTCTACAAGCGGATCGAGAACCTCGACAGCGGAGCGAGCGAGGGGCGCCGAGAGCTGTGGGAGATGCACGCCAGGCACGTCGCGACGGGCGAGGAGCTCTCCGGCGACGGTCTCAACGGCTTCCAGAGCCGGACCGTGCCCGACGGCGACTACGTGATCTCCGAGAGCGGCGGCGTGGACGGCTACCGGTTCCAGGACTGGAGCTGCACCGACGGCTTCGAGTCCACCGACCCGTCACCGACGATCACGGTCCCGCCGGGCGGCAACCTCACCTGCACGGTCGACAACGAGGCGATCGAGCCCACTCTCTCCCTGGTCAAGGTCGTCAACGGGGGCTCAGCGGTGCCGGGCGACTTCCAGCTCACGGCCCAAGGCCCGACCAACGTCACCGGACCGGGCGGCTCGGCGGCCGTCACCAACCAGAAGGTCCGCATCGGCACCTACTCCCTCTCCGAGACCGGACCGGACGGTTATGACGCCGGGCCCTGGGCCTGTACGGAGACCTCTGTCACGGGCGAGACCGTCCCCTTGCCGGTGACGAACGGCCAGATCACCATCGGGCTGGACCAGGCGGTCGTCTGCACGATCACCAACTCGGCGGACCTGCCCCACCTGACTCTCGTGAAGGAGGTCGTGAACGCCGGCGGAGGCACGGCCCAGCCGTCGGACTGGACGCTGGTCGCGGAAGGACCGGGTCAGCAGCTGTCCGGCACGAGCGGCAGCGACGCTGTCTCCCACGTCGCCGTCGAGCCCGGAGTCTTCGCTCTCGCAGAGTCCGGTGGGTCGAGTGGCTACGAGGCCGGTGACTGGTTCTGCGAGACCAGCGGCGATCCGGTGCCGGTCTCCGGCGGCTCGGTCAACATCGACGCGGACGACGACATGACCTGCACCATCACGAACACCTGGGCAGGTGGGCAGCTCACCCTCCTCAAGGACGTCGTCGGCGGCAGCGCGCCACCGGCGTCGTGGACGCTCAGCGCGACCGGCGACGGCGCAGCCCTCGCCGGCACCGACGGTGTCACGGGCGGTCTCCCTGCAGGTCAGTACGCCCTTGCCGAGGCAGACGGTCCGAGCGGGTACGACCTCACCGGCTGGGCGTGCGTCCCCGCGAGCGCGCTCACCGGCACGACGGTCACCGTGGCCGCCGGCGGGGACGTCACGTGCACCGCGACGAACACGTGGGTCCCACCGCACCTCACCTTGATCAAGGAGGTCGTCGGCGGTCCCGACCCGGCCGAGGCGTGGACCCTCACGGCCCAGGCGCCCGGCGGCACCGTGATCAGTGGTCCGAGCGGGAGCAACGACGTCAGCCACGTGACGGTCCCGGTCGGGCCCTACGCGCTCAGTGAGTCGGGGCCGACGCCGGAGCTGTACTCCGCGAGCCCTTGGTCCTGTACGGCGAACGGAGTTCCTCGTACGGTCGTGGGTGGTGTCGTCACGCTGGTCTCGCCGTCCGATGACGTCGTCTGCACCGTCACGAACACCTGGCAGGGAGCGAGCCTCACCCTCGAGAAGGACCTCGACAACGGTGAGGGCGGAAGTGCCGAACCGACCGACTGGACTCTGACGGCGGCCGGAGCGACGACGCACTCGGGTGTCTCAGGTTCGGACGAGGTGACGGGTGTGCC